>SLSW01000168.1 GCA_007130245.1 Micromonosporaceae bacterium
CCGACGGGGCGGAAGACACCGACGGGGCGGAAGACACCGACGAGGCGGAAGACACCGACGAGGCGGAAGACACCGACGAGGCTGATGACGACTAGGCTGGCAGCCACGGAACGCCGGCCGGGCCGGTCCGCGACAGCGGACGCCCCGCCGGGTAACCTTTTACCCGCTTGCCCACCCACCGACCCGGAGGACTGACCGCACCATGCCGTCCTGGTTCCCGTACATGTTGATGATGCTGCTGCTGATCACCAGCGTGGTGCTGACCGCGCTCGTGCTGCTGCACAAGGGCAAGGGCGGTGGGCTGTCGAGCATGTTCGGCGGCGGCGTCACCTCGAACCTGAGCGGCTCCTCGGTGGCCGAGAAGAACCTCGACCGTTACACGGTGCTGGTGGGCATCATCTGGTTCGCGTGCATCATCGCGTTCGGCCTCTGGCTCCGCGTCCAGCTCGGCGGGTTCTGAGGCACCAGCTCACCGGACCCGGTCCGGGAGGCGGGCAGGCTCAGCGTAGCGCCCGCAGCCGTGGCGCCACCTTGGCCGCCGCTGCCCGGTCGAGCAGCCACAGCGTGCGGTCGACCCCGCGCGCGCCGGTGGCGGGCACCTGCGTGGGCCCTCCGCCGGACAACGCCAGGTTCACCGCGTCCGCCTTCTGCGGGCCACTGGCGATCAGCCACACCTGCTCGGCGTGGCGGATCGCCGGCAGCGTCATCGTGATCCGCACCGGCGGTGGTTTCGGAGCGCCGCGCACCGCGCACACCGGCCGCGTCTCGTAGGTCGCTGGCTGCTCCGGAAAGATCGACGCGATGTGCGCATCGGTGCCCAGTCCCAGCAGCAGCACGTCGAAGTGCGGCAGAGTGGCCGGATGGCCGGCGGCGGCCAACAGCCGGGCGTACCGGGCGGCAGCGGCCTCCGGGTCGGCACCGTCCGGGCCGTCCGAGGCCGGCATCGGGTGCACCCGGGCCGGGTCGAGCGGCAGCGCCGCCAACGCCCCCCGGGCCTGCGTCGCGTTGCGTTCCGGGTGCCCCTCCGGTAGGAAACGCTCATCGCCCCACCACAGCTGCACCCGCGACCAGTCCACCGCGTGGCGGGCCGGGCTCGTGCCGACGGCCCGATAGACCTCGGTGGCGACTCCGCCGCCGGTGAGCACCAGGCTGGCCTCGCCACGTGCCGCCTGGGCGTCCACCAGCCGCACCAGCAGCCGGGCGGCGACCGCCTGGGCCAGCACCGGCGCGTCCGCGTGTACCACCACGTCGGTACTCATACCTCGACCTCCTCCGGATCCATCCACGTGTGTACCCGAGTCGCCGGCCGGAGGTCGAGACCGGACACGCCGGTAGCCGCCGACAGCGCCGCCGCGTAGGGCCGGTCCGCGCCGACGCGACGCAACTCCTCGGCGATCAACTCACCCGGCGACGGGGTCAACAGCGGCAACGTCCGGGCCTGATGGCCGGCGCGTTCCACCACCACCGCGCCATCCCGTCGGGAGACCGCGACCTCGGCGCCGCCGGCCAGTTCGAGGCGCACAGACTCCAGGCTCCCTGCCGGGGCGTCGCGACGTTCCGGCATCACCGACAGCCGCGTCTGCAGCCAGCCGGCCATCAGCGCCGCGCTGGCGTCATCCGGCGGCGCGGTGACCGCGGCCGCGGTGACGTGTGCGGTGGCCGCCGGCTGGTCCAACGCGGCCGCCACCAGCGTGCGCCACCGGGTCAACCGCGTCCACGCCAGGTCGGTGTCCCCGGCGGCGTAGTCGACCGCACGCTGGTGCAGCGCCGCCACCGGGTCGGAATCCTGCGCCACGTCGGTGATGCGTCGCTCGGCCACCACGCCGAGCGGGTCGGTGCTGATGCGGCGCGGTGGTACGCAATGCCACCAGGTCACCACCGGCACATCCGGCGCCAGCAACGGGATCACCACCGATTCGGCGTGCAGCGCCAGCCGCCCCTGCATGCGCATGATGACCGCCTCGTACCCGCCCAGCCGGCCCCCGACCACGATCTCGGCGTCGAGCCGGTCAGGGTACGGCGACACCGGCCCGGTGCGCCGGGTGACCACCAGCAGCCGTCCCGGATGGGCGCTGCCGGCGACCGTGACCGCCTCCTCCACCAACGGCACCTGCCGCTCGTCGACCACCACCACGAGGGTGAACGCCAGGCCGCTGGCCACCCCGCCGTGGCGCCGCTCCGCCGACAGCTTGCGCAGCACTTCGGCACCGGTGGTGTCCCACAGCGCGGTCATGGTCGCCGCCACGTGCGGCCGTCGCGGGCCAGCAGGTCGTCGGCGCCGCGCGGGCCCCACTCGCCGGCGCGGTAGAGCTCCGGCTGGGCACCCGACCAGGCGTGCTCCAGCGGGTCGATCACCCGCCAGCTCTGCTCCACCTCGTCGGCGTGCGGGAACAGGGTGCTGTCACCGACCAGCACGTCCAGCACCAGCCGCTCGTACGCTTCCGGGCTGACCTCGGTGAACGCCTCGCCGTACTGGAAGTCCATCGCGATGTTGCGCACCTCCATCGTGGTGCCCGGCACCTTCGAGCCGAACTTGACCACCACGCCCTCGTCCGGCTGCACCCGGATGACGAGCTGGTTGTGGCCGAGCATCTCCACGTCGGTGGGGTGGAACGGCAGGTGCGGCGCCGACTTGAACAGCACCGCCAGCTCGGTGACCCGGCGCGGCAGCCGCTTACCGGTGCGCATATAGAACGGCACCCCGGCCCAGCGGCGGTTCTGCACGCCGAGGCGCACCGCCACGTACGTCTCGGTGGCCGAGTCGGGCGGCACCCCCGGCTCGTCGCGGTATCCGGGCACCCGCCGCCCGGACACCCAGCCCTGCTGGTACTGGCCGCGCACCGTGCCGGAGGCGATGTCGTCGGGCAACGACACCGCCCGCAGCATCTTCAGCTTCTCGGTACGGATCTCCCCGGCGTCGAAACTGGTCGGTTCCTCCATCGCCACCAGCGCCAGCAGCTGCAGCATATGGTTCTGCAGCACGTCGCGGGCGGCGCCGGCGGCATCGTAGAACCCTGCCCGGCCCCCGATGCCGCCGTTCTCGGCCATCGTGATCTGCACCGAGTCGACGTACCGGTTGTTCCACACCGGCTCGAACAGGGTGTTGGCGAACCGCAACGCCAGGATGTTCTGGACGGTCTCCTTGCCCAGGTAGTGATCGATGCGGAACACGTCGTCGGGGGTGAACACGTCGTCGACCAGCGCGTTCAGCTCGTGCGCGGAGGCCAGATCGTGCCCGAACGGCTTCTCCACCACCACCCGTCGCCAGCCGCCGCTGCGGTGGTTGTCGGCCATGCCGGTGCGGGCCAGCTGCTTGAGCACCTCCGGGAAGGCGGCCGGCGGGATGGACAGGTAGAAGGCGGCGTTGCCACCGGTGCCGTGACCCTCGCGCGCCTCCTCGAGGGTCTGGCGCAGCAGGTCGAACGCGGCGTCGTCGGAGAACGAGCCGCCCACGAACCGCATGCCCTCGGCCAGCCGGCGCCAGACCTCCTCCCGCCACGGGGTGCGCGAGTGCTCCTCGGCGGCGGCGCGCGCGTGCCCGACGAACTGCTCGTGCCCCCAGTCGCGGCGGGCGAATCCGACCACCACGAACCCGGGCGGCAGCAGCCCCCGGTTAGCGAGGTCGTAGATGCCCGGGATCAGTTTCTTGCAGGCGAGGTCCCCGGTGACGCCGAAGATGACCAGCGCGCAGGGTTCCGGGATCCGGGCCAGTCGCCGGTCCTGGGGATCCCGCAGCGGGTTCATCCGGACAGGTCCCGCGCGGCCTCACGCAGTTGGGCCAGGCCCGCCGCCCGGTCCCGCAGATGCAGTCGCAGCACCGGCCGGCCGCGTCCGAGCAGGGCCTGCCGGTCGCCGGCGGCCTGCGCGGCCTGCAGCGCTCCGAATGTGTACGGCTGGTCCGGCACCGCCACGTCGCCGGTGACCGCGCCGGTGATCTGCAGGAACGAGCCGTCGGGTGGCCCACCCTTGTGGTACTGCCCGGTCGAGTGCAGATAGCGCGGGCCCCAGCCGAAGGTGACCGGACGCGGCGTGGCACGTGCCAGCAGCGGGCGCAGCTCGGCTGCCCCGGCGTCGCCGACCCGGTCCAGGTAGGCCAGGACCGCCAGGTAACCGCCACCGGACACGCCGGCCAGCAGCTCGCGCAGCGCCCGGCCCAGAGTGCCCGCCGAGGTGCCATACAGCTCCACCGCGCCGTCGACCGCCGCCGGTGGCTCGGACGGCGCGGCCTGCCGGAGGATCGCCCTGGTGTTGTCCTTCGACTCGGTCACGTTCGGCTCGTCGAACGGGTTCACGCCGATCACGCGCCCGACCACAGCGGTGGCGTACTCCCACGCAAGGAACTGCGCCCCCAGTGGCCCGTTGACCGCCACGTGCGGCGGCACGCCGCCACCGGGCACTCCGGCGGGCGGCAGGGGGGCGCCGGCGGTAAGCGTCAACACGTCGTCGCCGGTGACACCGGGGGCCTGCGGCGACTCCACCACCACCGGCAGGATGCCCCGGCCCTGCTTGCCGGTGGACTCGGCCAGCAGCTGCTCGCCCCAGTCACCCAGGCCGACGATGCCGGTGCCGTCGTCCACCACGGCCACCTTGTCGCGCCGGCGGGCGCCCGTGCCGGCGCCGTCGTCGAGGTCGACGGTGGCGGCCGCGCCCAGCGCCGCGCCCAGCGCCAGCGCCGGGTTGTCCGCCTCGCCGGACAGCGACGCGCCCAACGCTTCGGCCTGCTCCAGCAGTTCGACCACATCCACACCGGCCAGCACCGCCGGCACCAGCCCGAACGCGGTCAACGCCGAGTAGCGCCCGCCCACCTGCGGATCGGCGGTGAACACGGTGGCGCCGCTGTCCAGTCCCAGGCTCTCCAGCGGCGAGCCCGGGTCCGTGACGATCACGAACCGGCGGGCGATCTCCCCGTCCGACATGCCGGCCTCGGCGAACGCGCGCCGGTAGGCCCGCTGCTGGCTGTCGGTCTCCACCGTGGTGCCGGACTTGCTGGCCACCACCACGACGGTGCGCTCCAGCCGGTCGGCCAGCGCCCGGCCCACCTGGTGCGGATCGGTGGTGTCCAGCACCGTCAGCGGCCGGTCCAGCGTGCGGGCGATCACCTCGGCGGCCAGCGACGACCCGCCCATGCCGGCGAGCACCACATGGTCCAGATCGGCCAGCTCCGTCGCGAGCTCGGCCAGCGGGTCGAGCAGTTGCCGGCTGCGGGCGGCGGCGTCCACCCACCCGAGCCGGTTGGCCGCCGAGGCCTCGGCCTCGCGGCCCCACAGCGTCGGGTCGCCCGAGGCCAGCCGTCCCGGCACACCGTCGGCGGTCAACGCCGCACGTACCTCGTCGGCGCCGGGCACCCGGTCGGCGCCCCACACGGCGAGCCCGGCCGCCGCCTCGACCCGCCCGGGCGCCAGCTCGGTCATCGGTGTGCCTCCAGCTGGCCCTCGACGCTCTTGAGCAGCTCGCGCCAGCTCGCCTCGAACTTGTCCACACCCTCGCGTTCCAGCACGGCGGTGACGTCGTCGTACTCGATGCCCAGCCCGGCCAGCTCGTCGAGCACGCGCTGCGCGTCGGCGTACGCGTCGGTGACGGTGTCGCCGCGGACCTCGCCGTGGTCGGCGAACGCGTCGATGGTCTCCTCGGGCATGGTGTTGACCACGCCGGGGGCGATGAGCTCGTCGACGTACATGGTGTCCCGGTAGGCGGGGTTCTTGGTAGAGGTGGACGCCCACAGCGGACGTTGCGGATGCGCGCCGGCGTCGGCCAGCGCCTGCCAGCGGGGCGAGGAGAACACCTGCTCGTAGCGCTGGTACGCAAGCCGGGCGTTGGCCACCGCGGCCCGGCCCCGCAGCGCGTCCGCGGCCTCTCCGCCGACGTCGTCCAGGCGCCTGTCGACCTCGGTGTCGACCCGGGAGACGAAGAACGAGGCCACCGAGCCGATCGTGGACAGGTCGTGGCCGCCCGCGCGGGCCTGTTCCAGCCCGGCCAGGAACGCCTCCATCACCTGCGCGTAGCGTTGCAGCGAGAAGATCAGGGTGACGTTGATGCTGATGCCGGCGGCCAGGCTGGCGGTGATCGCCGGCAGGCCCGCCTCGGTCGCCGGAATCTTGATGAACAGGTTCGGCCGGTCGACCAGCCATGTCAGCGCCCGGACCTCGGCGATGGTCTGCTCGGTGCGGTAGGCCAGCCGCGGGTCCACCTCGAGCGACACCCGGCCGTCGACCCCGCCGGAGGCCTCGTAGGCGGGGCGCATCACGTCGCAGGCCCACCGGATGTCGTAGGTGGTCAGCACCCGGGCGGCCTCCTCCACGCCGACCCCGCGCACGGCCAGGTCGCGAAGCTGCCAGTCGTACTCCTGCGAGTCGGCGATCGCCTTGGCGAAGATGGTGGGGTTGGATGTCACCCCCACCACGTGCTGTTCCCGCCGCAGCCGGTCCAGCCCGCCGGTGACCAGCCGGTCGCGGGACAGGTCATCGAGCCACACCGCCACCCCCTGGGCGGACAGCTCGGCAAGTCGGTCGGTCATGGTGCCCTCCTAGCGTGTGTGCAGCGAGACGCTCTGCAGAGATCGGTGGGCGGCGGCGACCACCACGTCGGTGGTGAAGCCAAACTTCTCGAACAGCATCTGGTAGGGCGCGCTGGCACCGTAGTGCTCCAGGCTGATGCACTCGCCGGCGTCGCCGACCAGGTCGTGCCACGGCATCGCCACCCCGGCCTCCACGCTGACCCGGGCGCGCACAGCCGCCGGCAGCACCTGGTCCCGGTAGGCGGCGTCCTGGGCGCGGAACCACTCCTGGCACGGCATCGACACCACCCGGGTGGCGATGTTGACCTGCTCGAGCCGGTCGCGGGCGGCCAGCGCCAGCGCCACCTCCGACCCGGTGGCGATGATGATCACCGCCGGGGTGCCGGTCGACGCTTCGGCCAGCACGTACCCGCCGCGGGTGGTGCCGGCGGCGTCGGCGAGCCGGGTGCGGTCCAGCACCGGCACCGGCTGGCGGGTCAGGCACAGCGCGGTGGGGCGGTCGGTGCGCTCCAGGGCTGCCCGCCACGCCCAGGTGGTCTCGTTGGCGTCCGCGGGGCGCACCACATCCAGGCCGGGGATCGCGCGCAGCGACGCCAGGTGCTCCACCGGCTGGTGGGTGGGACCATCCTCGCCCAGCCCGATCGAGTCGTGGGTCCACACGTAGACCACCGGCAGCTTCATCAGCGCCGACAACCGTACCGCCGGTCGCATGTAGTCGCTGAACACCAGGAAGGTGCCGGCGTACGGGCGGGTGGCGCCGTGCAGCGCGATGCCGTTGCAGATGGCGGCCATGGCGTGCTCCCGCACCCCGAAGTGCAGGGTCCGCCCGTACGGATGCCCGGGGAAAGCCCGGGTGGCGTGCGCGGTGGGGATGAACGAGTCCGCCCCCTTCATGGTGGTGTTGTTGCTCTCGGCCAGGTCGGCCGACCCGCCCCACAGTTCCGGCAGCGCTTCGGCCAGTGCCGACAGCACCTGCCCGGAGGCGCGTCGGGTGGGCATGCCCACCTCGTCCGGTTCGAACACCGGCAGCGCGTCGGTCCAGCCGGCCGGCAGTGCCCGGGCGCTCAGCCGCTCGTGCAGTGCATGGCGCTGCGGGTGGGCCTGCGCCCAGGCGTCGTACGCCTCCTGCCATTCGGCCCGCAGCCGCTTGCCGCGGTAGACCACGCCACGGGCGTGCTGCAGCACCTCGTCATCGACGGCGAAGGTGGCCTCCGGGTCGAACCCGAGCAGTTCCTTGGTGCGGGCGACCTCGTCAGCGCCCAGCGCCGACCCGTGGGACTTGCCGGTGTTGCGCTTGTGCGGCGCCGGCCAGGCGATGATGGTGCGCAACGCGATCAGCGACGGGCGGCCGGTGTCGGCGCGGGCGGCCTGCAACGCCTCCCACAACGCCGGCACGTCCTCGTGGTAGCTGCCGTCGTCGGCCGGGTCCCCGCCGCGCCAGTCGACGGTCTGCACGTGCCAGCCGTAGGCGGCGTAGCGGGCCGGCACGTCCTCGGACAGCGCGATCCGGGTGTCGTCCTCGATCGAGATCCGGTTGTCGTCATAGATCACTACCAGGTTGCCCAGCTGCTGGTGACCGGCCAGCGCACCGGCCTCGTGGCTGATGCCCTCCTGGATGTCGCCGTCGGAGGCGATCACCCAGATGTGGTGGTCGAACGGGCTGGTGCCCGGCGCGGCGTCCGGGTCGAACAGGCCGCGTTCGCGGCGGGCG
>SLSW01000220.1 GCA_007130245.1 Micromonosporaceae bacterium
GGATGCGGCGGAGCTGGATGCGGCGGAGCTGGATGCGGCGGAGCTCGACGCGGCTGATCCGGGTCCGGGAGAGCTGGACGCGGCCGGCCCGGATCCGGACGCCACGGCGCCGTCGCCGACCGGACATCCGTCCGTCGACGCGGTGCTGCGGGACATCACCCGCGTGGCCGGCCAGCCCCCGGGCGACCAGATCCCGGCTTTCCAGGCGGCGCACCGTACGCTACAGGAGACGCTCGCCAGTATCGACGAGGAATGACCGCCCCGCACCCATGGCCCGCACCAATGGCACGCCGCACCCGACTTGACACCGAACTGGTCCGTCGGGGGCTGGCGCGTTCCCGGCAGCACGCCGCCTCGCTGGTGGCCGACGGGCGGGTCCGGGTGCACGGCACCCGCGCGCACAAGTCGGCCACCCTGGTCGACCCGGCCGCCCCGGTCGTGGTGGACGAGGAGCAGGCCGACGCGTACGTCTCGCGCGGCGGTCACAAGCTGGCCGGCGCGCTGGCGGTGTTCACCCCGACGGGCCTGGTCGTGGCCGGGCGACGCTGCCTCGACGCCGGCGCCTCCACCGGCGGGTTCACCGATGTGCTGCTGCGCGCCGGCGCCGCGGAGGTGGTGGCGGTCGACGTCGGGTACGGGCAGCTCGCCTGGTCGCTGCGCACCGATCCGCGGGTTCGGGTGCACGACCGGGTCAACGTACGTCACCTCACGCCGGAGCGGATCGGTGGGCAGGTGGGCGTGGCCGTGGCCGACCTGTCGTTCATCTCGCTGCGGCTGGTCCTGCCGGCCCTGGCCGCGTGCACCGAACCCGACGGTGACCTGGTGCTGCTGGTCAAGCCGCAGTTCGAGGTCGGCCGGGAACGGGTCGGCGCCGGCGGGGTGGTGCGTGACCCGGCGCAGCGGGCCGAGGCGGTGCTCGCGGTGGCGACCGCGGCGCGGGAGCAGGATCTGGGGGTGGCCGGCGTGACCGCCAGCCCGCTGCCCGGCCCGTCCGGCAACCGGGAGGTGTTCCTGTGGCTGCGCCGTGGCGCCCCGCCGGCCGAGCCGGCACTGGTACGGGTGGCCGCCGGGCCGGCGGAGGCGGACCGGTGACCCGCTCGGCGCTGCTGGTCACCCACACCGGGCGGCGTCGCAGCACCGAGCATGCCCGCACAGTGGCCCGGGACCTGATCGCGGCCGGGTTCACGGTGCGGGTGGTCGCCGAGGAGGCCGCCGACCTGGACCTGCCGGGCATCGAACCGGTCGAGGGGCCGAAGGCGGCCGTCGGGGTGGAGATGGTCTTCGCGCTCGGCGGCGACGGCACGCTGCTGCGCGCGGCTGAGCTGGCACGCCCGGCGGGCACCCCGTTGCTGGGTATCAATCTCGGCAAGGTCGGATTTCTCGCGGAGGCGGAGATCACGGACCTGGACCGGGTGGTGGCCGCGGTGGTGGCGCGTCGCTACACCGTGGACGAGCGGCTGACCCTGGATGTCACCGCGGAGCGCGACGGCGTGCGTCTCGCCGAATCGTGGGCGTTGAACGAAATCAGCGTGGAAAAGGGCGCCCGCGAGAAGATGCTGGAGGTGATGGTCGACGTGGACGGCCGGCCGCTGTCGCGCTACGGCTGCGACGGGGTGGTCTGCGCGACCCCGACCGGTTCGACGGCGTACGCCTTCTCCGCCGGCGGTCCGGTGGTCTGGCCGGACGTGGAGGCGATGCTGCTGGTGCCGATCAGTGCGCACGCGCTGTTCAGCCGCCCACTGGTGGCCGCACCCACCTCGACGATCACGATCACAGTGGACCCCCACGCGCCGGGTGCGGTGCTGACCTGCGACGGGCGCCGGGTCTTCGACCTGCCGCCGGCCAGCCGGGTCACCGTCCACCGGGGGGCGCTGCCGGTGCGGGTGGTGCGGCTGCGACCACGGCCGTTCACCGACCGGCTGGTGGCGAAGTTCGCGCTGCCGGTGGAGGGTTGGCGCCACAACGCCGGGTAGCGTACACGCGACTGTACGGGTGCGGTCCCGCGCCCGCGGTACGGCGTGCCGCGCGTGCCCGCTGGCCAGATGTCACCACCCACCGCTACTGTCAGGTCTTGTGCTGGAAGAGCTTCGCATCACCGGACTCGGGGTCATCGAGGACACGACGCTGCCGTTGACCGCCGGCATGAACGTCATCACCGGTGAGACCGGTGCCGGCAAGACGATGGTGGTCACCGGCCTGGGGCTGCTGTTCGGCGGCCGGGCCGACGCCGGACGCGTGCGCGCGGAGCCGGGTCGGGCGGTGGTCGAGGGCCGGCTGACGCTGGCCGGGCCCACCGCCGAGGCGGTGCACGCGCGGGTGGCCGAGGCGGGCGCTGAGCCGGAGCCCGACGGCGTGGTGCTGCTCAGTCGCGTGGTCAACGCCGAGGGCCGTTCCCGCGGGCACATCGGCGGCCGGTCGGTGCCGGTATCGGTGCTGGCGGACGTGGGCGAGCAGGTGCTGGCGGTGCACGGCCAGTCCGACCAGCTGCGGCTGCTGCGCCCGAACGAGCAGCGTGGCGCCCTGGACCGGTTCGCCGGCGGTGAGCACGAGAAGTTGCTGGCCACCTACCGCGAGACCTACGCCGAGTGGCGGAGGGTCTGCGACGAGCTCGACGAGCACCGCCGCAACGCCCACGCGCGCCACCAGGAGGCGGAGCTGCTACGGCTCGGGCTGGAGGAGATCGACCGGGTGGACCCGCAGCCGGGTGAGGACGAGGAGTTGCGGGCCGAGGCGCAGCGGCTGGAGCACGCCGAGGGTCTGCGCGCCGCGGCGGCCACCGCCCACCAGGCGGTCGCTGGGGGCGACGACGACCAGTCCGACGCTGCCAGCCTGCTCGGCACCGCCCGCCGCACCCTGGCGGCGCAGGCCACAGTGGACCAGCGGTTGGCCGACCTCGCCGCCCGGCTGGAGGACGCCGCCGCACAGGTCGGCGACGTGGCCGCGGAGCTGAGCGCTTACCTGGACGCGCTCGATGCCGATCCGGACCGGCTGACCACCATCTACGAGCGGCGGGCGGCGTTGCGGGCGTTGACCCGCAAGTACGCAGAGGACGCCGACGGGGTGGTCGCCTGGGCGCAGCGTGCCCGCGCGCGGCTGCAGGAGCTCGACCCGGGCGACACGGTGCTCGCCGAGCGGGAGGCCGAGGAGAAGCGGCTGGCCGGAGAGGTGGCGGCGCTGGCCACCCGGCTGAGCGCCGCGCGCCGGGAGGCCGCCGACACGTTCGCGGCCGGGGTCAGCACCGAGCTGACCGGCCTGGCGATGCCGCACGCGCGCATCGAGGTGGGGGTTTCGCCGCGCCCGGCCGGTCGCGGCGAGGCCACCATTACCATCGGTGACCAGGAGGTCGGTGCCGGCCCGGACGGGGCCGACGACGTGGAGATGCGCCTGGTGGCCCACCCGGGCGCGCCAGCGCTGCCGCTGCAGAAGGGCGCCTCCGGCGGCGAGCTGTCGCGGGTGATGCTGGCGATCGAGGTGGTCTTCGCCGGTGCCGGCGGCCCACCGACGCTGGTGTTCGACGAGGTCGACGCCGGTGTGGGTGGTCGGGCGGCGGTGGAGATCGGCCGGCGGCTGGCGCGGCTGGCCCGCAACCACCAGGTGCTGGTGGTCACCCACCTGCCTCAGGTGGCGGCGTTCGCCGACAACCACCTGGTGGTGGCCAAGGACTCCGGCGGTGCGGTCACCACCAGCGGAGTGCGGGTGGTGGAGGACACCGATCGGGCCCGGGAGTTGTCGCGGATGCTGGCCGGGCTGCCCGACTCGGACCTGGGTATCGCGCACGCCGAGGAGCTGCTGGCGGTCGCCGACCGGGAGAAACGCGGATGATTGTCTGGTTCATGCCTTTATCGGTGTGACATCCGGGTCCGGGTGGGACAACGACTGCGGCGCATGCCAGGATATTCGTGATGCGCCTACCTGCCCTACGACGATCGCGAACGGCCGAACCGGGGATGGTCACCGGGACCGTTCGGATGGATCGGCGGACCAAACGGCTGGTCGGGCGGCTGCGCCCGGGTGATGTGGCGGTGATCGACCACATGGATCTGGACCGGGTTGCCGCGGACGCGCTCGTGGCCGCCGGGGTCAGCGCCGTCCTCAACGCCCAGCCGTCGATCTCGGGACGCTACCCCAACCTCGGGCCGCAGCTGCTGATCGAGGCGGGCACCCCGCTGGTGGACAGCGTCGGCGAGGAGCTGTTCCAGCAGTTGCGCGAGGGCGACCAGGTGCGCCTCGACGGAGACACGGTCCACCTGCGCGACGAGCCGGTCGCGCGCGGCGTGCGGCAGGACGCCGCGAAGGTGGCCGCGGCCATGGCCGAGGCCCGGGAAGGGTTGTCGGTGCAGCTCGAGGCGTTCGCCGCCAACACCATGGACTACCTCAAACAGGAGCGCGAACTGCTGCTCGACGGCGTCGGTGTGCCCGACATCGCCACGGACATCGCCGGGCGGCACTGCCTGATCGTGGTGCGCGGATACGACTACCAGGCCGATCTGGACGTGCTGCGTCCTTACATCCGCGAGTTCAAGCCGGTGCTCATAGGCGTTGACGGTGGCGCCGACGCGCTGGTGGAGGTGGGCTACACACCGGACCTGATCGTCGGCGACATGGACTCGGTCAGCGACGAAGTGCTGCGCTGCGGTGCCGAGCTGGTGGTGCACGCCTACCCGGACGGGCGCGCGCCCGGGCTGGCGCGCATCGAGGAGCTGGGCCTGTCGGCGCATGTGTTCCCGGCCGCGGCCACCAGCGAGGACATCGCCCTGCTGCTGGCCGACGAGAAGGACGCATCGCTGCTGGTGGCGGTGGGCACCCACTACACGCTGGTGGAGTTTCTGGACAAGGGGCGCAGCGGGATGGCGTCGACGTTCCTGACCCGGCTGCGCATCGGCGGCAAACTGGTCGACGCCAAGGGCGTCAGCCGGCTCTACCGCCAGGGCATCCCGGGCTCGTCGCTGCTGCTGCTCGTGCTGGCCGCGATCGCCGCCATGGCCTCGGCGGTGGCGGTCTCCACCGCGGGTCGCGCCTTCGTCGGCCTGTTCGCCGAGTGGTGGGACAATCTCATCTTCCAGCTGCAGCGGCTCTTCTGAGAGCCGCCGACCAGGAGGCTGTCGTGATCAACTTTCGTTACCACGTGGTGTCGCTGACCGCGGTGTTCCTGTCGCTGGCAGTTGGCCTGGTGCTGGGCAGCACCGTGCTGAACGGACCGATGCTGGACGCGCTCAACAACCAGCTGACCACGCTCGGACAGGCCAACCAGCAGCTGCGCGAGCAGGTGAGCTTCCTGGAGCAGGAGGCCGAGCGCGAGGAGACGTTCGCCACCGAGGCCGCCCCGCTGTTGCTCGACGGCGCACTGACCAACCGGCGGGTGGCGGTGCTGGTGCTGCCCGGCGCCGAGGGGTACGCCGCGGACCTTATCGACACGCTCGAACTGACCGGCGCGGAGTTCACCGGCACCGTGACGCTGACCGAGCGGTTCGTCCAGCCGGCGCACCGCCTCAACCAGCTGCTGGACCAGGCACACAACGCGCTGCCGCCCAGCGTGGACGCCGACGAGCTGCCCGCCAACAGCGACGGTGTGGAGACCTCCGCGGCGCTGCTGGCCGCGGTGCTGCTCGAGCGTCCCGGCCAGGAGGTGGAGTTGCCAGTGGACCCGGAGGACGCATCGGGCCACCCGTTGACCGGGATCCCCGCCGATGAGCGCCAGGCGGTGCTGCAGTCGTATGCGGCCGCGGATTACCTCGAGTTCGACGAGCCTCCCTCCACTCCCGCGGAGATCGTGGTGATCGTCTCGGCGTTGCCGTTCACCGATACCGACGCGGCCGAGAAGAACGAGGCGCTGCTGAGCACGGTGGCCCAGTTCGACGCCGCCGGTCCGGTGGTGGTCGCCGCCGCCGGCCCCTCCGGCACCGGCAACGTGGTGGCGGAGGTGCGCAACGATCCGGAGCTGATCACGTCGGTGTCCACTGTTGACAACGGGTCCACCCCGCAGGGTCGGGTGGCCACCGGGCTGGTGCTGGCCCACCATCTGGCCGAGAACGTGGGCCACTACGGCGACGGGAGCGGGGCCGAGGCGCTGCTGCCGCCGGCACCGACGCCGTGAGCGCCGCCGGCTGGCGTACCGCGGTAGCGCGGCTGCTGTTCGCCGGCGCGGGCGCGGCGGCGGTGCGGGTGGCGCTGTCGACGTGGCGGGGGCGCGTCGCGGTGACTTCGCCGGAGGTGTGGCGGCGTACGAACTTTCGTGGTGCCACGGTGAACCTGGCCGGTGGTCCGGCGCTGGCGGCGGCGGCATCGCTGACCGCCGCGGCCGGTTCCCCTTCCCCGGCGGCCGCGGCGGCGGCCCTGACCGCCGGGCTGGGAGCCGGCGGCGTCGGGCTGTACGACGACCTGGTGGGCCAGCGTCCCCAGCAGCGGGCGGTCAAGGGCTTTCACGGCCACCTGGCGGCCCTGCGACGGGGACAGGTGACCAGCGGCGTGGTCAAGATCGCCGGGGTGGGGGCGGCCGGGCTGCTCGCCGCCGCCCTGCTCGACCACCCCCCCTCCCCGCGTCGATCATGGACTTTTCCCCGCGTGTCGCTCGGCGTGTCGCGCAAGAACTCCATGATCAACGCGAGAGTGGGGGGAGTGCTGCTGGGTGCGGGGGTGATCGCGGGCGCGGCCAACCTGCTCAACCTGCTCGACCTGCGTCCCGGACGGGCGCTGAAGGTCGGTCTGCTCGCCGGCGCACCGCTGACCGGCGGCGCCGCCGGCGGCCTGGCCGCCGGGCCGGTCGGCGCCTGCGCCGGGTTACTGCCCGACGACCTGGAGGAGCGCACCATGCTCGGCGACGGGGGAGCGAACGCGCTCGGCGCCCTGCTGGGCGTGGCCCTGACCGCCCGCACCGGAGCGGCCGGGCGCGCTACCGCGCTGGTGGTGATCGCGGCACTGACCGCCGCCAGCGAGAAGGTGAGCTTCACCCGGGTGATCGCGGCCACCCCGGTGCTGCGGGCGATCGACGACCTCGGCCGGCGACCCGACCCGGTCCCGGGCGACCACTGACGCCCGTGCCCGCGCAACGCATCGCCGGTGCCGCCGCCCTGATCGCGGTGCTCACCGTGGTCGCCCGCCTCGCCGGGTTCGGCCGCACCATGGTGTTCGCCTGGGCGGTGGGCGACACCGACCTGGGCGACATCTACTTCGCCGCCAACCTCATCCCCAACATCATCTTCGAGATCGTGGCCGGGGGGGCGCTGGCCAGCCTCGTGGTGCCACTGCTGGCGCCGGCGATCGCCGCCGGCGACCGGGCCGCGGTGGCACGCACCACGTCGGCGTTGCTGACCTGGACCCTGGCCGCCCTGGTGCCGCTGGCGGTGGTGCTCGTGGCCGGCGCCCGGCCGGTCATCATCGTGCTCACCGGTGACGCCGCTGCCGCCCAGGTGGACGCCGGCGCGCGGATGCTGCAGATCTTCGCCCCGCAGCTGCCGCTGTACGGCGTCGCGATCGTGCTCACCGGCGTGCTGCAGGCCCACCGCCGCTTCGCCTGGCCGGTGCTCGCGCCGTTGCTGTCCAGCATCACCGTGGCCGTGGCGTACGTGGCCTTCGCCGGCATCGACGGTCGCGGCGCCGGCGTGGCCGACCTGAGCACCGCGGGCCTGCTGGTGCTCGCGGTCGGCACGACCGCCGGGGTGGTGGTGATGGCCGGCTGCCTGCTGCCCCCGGTGTGGCGACTCGACCTGCGGGTGCGGCCGCGGTGGCGGTTCGAGACCGAAGCGCGCCGGCGCCTGCGCGGGCTGGCCACCGCCGGCGCCGTGACCGTGGCCGCCCAACACCTGGCGCTGCTGGTGGTGGTCTGGCGTGGCCTGGCCGGGCCGGAAGGCACCTTCGTGCTGTTCATGCTGTCCCAGACCATCTTCCTGGTGCCGTGGGCGGTGCTGGCGGTACCGGTCGCGGTGGCCGCCTACCCGACCCTGGCCGAGTCCGCCGCGACCGGGGCCCGCGCGCGCTACCGGACCACGCTGGCCTCGGCCACCCGGGCGGTGGTGCTGCTATGCCTGTTCGGTGCCGCGGCCATGGTGGCGCTGGCGGTGCCGGCGGCGGCGCTGCTGACCGACCTGATGCCGTCCGCCGCGCCGGAGTCGGCCGGGCGGTTGGCCGGCGCGCTGGCCGGCTTCGCGCCGGGGCTGGTCGGGTACGGGCTGTTCGCCGTGCTCTCCCGGGCGCTGTACGCCCGCGGCGAGA
>SLSW01000057.1 GCA_007130245.1 Micromonosporaceae bacterium
CAGACCCCGAGCAGGAACCCGACCAGCACCAGGATGACCAGCACCCCCGCGTTGGCGCCGACGGGTACGCCGAACCACCGGCCCAGTGACAATGTGGCGCGCATGGCATGCCACCCCCTCGATTCCCACCGTGGCGGGCCGCCCGGGGTTCGTCAAGCGCTACGGGCATCCGGCCCGTAGCGCCGCTGCCGTCCGGTGGTGTCGGTGCGTCGCCCTAGACGAGCTTGAGCGCCTCGGCGTAGTGGCAGGCGGAGTTGTGACCGTGGCCCCGATCGGTCAGCACCGGCTCCTCATTGATGCACCGCTGCTTGTCGCTGTCCGTGAGCTGGTTGGCGAACTTGGGGCAGCGGGTGCGGAAGCGGCAGCCGGACGGCGGGTTCACCGGGCTGGGCACGTCCCCGGTGACCAGGATGCGCTGACGGGTGCGCTCCTTGCGCGGGTCCGGCAGCGGGATCGCGGAGATCAGCGCCTGCGTGTACGGGTGGGCCGCCGCGGCGAACAGCTGCTCGGTGGTGCCCTCCTCGATGATCTTGCCCAGATACATCACCGCGACCCGGTCGGCGATGTGGCGCACCACCGACAGATCGTGGGAGACGAACAGGTAGGACAGGTCGAGCTCCTCCTGCAGCTCCTCGAACAGGTTGATCACGCCGGCCTGGATGGACACGTCCAGCGCGGAGACCGGCTCGTCGAGCACCATCACCTTCGGTCGCAGCGCCAGGGCCCGGGCCACCCCGATGCGCTGGCGCTGCCCGCCGGAGAACTCGTGCGGGTAGCGGTTGCCGTGCTCCGGATTGAGTCCGACCACCTGCAGCAGGTCCCGCACCTTGTTCCTGCCGCCGTCGTTGTACAGGCCGTGGATCCGCAGGGGCTCGGCGATGATCTCCGACACCGTCATCCGCGGATCGAGCGAGGCGAACGGATCCTGGAACACGATCTGCAGGTCACGCCGGACCGGCCGCATCTCCGCCCGGGACAGGGTGGTGAGACTCTTGCCCTGGTAGTGCACCTCCCCGGAGGTCACCGGGATGAGGCTGAGCAGCAGGCGGGCGGTGGTGGACTTGCCGCAACCGGACTCGCCGACCAGGCCGAGTGTCTCGCGCTCGCGCAGGTCGAGCGACACGTCGCAGACCGCGTGGACCTCGCCGATCTTGCGCTTGATCAGGCCCTTGGACCGCACCGGGAAGTGCTTGACCAGGTTGCGGGCGGACAGCACCGTGCCGGTGCCGGTGGGCGCGCTGGTGGTGGTCACTGCTGCTCCTCCAGGTCGGCGATCAGGTCGGCGTCCAGCGTGGGCGCCTTGAACAGGTCCGCGGGGCTCGCGCCCTCCAACCGGTCACTGAAGTGGCAGGCGGCGGCGTGTGGTCCGCCGTCCACCGGCCGCAGCTCCGGCTCCTGCTCCCGGCAGAGATCCTCGGCCATCGGGCAGCGGGGGGCGAACGGGCAGCCGGGCGGCATGTTCACCAGCGACGGCGGGGTGCCGAGGATCGGGGTCAGCCGCTCGTGCCGCGCCTCGTCCATCCGCGGCAGGCTGCCCAGCAGGCCCAGCGAGTAGGGCATCCGGGGGCTATAGAAGATGTCGTCGACGGTGCCCGACTCGACCAGCATGCCGGCGTACATCACGTTGACCCGGTCCACGTGGCCGGCGATCACCCCGAGGTCGTGGGTAATCAGGATCAGCGCCGCGCCGGTCTCCCGGCGGGCGGCCTGCAGCGACTCCATGACCTGCGCCTGCACTGTGACGTCCAGCGCGGTGGTGGGCTCGTCCGCGATGATGATCGACGGGTTGTTCGCCATCGCGATCGCGATGACGACCCGCTGGCGCATCCCGCCGGACAGCTCGTGCGGGTAGGCATGCGCGCGCTGCTCCGGGAACGGGATGCCGACCAGGTCGAGCAGCTCCACCGCCCGTTTGTGGGCTTCCTTCTTCGTCACCTCCCGGTGGACGAGCACCGCTTCGGCGAGCTGGAAGCCGACGGTGAACGCCGGGTTGAGCGACGTCAGCGGGTCCTGGAAGATCATCGCGATGTCGTTGCCGCGGATCTTGCTGATCGCGGCATCGCTGAGCCCGAGCACCTCCCGACCGTGCACCTTCGCCGACCCGGTGATCTTCGCGGTCTGCGGCAGCAGGCCCATCACCGCCAGCGACGTCACCGACTTGCCCGAGCCGGACTCGCCGACGATGCCCAGCGACTCGCCCCGCCGCAGCTCGTAGGAGACGCCACGCACCGCCTGCACCAACCCGTCGTCGGTGGGAAAACCCACCGTGAGGTCGTCGATCTGCAGCAGCAGGTCCGGGTCGTGGGCCCCGGGCGGGGCCGCCGACATGCTGGCGCCGCCGGGCTGTTGGCTCTTCTGATCAGTCGTTGTCATCGCCGCACCATTGTCTGTCGGGGGTCGAGGGCGTCACGGAGCCCGTCACCGATGAAGTTGATCGCCAACACGATGGCCACGATCATCAGGCCGGGTAGGTAGAACAGCCACGGCCGCACGAACACCGCGGTCTGCGCCTGCTGGATCATCTGCCCCAGCGAAATGTCCGGCGGCCGGATGCCGAAGCCGAGGAAGGACAACGCGGCCTCGGCGATGATCGCGATCGCGATCGCGAGGGTGAACGCGACCACGATAATGCTGGTGGTGTTCGGGATCAGGTGGCGGAAGATGATCCGCACGTCGGAGGCGCCCATGGCACGGGCGGCTTCGATGTACTCCCGCTCCCGCAGTGACATCACGTGCCCGCGGATGATCCGCGACTCGGCCGTCCAGGCGAACAACCCGATCAGGATCGCGAGCCCGTACCACGAGGCGCCACCGCGGATGGAGCCGGCGACGACCAGGTAGATCACCAGGACCGGCACCACGATGATCACGTCGACGATCCGCATCATTACCGCGTCGATCCAACCACGGTAGAAGCCGGCGACCGCGCCCCAGACCGTCCCGATCGTGACGCCGATGGTCGCGGCGACCAGCCCCACCAGAATCGAGTTCTGGGTGGCCTTCATCATCCGGGCCATCAGGTCGTGCCCGAGCTGGGTGGTGCCCAGCGGGTGCTCCCACATCTGGAACCAGGGCACGTTCTGCGGGATGGACCGGTCGATGGTGTGCGGGTGGGGCCAGACGTGGGGGACGAGGAACGCCCACGCCGCGATCAGCAGGAACACACCCAGACTGATCATTGCCACCTTGTGGCGGACGAACCGGCTCAGCACCAGCTGGAGCTGGGTGCGCTCCTTGGTGGTGATCGCCTCGGCCTCGCCCGGTGAGGGAGGCGTCGCGGCGGCCGGCGGCCGGTGGGTGTCGATGTCACTCATAGCGGATCCTTGGGTCGAGCACCGCCAACATCAGGTCGGCGAGCAGATTACCGAGGATGACGAAGATGCCGAGGAACAGCACCACCGCCATCACCGCGAACACGTCCGAGTTGTTGATCGCATCCACCAGGTAGACGCCGAGTCCACGCCAGCGGAAGATGGTTTCGGTGATCACCGCCCCGCCGACCGCGGTGATGATGGCGGGGGTCAGGATCACCGAGACCGGGATGAGCGCGTTGCGCAGTGCGTGCCGGCGCATCACGATCCGGTGGCGCAGCCCCTTCGCCTTAGCGAGCCGGACGTAGTCACTGTTGAGAACCTCCAGCATGGAGGCACGCTGGTAGCGGTGGTAGATCGCGTAACCGCTGAGGACGAGCGCGACCGTCGGTAATGTCAGGTGCGCCACGACGTCCTGCACTTTTTCGAAGAAGCTCATCTGGGCGTAGTTGTGCGAGGTAGCCCCGAACGTGGCGAAGAACCGGTAGCCGACCACGTCGTTGATGCGCACCCCGGTCTCGCGCACCAGCGCCGCCACCCAGAAGATCGGCATGGCCAGGAACAGGAAGCCGAGCGAGGTGAACGTGTGGTCCACCTTCGAGTACTGCTTCAGGGCGCTGACCACCCCGGCGAAGATGCCCAGGACCGCGCCGATCAGAGTCGCGCCGAACACCAGTCGCAGCGAGATGATCGCGCGCTGGCTGACCTCCGTGCCGATGTGCATGGCCTCGCTGGTTGACGGCCCGAAGCGGCCCTGCAGCAGTCCGATGTCCCCGTTGTGCTGACCGAGACCGGTCAGCCAGAGCCAGTAACGCTCCCACATGGGACGGTCCTGGTAGAGGCGCTCCCGGAACGACTGGATGGTCTCCGGGTCCGGCGGCGGGATCTGGAAGATGATCTCATCCAGCGGGTCCGCCGGCGACAGCTCAACCAGCAGGAACGTGAAGACCGACGCCGCCAGGAGCACGGGGATCGCCGCGAGCAACCGCCGCAGGCTGTACATGAGCATATGGGGGTCTCCTCTGCCACGAAGCGGGGGTGCCACTTCGGTGCGAGGGTCCCGGACGCCCGGTGGGGCGTCCGGGACCCTGCACTAATTACTGTGGGGTGATGCTACACGTCAGTCAGCCGCGAGCACGCCCCACTCTTCCTGGTTGTACCACAGCCGCGCGCTGCTGTTGTGGTTCGGCCGCATGTTGACGAAGTCATCGGAGATGAAGTCGAACGCGGGCGAGTCCCACAGCGGCAGCACCGCTGCCTCGTTCATCAGGAGCTCGTTCAGCTGGTTCGCGATCACCGCGGCGTCGTCCAGGCTCAGCTGCTCCAGCGCCTCGGCCGCCAACGCGTCGATCTCGTCATTCTCGATGCGGTTGAAGTTGCTGCCGCTCGGGCTGGTCCACAGCTGGGTCAGCCCGTTGACGAACAGCGGCGAACCGCTCCAGCCGAAGATGACCAGGTCGTAGTCACCTGCAACCAGCATGCCACCCAGGTCGTCGCTCGGGTCGAGCTCGACGTTGATACCGATGTCGGCCAGGTACTCCTGCACCAGCTCACCGGTGTTGGCACGGTTGGTGTTACCGGTGGTCCAACGGAACCGGATCGGCGGCACCTCGTCCCCGTCCGGGGTGGTCAGCGTGTCACCGGCCTCGGCGCCGGTGTAGCCGGCGTCCTCCAGGATCGCCCGCGCCGCGTCCACGTCGCCACTACCGAACCCGGTCGGGGTGCGGAAGTCCTCGAAGTACGGGCTGAGCTGGCTGAAGGTGTGGTTCAACCGCTGGTTGACCGGCACATCGTCACCCCAGATCGCGGTGGTGGTGTGCTCCACGTCGATCGCGGTGAAGATCGCCCGACGCAGCTCCAGGTCGGACAGGTACTCGTGCTCGGTCATGATGTCGATGTGCTCCCACACCGAACCGGCGGAGCCGGCGCTGTAGTGGATGCCGTCAACCGTGTCCAGCTCGCGGAACACGTCCACGTCGAAGGTGGCCGGGGAGCCACCGTCGATGTCACGGTTACGCAGCGCCGGGATCCAGGTGCCCGGGTCCGCCACGACCTCGCCGACGATGCGCTCCAGGTTGGGCTGCGGGCCCCAGTAGTTCTCGTTCGGGACCTTCACCACGCGCTCGGTCAGGGTGCCGTCCTCGATGATCCACGGGCCACCCGACCAGGTCGGCATGGTCTCGGTGAACCAGACGGTGGACTCGCCCATGGCGGCCGGGTCGTTCTCCCAGTCGAAGCCTTCCTCCTCGGCCAGGTGCGAGGGGTAGCCGCCCGCCGCGAACACAACCTCCCACTCGGGGTTGTTCGCGCCCTCTTCCAGGGTGACGGTGACGGTCTTGCCGTCGTCAGCGCCCTCGACGCTTTCCACCATGCCCCAGACAGCCGTCGACGGCGGCTCGCAGCCCTCGCACAGGTCCTCGTTGCCCGAGGCGTTGTACCAGATGTACTTGACGTCCTTGTACGTGATCGGGGTGCCGTCGTTCCAGACCGCGTCCTCCGAGATGGTCCAGCTGATCGTCAGCGGGTCCTCGTTGACGAGGTGCGGCTCTTCGGCGTAGAAGTGCTCGTCGTAGACGAACTCACCCGACGGGTTGTAGCGGGACAGGTTCGGGAAGATGCCCTCGACCGCCTGCAGCACGTAGACCGAGTTGGCCCCCGCGCGCAGCTGCGACCAGCCCTCGAACGGAAGGCTGATCATCATCGTGAACTCGCCGCCCTCTGCCACGGGGCCGACGTGACACGCGTCCGGGTTGTCCTCGCAGCCCTCCCAGCCGAGGTCGACCGCACCGGGATCGGTGGTGTCGTCTTCCGTTTCGGGGGGACTACAGGCGGTGACGGCCAGTGCCCCGGCCATCGCCACCGCCGCGAGACCCGCAAGTCTCTTGGGTATGCGCATTACTCCTCCAGTTGGTTGGTGCCACGCCCGGGCACGGCCGCCAACGGGGCCGACCCGGCCCAGGCTTGCCGATTAGGTAACCGGTTCGCGGCCAATCTGGGAAGGGGCGGGGCGGTTTCGTGACACAGCCGTTACCGTCATGCGGCCCAGCCGTCACACGGGATCACGATGTCCTGTTTCAGCGCTGGTCAGGGGACCTGTCGAGGGTAACGACAGGGCCGCGGGCACGTGCCCGCGGCCCTGTCGTTCACGCTCGGTCCGCCGAAACGGCGATCACAATCAGTAGCGGTAGTGATCCGGCTTGTAAGGACCTTCCACCGGGACGCCGAGGTAGCTGGCCTGCTCCTTGCTCAGCTCGGTCAACTTCACGCCCAGCGCGCCCAGGTGCAGCCGGGCCACCTTCTCGTCCAGGTGCTTCGGCAGCACGTGCACGCCGATGGCGTACTCGGCGGTCTTACCGTACAGCTCGATCTGCGCGATCACCTGGTTGGTGAACGAGTTGGACATCACGAAGCTCGGGTGTCCGGTGGCGTTGCCCAGGTTGAGCAGCCGGCCCTCGGACAGCACGATCACCGAGTGGCCGTCCGGGAAGGTCCACTCGTCCACCTGCGGCTTGATGGTGACCTTCCGGACACCGTCCATCTTCTCCAGAGCGACCATCTCGATTTCGTTGTCGAAGTGGCCGATATTTCCGACGATCGCCTGATGCTTCATCGCCGCCATGTGCTCGGCGGTGATGACGTTGAAGCAACCGGTGGCGGTGACGAAGATGTCGGCGGTGCTGACGACGTCTTCGAGGGTGGTCACCTCGTAGCCGTCCATCGCCGCCTGCAGCGCGCAGATCGGGTCCACCTCGGTGATGATGACCCGGGCGCCCTGGCCGCGCAGCGAGTCGGCGCAACCCTTACCCACGTCGCCGTACCCGCAGATGACCGCGACCTTGCCGCCGATGAGCACGTCGGTGGCCCGGTTGATGCCGTCCACCAGAGAGTGACGGCAGCCATACTTGTTGTCGAATTTGGACTTGGTCACCGAGTCGTTGACGTTGATGGCGGGGAACAGCAGGGTGCCCTCGCGGTGCATCTCGTAGAGCCGGTGCACACCGGTGGTGGTCTCCTCGGTGACCCCCTTGATGTCGGCGGCCATGCGGGTGAAGCGCTGGTTGTCCTGCGTCAGCGAACGCTGCAGCAGCCCCAGCACGACCGCGTACTCCTCCGAGTCGGCGCTCTCGACCGGCGGCACCGCGCCGGCCTTCTCGAACTCGGCCCCCTTGTGCACCAACAGGGTGGCGTCACCGCCGTCGTCGAGGATCATGTTCGGGCCGTCGAAGCCCGGCCAGGTCAGGGCCTGCTCCGTGCACCACCAGTATTCCTCCAGGGTCTCGCCCTTCCACGCGAACACCGGCACGCCGCTGGGGGCCTCCGGGGTCCCGTGGGGGCCGACCACGACGGCCGCGGCCGCGTGGTCCTGGGTCGAGAAGATGTTGCAGGAGGCCCACCGCACCTGTGCTCCCAGCGCGACGAGGGTCTCGATCAGCACCGCCGTCTGGACCGTCATGTGCAGTGATCCGGTGATCCGGGCGCCGCGCAGCGGCTGGCGCTCGGCGTACTCGGCCCGCGTCGCCATCAGGCCGGGCATCTCGTGCTCGGCGAGCTGGATCTCCTTGCGCCCGAACCCGGCCAGCGAGAGGTCCGCGACTTTATAGTCGTGCTCGGAAAGCGTCGGGGCGCTGGTCATAATGATGATCTCCTCACGATCGTTTGTGGGTCATCCCTACCCTAACGAACGTTGAATCGCCGCCAGCGTGCCACACATTCCGGACACTGATCAGCGTACGGGGCGGGTAGCCTCCCGGCTAGCCGCCCCGTACATCCCCCCGGTTTGGTTCCCCCGCGCGTAGCTCGGACCTGAGTCTCGATAACGCTGCGTGGTTACGACACTACTCCGTGCGACAGGCATGTCAAGAGATTCCCTGAAAAATCCGGGCCTGGAAGGCCCTGGGCCGACCGATCACCGCACGGACGCCAGGAACGCCGTGCCATTGCCGGACAGCGCGAGCCGGCGCCCGGCCTGCTCGGTCGCCCCCGCCGGCGCACCCGGATGGCGGACCTGGCCGAAGCCGGCCTCGCCGGAACCGAGCGTGACCGGCGCCACACCGTCATCCACATAAACGGTACCTGCCAGGCATAGCACCGCACAGGGGGCGGATAACGCTACGTCCACCCGTGGACGGCGGTCGTCCAGATCGACCCGGTGCAGGGCGAACTCAGCCACCGGCACCGGCCAGCCGACCACCCCCGGTGCCACCGGCACCGCGTGGCGCACCGGGTCGTCCAAGGTCTCGAACCGCAATACCCGCAGCAGCTCCGTGGCATCGACATACTTCGTGGTCAGTCCGCCGCGCAGGACGTTGTCACTCGCGGCCATGATCTCCACCGCCACCCCGGACAGGTACATGTGCAGGTTGCCGGCCGGCATGAAGATCGCTTCGCCGGGCGCCAGCGTGACCTGGTTCAGCAGCAGCGCCATCACCACCGCGGGATCGTCCGGGTACGCCGCAGCGAGCTCACCCACCAGGCCGTACGGCCCGTCCCGGTCCGCGGCCGCGGCGGCGACCTCGGCCTGGGGCGGCGCCGTGGCGCCGCCGGGCAGCAGCCGCGCCACGGCACCGGCCAGGTCCCCGTCACGCAGGTGGGCCACCACCGGGTCCAGGGCCGGTACGCCGAGCCCTGCCAGCAGGTCGGCGGAGGCATCCGGGTCCCGGAAGCCACACAGGGCGCGGAACTCGCTGACCGCCACCAGCAGCTCCGGCTTGTGGAACGGGTCGACGTAGCGCCGGTGCGGTGCGTCCCGCGGGATCCCCGCCTCCTCCTCGGCGGCGAACCCGGCGGCCGCCTGCGCCGGGTCCGGGTGCGCCTGCAACGACAACGGCGCCTCGGCGGCCAGCAGCTTCATCAGGAACGGCAGCCGGGCGCCGAACCGGTCAACCACCCGGGTCCCGAGCGTGCCGGTCGGGTCCACGGCGATCCGGTCGGTCAGCGGGACGCCGTCCACCGTCGACGGGGCCGCCGGGTGCGCGCTCACCCACATCTCGGCCTCCGGCTCCGGGCTGGGCACCGGCCGGCCCTGGATCCGCGCGATCGCGGTCCGCGACCCCCACGCGTACCCACGGATCGGACACTCCAGCCGTTCCACGACCAGTGGTTTCCTTCCGGCAGCGGGGCTCAGGGCTCCAGGGCGGTCTTGAGCTCGCTGACCGCGGGCACCGCCAGCGGATCGAACCCGTGCGCGAGCGCCAGGTATACCGAGGCGAAGTCGGGCACCGACACCAGCGACGCCAGCCGCTCCAGCGGCGAACCGCCCTCGGCCGGGAAGACGGTGCACCGCACCCCCCGCCGCCGGGCCAGCACGGCAACCGCCTCGGCCCGCTGTTCCTCGACCTCGGCCGGCTCGTCATTGCCCTGGTCGTCACCGGCGAGCCCGCCGTCGCGCAACAGCACCAGGTGCAGCCGGGTCGGGCCGACGTCCTCCTGCGGGTCGGCGAAGATGTCCCGCTCCGCCTCAACCAGGCCGCCGAAGACCCCGTCGAGCAGCCCGATCCGCCCGCGCCCCACCTCGCCCAGACCGCCCGACACCGCCGGGTAGCGGGCGTTGGCCGACAGCATGTCCGCGAACCGGCCGGCGGCCACCGTGGCCAGTGGCGAGGCGCCCCACACGACCGGGATCGAGCCCGACAGGTCCAGCGCCAGCGACTTCGCCGGGTTGACGAACGCCTCCGCCGACTCCCGGCACGCCTCGGCGTCGGTGTCCAGCCGGGTGGCGGTCTCCACCAGGTCCGCTTCGGTGATCTTGACGAGGCCGAGCGCCCGTCCGGCCAGCAGCACCGGCACCAGCAGCGACCACAGGCTCACCCGCGCCGGTGCGCGTCGCGGCACCGGCACGAACGGCGCCCGCACCCGCTCGGCCACCGACTGCAACGGCGTGTCCGGCGCGCCCACCGCAACCAGCCGCGCACCGCGGCGGGCGGCGGCCTCGGCGGCGGCCAGCGCCTCCGGACTCTGTCCGGAGGCCGACACCGCGATCACCACGTCGGCCGCGCCCACCCAGCCGGGCACGCCAGGGCTGCGGTGGGAAAGGATCGGCACCGGACTGCGGGTGCCCGCCACGGTGGCGAGCATGTCACCGGCGCGGGCCGCGGTGCCGACGCCGGCCACCACCACCGCCCGCGGTCGTCCCTCGTCGCCGATCCCGACCAGCTTCGTCTCCCCGACCAGCTGCATCGCCTCGCGGATCTGCGGTCCGGCCGAGGCGATCGCGCGCAACATGCCGCCGGGATCGCCGGCCGCCAGCGCCGCCGGGTCATCGAGCAGCGCCTCGTCCGCGTGCCGGTCGCCCTTGAGCTCCTCCCGCCCCCGTGCTGCCTCGGTCACGACGCGTCCGCACCTCCGGATGGGCCGGCCGCCTGCGGCCCGTCGGCCTCGTCAAGCAGCAGCACCGGGATACCGTCCCGGATCGGGAAGACCCGGTGGCACTCGGTGCAGGTCAGGGTCTGCCCCGGCTCGTCGTACTCGAGCGGGGCGTGGTGAGAGTCCGGGCAGGCCAGGATCTCCAACAGCTGCGGGTCCACGCTCATGCCGCCAGCCTAACGCCGGCTCAGCGCGCCGTGGCGGGCGCACGGACCGTCGCCAGCACCTCGTCCCGCAGCGCGGCCATCCGGGTCGCGTCCGGCGCCTCCACGTTGAGCCGCAGCAGCGGCTCGGTGTTGGAAGGACGCACGTTGAACCAGGCGCCGTCGGCGAAGCTGACCGTGAGCCCGTCGGTGTGGTCCAGCTGCTCATCGCCGTACGCCTTCTCCACCCGCGTGATCGCCTCGGCCGGGTTGTCCACCCGGGAGTTGATCTCGCCGGAGGCGACGTAGCGCACGAAGGCCGCCGCCAACTCGGACAGCGGCCGGTCCTGCTCGCCGAGCGCGGCCAGCACGTGCATCGCCGCCAGCATGCCGGTGTCGGCGCCCCAAAAGTCACGGAAGTAGTAGTGCGCCGAGTGCTCGCCCCCGAACACCGCGCCGGTGACCGCCATCCGCTCCTTGATGAACGAGTGACCCACCCGCGCGCGCACCGGGACCCCACCGTGCTCGGCAACGATCTCCGGGACCGCCTTCGACGTGATCAGGTTGTGGATGACGGCAGCGCCCGGGTGCCGGGCGAGCTCGCGCACCGCCACCAGGGCGGTGATCGCCGACGGGGTCACCGGCTCGCCCCGCTCGTCGACGACGAAGCAGCGGTCGGCGTCGCCGTCGAAGGCCAGCCCGAGGTCGGCGCCGTGCTCGCGGACCGCGTGCTGCAGGTCGACCAGGTTCGCCGGATCCAGCGGGTTGGCCTCGTGGTTCGGGAAGGTGCCGTCCAGCTCGAAGTACAGCGGCACGATCCGCAGCGGCAGCGGTGCCAACTTCGCGTCGCCCAGTACCGCCGGGACCGTGTGGCCGGCCATGCCGTTGCCCGCGTCGACCACCACCGTCAGCGGCCGGATGCCGGACAGGTCCACCAGCGTGCGCAGGTGGGCGGCGTAATCGGCCAGGATGTCGCGCCGGGTCAGGCCGGCATCGCCGCCCGCCGGCTCCGGAGGCCGGATCTCACCGGCGAGCAGCGCCTGCGCGAGGTCCCGGATCCGCGCCAGGCCGCTGTCCTGTCCGATCGGCCGGGCTCCGGCGCCGCACAGCTTCATGCCGTTGTACTGCGCCGGGTTGTGGCTGGCGGTGAACATCGCGCCCGGCAGGTCCAGGCGGCCGGAGGCGTAGTAGAGCAGGTCGGTGGAGCCGAGACCGGCGTCGATCACCGCGGCACCGGCCGCGCGTACACCCTCGGCGAACGCTGCGGCGAGCCCCGGTGAGGACGCGCGCATGTCGTACGCGAGCACGACGGTGCCGGCGGCGTCGCCCGCCTCCTGCAGCGCCACCACGAACGCGGTTCCCACCGCGCGCGCGACATCCTCGTCCAGCTGGTCCGGCACGATGCCCCGGATGTCGTACGCCTTGACAATGTCGGCAAGCCTGCTTCCCCGATCGGTCACGCCCGAAGCCTAACGGTCACGTCGGCGGCAGGGCGCGAAGATGGCCGCGGCGGTCCGCGGGGCCGGGCGACGGCCTGCCGGCAGGTCCCGGGGACGGGCGCCGCGGTGATGGCGACCGGCGGGGGCGGTCCGGGTCGGTGGTCTCGAGCACCGCCTCCGCCAACGCCAGCAGGTCGTCAGCCGGCGGGGGCGCCGGGGTGAGGTCGCCGTCGTGGCGGACCAGCACCCAGCCGCGGGGGGCGGTCAGGCCGTGAGCATGGCCCTGGCACAGGTCGTAGGTGTGCGGCTCGGGCCGCTCGGCCAGTGGGCCCACCACCGCGGTCGAGTCGGCATAGATGTAGGTCAGCGTGGCGACCGCCGGATGATCGCAGCCGTTACGCGAGCAGCATCGTGTGGACCTCACGGCGGCACGTTATCGTCCGGGATACCCCGGCATCGCCGGGTGGGTGCACGACACGCCGACCGATCTCGATCATGCGGCCGGCGCGCCGGGCCCGGGTGTGGCGACCCCACTGCGGCGGGTGGCGGCGCGCCGGGGAAATCTGCTGGTCGACATGGCGCCGGACGGGACTACGCTGGCCGCGTGACGGTGACGCACGACGAGCAGCAGCCCGGTCGACGGCCGGCGCCGCGGCCACCACGCCCGCGGCCGGCCGGTCGGGACCGGCGGGGGCGGGGCCTGCGCGGTCGGCTCGTGCCGGCCACGGTGCCGGCTGCCCGCACCCGGGCGGAGATCTTCGACGATCTCGTCCTGGACACGGTCGAGGACCTGGAACGCCGCTGGGCGAAGGAGCTTGCCGGGGTGGAGTTCGCCGTCGAGGAGGTCCCCAGTGACCTCAACGTGTACGAGTCGGATGTGCTCGAGGACGGACAGGTGCCGCTGGCGCGCCTGCTGCCCGGCCGGCCGGGACGCCACGGCGTACCGCCGCGGATCGTGCTCTACCGCCGTCCGCTGGAGTTTCGCGCCGGCGGGCGCGACGACCTGGCCGACCTGGTCCACGATGTGATCATCGAACAGGTCGCGAACCTGCTCGGGGTGGACCCGGACGAACTCACCTGACACACGTGGATCAGGCGGCGATCCGGCGCTTGAGCCGGCGCCGTTCCCGCTCCGACAGTCCCCCCCAGATACCGAACCTCTCGTCCTGGCCCAGCGCGTATTCGAGGCACTCGGCCTTGACCTCGCATCGGGCGCAGATCCGCTTGGCCTCCCGGGTCGATCCCCCCTTCTCGGGGAAGAACGCCTCCGGGTCGGTCTGCGAGCACAGTGCCCGCTCCTGCCACTCGGGCGCATTCCCCAGTAGGTCGATCCCTACCGTGCGGCCATCCATCAGCTTGCCTCCTTCACAGCACCGGTGCGGCACCGGTGCAACCCCCCACGCGGAAGGCGCGTGTTCGTCCCCATAACGGTGGTTCGCACCGCCTGTTATGAACAACCCCAGTGAAATTACACGCGTGTTATGCGTGCGCCGTCAAGCGGAACCTGGTAAATGGGGCCGCCCGGATGAGGCGGTGCCGGGCGACCGTAGTTATGTCGCCCGCAATCTGCCCTACCGATCGAGACCCCCGACGGGTAACGCACCGCGGCGCGTCGCCCCCCAACCCCCCGTCGATCTAGGGATTGATCACGTGGTTTGAGATCAAACCACGTGATCAATCCCTAGATCGACGGGGATCGGGGGTTTTCGTACGTGGTGGTGCGCTGGCGCGGCATGCGACCGGCCGCAGTCGCCAGGCGCTCCAGCTGCGCCACCGTGCGCGCCGAACCGTGCGCGGAACCGGCCATCCGGGAGATCGTCTCCTCCATCAGCGTGCCGCCCAGGTCGTTGCCGCCGCTGCGCAGCATCTCCACCGTGCCCTCGTCACCGAGCTTGACCCAGGAGCACTGGATGTTGGCGATGCGCCCGTGCAACAGCAGCCGCGCCATCGCGTGCACCACCCGGTTCTCCCGCCAGGTCGGACCGGGCCGGGCGATGCCGGCCAGGTAGATCGGCGCGTTGGTGTGCACGAACGGCAGCGCCACGAACTCGGTGAACCCGCCGGTGCGGTCCTGCACGCCGGCCAGCACCCGCAGGTGGGCCAGCCAGTGCCGCGGGTGGTCCACATGCCCGTACATCATCGTGGAACTGGAGCGCAGCCCCACTTCGTGCGCGGTGGTGATCACCTCCACCCAGGTCGCGGCCGGCAGCTTGCCCTTGGTCAACACCCAGCGCACCTCGTCGTCGAGGATCTCTGCGGCGGTGCCGGGGATGGAATCCAGGCCGGCGTCACGCAGGTCGGTCAGCCACTCGCGGATCGACACCCCGGCCTTGGCCGCGGCGGTGGCCACCTCCATCGGTGAGAACGCGTGCACATGCATGTCCGGGACGCGGTCTTTGATCGCCCGCACGATCTCGACGTAGGCAGTCACCGGCAGCTTCGGGTCGATCCCGCCCTGCAGGCACACCTCGGTGGTGCCCGCCCGCCACGCCTCCTCGGCGCGGTCGGCCACCTGCGTCACCGACAGGCGGTACGCGTCCGCGTCCCGCTCCCGCTGCGCGAACGCGCAGAACCGGCAGCCCACATAGCACACGTTGGTGAAGTTGATGTTCCGGTTGACCACGTACGTCACATCGTCGCCGACGGTGTCCGCGCGCACCTGGTCGGCCAGCCGGCACAGCTCGTCCAGCGCCGGCCCGTCCGCGGCGAACAGCGCCAGCGCCTCGGACTCGTACCGCGGGTCCAGCAACGCCGCCGGATCGTCGGCCGCCCGCCGCAACCCCGCCACCACCTCGCGTTGATCATGGACCTCTTTCGGCGTGTCGTCGGCGTGTCGCCGCGAAAAGTCCATGATCAACCCTGAGGAGGCCGTCGCGGCGTCGGCAGCGGTGGCCTCCCAGTCGCCGTAGACCGAGTCGAAGTCGCCGCGACGGTCCGCGCGGCGGCCGGTGGTGTCGATGGTCTCGTGCAGGTCCACCCGACCGGAGCCGTCCGGCTGCGAGTCCGGCTCCTGCCACGGCCGGCCGACCGGCACCGCCGACCCGTCCGCCAGCCCGCTGCCGGCCGGATCCGCCAGCGCCCGCACGTGCGGCCACAGCCGCGGATCCACCCACTGCTCAGCCGCGCGCACATAATCCGGGTAGGCGGTCAGCCGCTCGACCAACCGGTAACCCGCCGCCGCGCACCGCTGCGACAGCTCCTCGATCGCCGGCCACGGGCGCTCCGGGTTGACATGGTCCGGAGTCACCGGCGACACCCCGCCCCAGTCGTCGATGCCGGCCGCCAGCAGCCGGTCGTACTCGTCGTCGATCAGGTTCGGCGGCGCCTGCACCCGCGCGCGCGGCCCCAGCACCAGCCGCGCCACCGCCACCGTGGCCGCCAGGTCGTCCAGCTCCGCGTCCGGCATCGCCCGCATCGCGATGTCCGGCTTGGCGCGGAAGTTCTGGACGATGACCTCCTGGATGTGCCCGTACGCCCGGGCCACCCGACGGATGGCGAACAGCGACTCGGCCCGCTCGGCCCGCGTCTCCCCGATGCCGATCAGCACGCCGGTGGTGAACGGCACCCCCACCCGCCCGGAATCCTCCAGCACCCGAAGCCGCACGGCCGGCTCCTTGTCCGGCGAGCCGTAGTGGCAGCCGCCCGGCTCGGCCCACAGCCGCTGCGCCGTGGTCTCCAGCATCATGCCCATGCTCGGCGCCACCGGGCGCAGCCGCTGCAGCTCGTCCCAGGTCAGCACCCCGGGGTTCAGGTGCGGCAGCAGTCCGGTCTCCTCCAGCACCGCGATCGCGCACGCCCGCAGGTAGTCCAGTGTCGAGGAGTATCCCCGCGCCTCGAGCCACTCACGCGCCGCCGGCCACCGCTGCTCCGGCCGGTCGCCGAGGGTGAACAACGCCTCCTTGCAACCGGCCGCCGCGCCCGCGCGGGCGATGCCGAGCACCTCGTCGCGCTCGAGGAACGCCGCCGGCAGCCGCCCGGGCACGGTGGCGAACGTGCAGTAGTGGCACCGGTCCCGGCACAACCGGGTCAGCGGCACGAACACCTTCTTCGAATAGGTCACCACGCCGGGGCGTCCGGCCTCCCGCAGGCCCGCGTCGCGCACCTCGCCGGCGGCGGCCAGCAGGTCCTCCAGGGCGGGCCCGCGCGCCGCGAGCAGGGTCGCGGCCTCGTCCACGTCGATGGTGCGCCCGTCGGTCGCGCGCCGCAGCGCCCGTCGCAGGCCGGCTGGCTCGTGCTCGGTCACGTGCTCGGTCACGCCTGGCAGCGTATGCCCGACCACCACCGACCGCCCATCCCCACCGGCAGTCGGGTCGATCACCTCACCCCGGACGGCCCCACGATCGACATCGCCACGCGCATGGGCCAGGATGGTCGCTATGCATCTGGTGGTCCTCGCCGGTGGAGTCGGTGGGGCGCGTTTCCTGCGCGGCGTACGCGCACACGCGCGCGACGTACGCGCGCGGGTGACCGCGGTCGTCAATACCAGCGACGACATCAGCCTGCACGGCCTGCGCGTCTGCCCGGACCTGGACAGCGTGATGTACGGGTTGGGTGGCGCCGCGGACCCGGAGCGTGGCTGGGGCCGGGCCGACGAGACGTGGACCGTCAAGGAGGAGCTGCGCGCCTACGGTGCGCAGCCGGACTGGTTCGGGCTCGGCGACCGGGATCTCGCCACCCACCTGGTGCGCACCACCATGCTCACGGCCGGCTACCCGCTGTCGGCGGTCACCGAGGCGCTGTGCCACCGCTGGCAACCCGGGGTGCGCCTGCTGCCGGCTACCGACGACCGGCTGGAGACGCACGTCGTGGTCTCCAGCGACGACCCGCAGGCCGACGGTGGGGCCCGGAGCGAGGCCATCCACTTCCAGGAGTGGTGGATCCGGCATCGGGCAAAGCTGCCGGCGGACCGCTTCGTGTTCGTGGGCGCCGAGTCGGCCAAACCCGCCCCCGGTGTGACCGAGGCGATCGCCAACGCCGACGCCGTGCTGCTCGCCCCCAGCAACCCGGTGGTGTCCATCGCGCCGATCCTCGCCGTGTCCGGGATCCGGGATGCGCTGCGGACCGCGGGCGGCCCGGTGGTGGGGGTCTCCCCGATCATCGGAGGGGCACCCGTGCGAGGTATGGCCGACGCCTGCCTGGCGGTGGTGGGCACCGAGTGCAGCGCGGCCGGGGTCGCCGGACTGTACGGCGCCCGCGCCGAGGACGGGTTGCTGGACACCTGGCTGGTCGACGCGACGGAGGACGCTGACACCCGGGTGGACGGCGTCGAGGTCCGCGCCGTGCCCCTGTGGATGAGCGACGACGACGCGACCGCTGCGATCGTGGCCGCCGCGCTTGCGCCGACATGATCGAGATCCTGCCGGTCCGGGGCATCGGCGAGGTGACCCCCGGCGACGACCTGGCCGCGATGATCGCCGGGGCGGCGCCGTGGCTGCGCGACGGCGACGTGCTGGTGGTCACCAGCAAGGTCGTGTCGAAGGCGGAGGGGCGGCTGGTGCCGGCGCCGGCCGGCGCCTCCGAGCGCGAACGCGCCCGCCAGGAGGCGGTCAGCGCCGAGTCCGCCCGGACCGTCGCCAGCCGCGGACCCACCCGGATCGTGGCCACCCACCACGGATTCGTGATGGCCGCCGCCGGGGTCGACGCCTCCAACGTGGACAGCGCACAGCTGGTGCTGTTGCCGAAGGACCCGGACGCCTCGGCACGCGCGCTGCGGGCCGCGCTGGCCGAGCGGCACGGCCGTCACGTGGCGGTCATCATCTCCGACACCGCCGGCCGCCCGTGGCGCAACGGGCTGACCGACATGGCGGTGGGCGCGGCCGGCATCGAGCCGCTGCTCGACTATCGGGGCCGCACCGACCCGTACGGCAACGAGCTGGCGCTGACCCAGACCGCGGTGGTCGACGAGCTGGCCGCCGCCGCCGAACTGGTCAAGGGCAAGACCGACGGCGTGCCGGTGGCGGTGGTGCGCGGCCTACCGTCGCTGGCCGGCGGCCCGGCGGCGATGCGCGACGACGACGGTCCGGGCGTGGTGGCCACCCTGGTGCGCGAGCCCGCCAGCGACATGTTCTCCCTCGGCGCCGCCGAGGCCCGCGCCGCCGGCCGGCGCGACGCGGCGCTGCTGACCGACCCGGCCGGGTTCACGTCCGACCCGGTGGACCCCGCGCTCGTGCAGCGGGCGCTGGCGGCCGTGGCAGGCCACTCTGCGACGCTCACGCCGTTGCCGGAGGCGGAAGTACGGGCGGCCGGCGCTCCGGCCGGCGCTCCGGCAGCCGTACGTGCCGCCCCTGCTGACCGGCGACCGCAGGCGCTCGTGGACCTCGGCGCCACGGTGCACGGGTTCCGGGCGGCGCTGCTCGCCGAAGGGCTCGCCTCCACCGTGGCCACCGGTGAGGACGGCGATGTGCTGGTCCGCATCGGGTGGCCGGCGTGAGCGATGCTCTGCACGCCGATGTGGTGGCGGTGGTCTCCGGCTGGGGACCGCCCGATCCGGACGGCGTCACCGCTCGGCAGCGGACGCTGGACCTGCTGACGGACGGACCGGTCGCGGTGTCGCGCGAGCACCGGCCGGGGCATGTCACCGTCGGCATCGTGGTGGTCGCCGCCGACGTCACCCGCGTACTGCTGTGCCTGCACGGCCGGTTCAACAAGTGGGTCCAGCTCGGCGGACACTGCGAACCGGGTGACGCGACCCTGACCGCCGCCGCGCTGCGGGAAGCGACCGAGGAGTCCGGCATCGACCGACTGGAGCTGCACCCGGAACCGATTGACATCAACATCCATCCGGCCGTGTGCGGACCCGGAAACCATCATCACGACGTGCGCTTCGCGGCGCTGGCGCCGCCAGACGCCATCGAGCGGGTCAGCGAAGAGTCCCACGCGCTGGGCTGGTTCACGCCCGACGGGCTGCCGGAGCCCCTGGCCGATGCCACCGCCCACCTGGTCGCCCCGGCGCTCGCCGCCGCCCGCGCCATCGCCGGCGCTGTCGAGTCCTGACCACCGCGACCGGTGCCCTAGCTGGGGCCAGCACGGTCGGGTCTCGGAGGGTGGGTGTTCCTGACGGACCTTCGAGAGCTGCTGTCGTAAACGGTGCGCCGACAAACGGAGCGCACCGACAAACGGAGCAGCTCTCAGAGCGTTGTTAACGGACACCGCTTACCGCGAGGCAGACCCAGACACCATGAGGCACGCCCTCCACCGGCGCTCACAGGATCGCGGCGTTTCCCCGCTCACGCAGCTGATCAACGAGTTGTTTGACGTCCTGAGCGCGGTCGCGGCGGCACACCAGCACCGCGTCCGGCGTGTCCACCACCACCAGGTCGCGCACCCCGAGCGTGACCACCAGCCGGTCCGACGCCGGGACCACGACCGTGCCGGTCGTGTCGCAGGAGAGCACCTGCGCGACCGGACCTGCCACCACCACGTTGCCGTCGTCGCCGCCCGGCAGCACCTCACCCAGGGTGTGGAAGTCGCCGATGTCGTGCCAGCCGAAGTCCCCCGGCACGGTAGCCACCAGGCCGGCGGCCGCGGCGCCCTCCATCACCGCGTAGTCGACCGAGATCTTCGGCAGCTCCGGCCACACCTGTCCCAGCACCGCGTCGCGGTCCGGTCCGTCCCAGGCGGCGGCGATCCGCGTCACCCCGTCGTGCAGCTGTGGCGCCTGCCGTGCCAGCTCGGCCAGAAAGACATCCACCCGCCAGATGAACATGCCGGCGTTCCACAGGTGGTCGCCGGACTCCACATAGCCACGCGCCACCTCGGCGGTCGGCTTCTCGGTGAACGCCTCCACCTTGCGCGCCGGCCCGCTGTCGTACACGCCGCCGCACCGCAGGTAGCCGTACCCGGTGTCGGGGTGGGTGGGGGTGATGCCGACGGTCATCAGCATCCCGGTGCGCGCCCCGGCGACGGCACAGCCCACGACCTCAGTGAACCGTTCGCCGTCGGCGACCAGGTGGTCCGCATGGAACGAACCCATCACCGCCTCCGGGTCCCGACGGGCGATCACCGCAGCCGCCAGGCCGACCGCCGCGCACGAATCCTTCGGCGCCGGCTCCACCAGGATGTTGTCGCCGGGCACGGCGGGCAGCTGGCGGGCTACCGCCGCCGCGTGCCCTGCCCCGGTCACGACGTATGTCCGCTCCGCCGGGACCAGCGGCGCCAGCCGCTCGGCCGTCAGCTGCAACAGTGAAGCGTCGCCACCGCCGAGCGGCAGCAGGAACTTGGGGTGGTCGGCGCGCGACAGCGGCCACAGCCGGGTGCCGCTGCCGCCGGCCGGGATGACCGCGTGCAACACCGACCCATCATCGCAAAGCCGGCGATCGTGGCAGCGGCGGTACGGCGGAAATCAGGCGCTCGCGGCCCGGCTCCAGGACGCCAGGTGCACCTCGGCGCTGGATGCCCAGGTGAACTCCTTGGCCCGGTCCATGCCGGCCTTGGCCAGCGCGAGCCGGCGCGGCTCGTCGTCGAGCAGCTGACCCAGGTCGACCGCGATCTGCGCCGGGTCCTCGCTGGTGTAGGCCACCGCGTCGCCGCCGACCTCCGGCAGCGACAGCCGGGGAGTGGTCAGCACCGGGGTGCCGCACGCCATCGCCTCCAGGATCGGCAGGCCGAACCCCTCCCCGTACGACGGGTAGGCCGCCAGCAGCGCGCCACCGAGGTAACCGGGCAGGTCGGCGAAGCGCAGATACCCGGGGCGCAGCAGTCGCAGGTGCACCGGCACCTCGGCCACCGCGGAGTCGATCTCGTCGTCGTGCCCCTGTCCCCCGGCGATCACCAGGGCAGGCGGGTCCTTACGGTCCTTGACCGCCGCGGCCCAGCCGCGGATCAGGTTGGGCACGTTCTTGCGCGGCTCCTTGGCACCGAGGAAGGCGATGTACGGCTGGGTGCCCAGCCCCAGCCGGGCCCGTACCCGCGCCTTCTCCTCCTCGGTAGGCGGATGGAACGCCTGGTGGTCGACACCGTGGTAGGCGACGTCGATCCGGGTGGGGTCGGCCTCCAGCAGCCGGATCAGCTCGTCGCGGGTAGCCTTGCTCGGCACGATCACCCGCGCGGCCCGACGCAGCGAGGTCCGGATGGCGCTGCGGAAGAAGGCGCGGCGGGACTTGTCGTAGTGCTCCGGCTCGGTGAAGAACGTCGCGTCGTGCACGGTGACGGTCACCGGGCAGGAGGCCCGCAGCGGACAGGTGTAGAAGGGCGAGTGCAGCACCTCGGCACCCACCTGCTGGGCGAGCAGCGGCAGCCCGGTCTGTTCCCAGGCCAGCCGCGCCGGGCGGTGTGCCACCGCCGCCGGGGCGGCGACGACTTCCACGTCGTCGAGCAGGCGGGAGTAGCGGTGGACATCGGTGCGCAGCGCGGCCACGATCACATCGGCCTCGGCGGGAAGGGCGCCGAGCAGACCGTCGACGTATCGGCCGACGCCGCCCCGGTCAGCCGGAACACTGGTGGCGTCGACGAGCACGCGAGGCAGACGACCGGCGGTCACGGAGTGACTCCTTGTTTCGCATGGGGATGTTGTAACGGTTCCCACCCTACGCTTCCGGGGCACGTCTGGCGGCACCGCGACTCGACCGTATTGTCGGCGGGTGCCTGCCGAATCTGAGACGCCTGCCACACCGGACGTGCCCGCCACGGTCCCGGCCGCCTTCGCGGCCGCCCTGGCGGCCGGTGATCCGGCCCGGCCGTTGCTGACCTGGTATGACGACGCCACCGGCGACCGCGCAGAACTGTCCGGTGCCACCCTCGCCAACTGGGTGGCCAAGACCGCGAACCTGCTGGTCGACGGGTGCGGCCGCGGCGCCGGCGACACCGCCGCGGTGGACGCGCCGCCGCACTGGCAGACCGGCGCGGTGCTGCTCGGGTGCTGGAGCGCCGGGCTGCGGGTCGCCGCCGACCGTCCGGACGTGGTGTTCGCGGCGGCCGACCGGGCGGCGGCACACGCCGGGACGGGCGCCGACGTGTACGGGATGGCGCTGGCCCCGCTGGCTGCGCCGATGCGCCAGCCGCCGCCTGGTGTGGCCGACTATGTCACCGAGGTCCGCCTGCACGGCGACCACTTCCACCCGGCGGTGCCGGTGCGCGCGGACGATCCGGCGACCGAACTGACGCACGCGGAGTTGTGCGCCGCCGCCGCCGAGCGCGCCGGCGCGCTCAACATCGGCGCCGGCGACCGGGTGCTGATCGTGGCGCAGGCGCATCCCGACCCGCTGGACTGGCTGCTGGCGCCGCTGGTGGCAGGGGCGTCAGTGGTGTTGTGCGCCCACCCGGACCCGGCGGCGCTGCCCGGACGCGCCACCACCGAACGGGCCACCCTCACCCTCCGCTGACCTAGGTCCGCGAGAGCAGGAGCAGGGTGCCGTCGTCCTGCACGAGGAACAGCTCCAGCTGGTTCTGCCCGGAGACGAAGAGAGTCTCGTCGGCGATCAGCCCGGCGAACCGGCGGGTCTCGCCGGCGGCGGCGACCGCCGGCACCACCGCACCGATGCGCCCGTTGACCGCGATCGCCAGCGGCGCGTCGACCGGCACCTCCGCCGGCACGGTGCCGTGCACGAGCGCGGGCACCACACCCTCGGCCGGCCGCACCTCGTCGAACGCCTCCGCGTTCTCCACCTCGGTGCCATCCGGGCCGTCGCGGACCGGGTGGTCGGCCACCGCTGTACCGACCAGCTCCGGCAACGGCGCCGGGGGCACCGCCGGGAAGGCTCGCGGATCGGCCAGGATCTCGGCGAACAGCCGCGCGCCGTCCAGGATGCGCACATCGTCCAGGTGGCCGTAGTACGTCTTCTCGTGATCGGTGCGTTCGTCGCGCTGCCACGAGATCCCGTCCACCTCCCACGGCACCTCGACGCCGGCCAGGTCGGCCAGTGTCGGCAGCAGGTCGACGTGCTGCCAGTTCCGGTCGTCGACCACACCCTCGGTCTGGCCGGGCTCCTTGATGAACATCGGCACCCACGCCAGCTCCTGCGCGCCGTGGTTGTCCGGCCCCAGGTGGCGGTCGCCGGCGATCCAGCCGTCCAGCCCGGTGCCGGGCGTCAGCGCGACGCCGTGGTCGGCGGTGAGCACCACCAGCGACTCGTCGTAGCGGCCGGTCTGCTCCAGCGTGTGCAGCACCTCGCCGAGCAGCAGGTCGGTGTACTCCAGCTGCAGCTCCATGCGCTGCAGCGCGAGCCGCCCCCACCAGGGTCCGTCGACCGGCAGGCCGGGCACCGTCTCGTACTGCATCCCGGACGGCAGATACCGCCACGGCGTGTGTGGCATCAGCAGGTGCAGGAAGTCCAGCCTCGGTTCGTCGACGCCCTCGGCCTGCTGCAGCCGCTCCAGGAAGTGGTGGAACCGGGCCGGCTGGTTGGCGCCCACCTGGTGGAACCGGAACTCCGGCCCGTCCCGGCCGGCGGCCGCGGCGTCGCCGAGCCGCTCGGCCACGGTCGGCTCCGCGAAGTCCTCCTGCGGGTTGCGCACCGGGTCGGCCGGCGAGAGGATCTCGCCGAGCAGGTTCGAGGTCTCCGAGAACGCCGCTGGCAGGCCGCTGCCGGCGCGCCCGGCCAGCTCGCCGCACTGCCACGGCGGGCAGAGATGGCCGATGCTCTCGTTGGCCTCGATCTCGTAGACGCCACCGAGCACCGTGAACAGGTTGTCCGGATATTGCGAGTAGTGCGGCGCCACGTGCTCGGCCGGCCAGGTGCCGGTCAGCATCGACGGCAGGGCGTACGGCGTCCACCCGGCCACCGTGGTGGCGTTGCGGTACCAGGTGGAGTCTCCTGCCAGGCGCGCAAAGTTCGGGTAGCGCTCAGCGTTGATCTGCCCGTCGGCGTCGAGCAGCGACGTCAGCGGCAGCTCGTCCAGAATGATCATCACGATGGGTGGGTTCGCCCCGGTGACCCGCGGCTCGACCCCGGTGCCGGGTGAGTCGTCCGGGAACATCACCGCCGCCGCTGGTGACGCGAACGTGAACAGCAGCACGAACACCAGCGGGCCCACCGCCGCCACCCGCAGGAACTGCCGGACCCGGTCGAAGCGCAGGTAGCCGGCCATGATCACGGCAGCGGCGAGCGCTGCCATCACTGTGAGCGCGATCCCCCGCACCCCGTCGGTCAGGTGCTTGCCGATCTGGATCATGAACAGCACCAGCAGCACCGCCACGGTGGCCAGGTGCACCCCCGAGCGCACCCGCGGCCCGGCCAACCCGGACACCGCGCCGAGCAGCCACACCGCCACCGGCGGCACCAGCGTGAAGAACGCCACCAGCAGCATGATCTCGCCGGGGGTGACCCCGTGGAAGATGAAGAAGTCCGGGCTTCTGCCGGTGATGTCCAGCAGCGGCTGCGCCACCACGAAGCCGCACAGCGCCAGCACCTCCAGCAACGCCCGCAGTTCCAGGCGTACCCGTCCTCCCGGGCGAAACCACGACCGTCCGCGACCGTTGTCGTCGGTGACCACGGCCGCGGACCTCGCCGGACCGGGCTCAGCCACGCGGGACACCGACGTACAGGGCCCGGGTGCCGGACGGCAGCTCTTCCTGGTGGGCGACGGTGAACCGCTCGGCCAGCAGCCGTTCGAACACCTCGCGGCGGTAGCCGTCGAACATTCCGGCCGGCTTGTTGGCCAGCAACCGCTGGGCCATCGGGTCCTCCGGGTCCACGAACTCGATCACCAGCCGGCGGCCCAGCCCCGCCAGCCAGTCCAGCACCTCCGGCAACGGCACGTTGCGACCGATCGCCAGGTGGTGCACCAGCGCCAACGCCAGCACCACGTCGGCGTCGGCGCGGTCGCCGAACGCGGCCCGCTCCACGCTGCGCCAGCCGCCGCCCGGCGACGGGTTCGCCAGGTCCATCACCAGTGGCAGCACCCGCTGCTCACCGGCGTCACGCAACTGCCGGTAGAGCACGTCGGTCACCGCGTGGTCACTCTCTACCGCCACCACCTGCGCCGCGTGGCGGGCGGCCAGGCGCGCGTACGCGCCGTCGTTGGCACCCAGGTCGAGCACCAGGTCGAGCTTCCCGGCGGCGGACAGTGCGGTGTCCACGAACGCCTGCTTGGCCCCGGCGTCGTCGTCGGAGTAGCTGCAGGTCTGCCGGTAGCCGCCCCAGTGGCTGGCCGGTGGCTGCCAGTCCAGCTTGGTGACCAGCTTGCGCAGCGCCCGGACGGTGGCCACCACCAGTTCGGTGGAGAACCCGGCCGAGGCCAGCTCACTGCGCATGTCGCGGGCGCTTTTCGG
>SLSW01000142.1 GCA_007130245.1 Micromonosporaceae bacterium
CCTAGCCGCCGATACTCAAAGATCCGAGTCGCAGTAGTAACCGACCTGTGAGTGTCGGCTGCTAACTTTGCGTCGCTGCGGTCGACGCAGTGGACCACGGCGTTCGTGTTGCGGCTCTTGGTCAACTGCCGTTCTGCTCGTAGATGGGCCCGTCGCCCGGCGCTAACGGGGCGAGGTCGAAGGGGCGGACCACTCGACGCCGTGCAATCCGCCACCTACCCCGCTCTCGACGGTATTCGTCCTCGTAGGTGGCTCCGCCGACGACCCAGCGCCCGTCACGTAGTTGGACCATGAGTCGGCTCGAGAGCGCTCCTCGAGAGATGGCGGGCGTGAAAGGCTGGCGGGCATGAGGCCGGCTCGACACGGCGACCTTCGCGAGGCTAGGAGCAGGACATGTACCAAGGCACCCGCGAGGAGGTGCTCGGCCGCCTGGCTGTGGCAGTCGGGTCCGTCACCGTCGCACACCCGACGCGGGTTGCCATCGACGGACCGCCCGCCGCAGGCAAGACCACGCTCGCCGACGAGCTGGCCGTCGTCTTGCGCACACAGGGCCGCGACGTCATCCGCGCGACGATCGACGATTTCCTGTTCCCCCGGGCACAGCGCTATCCCCGCGGCGAGTACTCGGCTGAGGGCTGCTACTTCGACACCCACGACTACCACGCTCTGAACCGGATTCTGCTCGATCCGCTCGGCCCAGCCGGAGACCGACGCTTCCAGTACGCGGTCTACGACCGCACCACGGACACGGTGCTGTCCCCGCCGGTCACGACCGCCCCCGCCGACGCCGTGCTGCTCTTCGACGGCGTGTTCCTCATGCGCCCGGAACTGATCTATCGGTGGGATCTGCGCATCTTCGTGACGACCGCGCTCGACAAGACGGTGGATCGTGCCGTCATCCGAGAGCGCCAGGTGGCATCCCGGGCCGAAGTCGAACGGCGCTGGCGCGAGCGTTACATCCCCTCCCAAGAGTTCTATTTCGCTACGATCCACCCGACCGATCACGCCGACATCATCGTGCACAACGACGAACCCCAGCAGCCGGTCTGGGAGACCCGAACACGCCGACCCCACTCAACTCGGCAAACTCGTGCGCATTGAAGTTGGTCGCCCTCGGCGCTCTGGAGGCGTTGCGACGCCGGACGCGGCTGCCTTACCCGCGCCGGCGATTGTGCCGCGTCACGAGATCGTGGATCTCATCCAAGGGCTCGAACCCCGGCCTCTCAGGCGGCGCGTTTGGGTACGCGCCTGCCCCGCGTCTACTACACGGGTGGACCGGACGTGACAGAATCCGAACCGCATCACAGCAGCTCAGGGCCGTATTGTAGCCGTTTCGGCGGTGCGCCGGCACGTGATCTGAGCGTGGCCGAGCACCAGGACGGACGCGGTGGGTTGCGTCTTCGGGGGTTTGGCCGAGTGGCAGCGGCCAGCAGATGCTCCCACCCGCCTACGGCCCTGCCGCATGCTGTCGAGCCGCAACGAGCACCTCGACCGGGTCGGACCCGGATAATGAGTGACCGGCTGGCACCCGCGGTGCCGAGAGGAGTTCACCCCATGGTGACCGGATTTGCCGATGAGCGGACTTGTATCTGCCGTCCCGGCGTCCCCGTCACTGTGCGGCAATGACGAACACCAGGGCCGTCACCGCCGGTACCGTCTGCACGAAGAGGATGCGTCGGCTCGCCGTTGCGGCACCGAAGATGCCTGCGACCGCCACACAGACGAGGAAGAACACCTTCGCGGCGAACCCGGTGCCCCCGCCGGCGACGAGACCCCAGACCAGACCGGCAGCCAGGAAGCCGTTGTAGAGGCCCTGGTTCATGCCGAGGACCCGGGTTTGCTTGGCGAACTCCGGCGTCGTGTTGAATGCACGCTGGCCAAGCCGGCCGGTCCACAGGAACATCTCCAGCACCAAGATGCACGCGTGGATCAACGCGACCAGCCCTACCAGGATGTTCCCGACAATGATCACGGCGTCAGACTACAGTCCAGCACGGATGTTGGCTCTTCGAACTTAAGCGGGGTTGAGGCATCCGCGGGCTCTTCTGGTGGTGGCGCAGCGGGTGCGTAGGCGTTGGTTGTTTGGGTTTTGGAACCCGTAGGCGTTGCGGGCGATGGTCTTGATGACCCGGTTGGTGCCTTCGGAGCCGGCGTTGGTTACTCTGGTGTGGATGAACGCGAGGATTTGTGGCCACCAGGTCTCGATGGTGGCGGCCAGCCGCTCCAGCTCGGGGAGCCCAGATGCGGCGCAGCGGCGGTAGAACCGGTACAGCAGCCGCGCGGTCTGCTCACGGTCGGGGTTGGTGCGGGCCAGCGCCAGCAGGTCCAGCAGGTCTTCTTTGGCGTTCCATGCGGTGAGCAGGTCGGTGCCGAGTTTGCCCAGTGCCTGCAGTTGGTCAACCATCGGGTCGAGGTGGTCGGCGTGCATGCGGGCCGCGGATCGGGTCAGCCGGTTGCGCAGCTCCCATTCCCGGTTGCCCTTGCGGCCGCGCCGGCCGCGGTGGTGCATGGTCAGCCGACGGCGGACTTCGGTGACCGCCTGGTTGGCCAGCTGCACGACGTGGAAATGATCAACGACGATGGTGGCGTTCGGCAGCGCCAGACGGGAGCGTGTCAGATTTTCCGTGTAACGGTCCTGTCTGGACTGCTTGACTGTCCTGTCTATAGTAACGAGTGGGGACCTGGTTTAGGTTGCGGATCCCCGTTGTTCAACTTAGGTAGCGTGCTCGGGGATACGGCCTTCGAACACGGTGGACAGTGCACCGAGGGCTTGTTTCCAGCCCTGGGTGACGTGTCCCTCGATCAGCCGGCCGGGAGCGGAGCGCTGGTTGGCGGGCTTGCCGCGATCCTGCTCCCGGGCCCGGGCACGCTTGTCTTCGATGTCGGCGATGGCCAGCCAGATCAGCTTGACCACGGCCTCGTCGGTGGGGAACTGTCCACGGTTCTTGATGATCTTCCGGATCTGATAGTTGAACGACTCGATCGCGTTCGTGGTGTAGATGATCCTGCGGATCTCCGGTGGGAACGCCAGAAACGGGGTGAACCGTTCCCAGGCGCGTTCCCACACCGCGACCGCGGCCTTGTGCTTGCGCCCCAGCGGCGAGTCGGCCAGCTCCAGCAACGCCTGCTCGGCAGCCTCGGCGGTGGGCGCGGTGTAGACCGGCTTGAGCGCGGCCGCGAGCTTCTTACGCTCGGCGTAGGAGGCGTAGCGCAGGCTGGCGCGGATCAGGTGCACCACACACGTCTGGACGGTGGTCTGCGGCCAGACGGTCTCGACCGCCTCCGGCAACCCCGCCAGCCCGTCGCAGCAGGCGATCAGCACGTCGCGCACACCCCGGTTGCGCAGCTCGGTGCACACCTGCAGCCAGAACTTGGCGCCCTCGGTCTGCTGCACCCAGATGCCCAGCACGTGCTTGATCCCGTCTGTGTCCACGCCGACGACCAGGTAGGCGGCCTTGTTACGCACGTGCGCCCCGTCACGCACCTTCACCATCAGCGCGTCGACGTAGATGATCGGGTACACCTCGTCCAGCGGCCGGTGCTGCCAGGCGGTGACCTCCTCCAACACGCTGTCGGTGATCGTCGAGATCGTGTCGTGGGACAGTTCCGTGCCATACACCCGCTGCACATGCCAGGCGATGTCGCGCACCGTCATCCCGCCGGCGTACAAGCTGATGATGATGTCGGAAAACCCGCCCAGGCTACGGGCATGCTTGGGCAGCAGCACCGGACTAAACGTGCCCGCCCGATCCCGCGGCACCGACACCCGCACCGGCCCCACCTCGGTGTTGACCGTCTTGGCGCTCGACCCGTTACGCGAGTTACCCGACCCCCGCCCGGCCGCCTCATGCTTGTCATAGCCCAGATGCTCACCGAGCTCGGCCTGCAGACCCCGCTCCAGCACCTGCCTGATCAACTGCGACAAGAACCCGTCCTTGCCGGTCAGCCGGGCCCCGTCGGCCCGCAGCGCCGCCACCGCCTGGTCCAACCACTCATCATCGACCAGCTCGGCCAAACCCTCCCGCTCGGCCGCCCGGCGCACCCGCCGCGCTGCGGCCGGCGCCTCACCGGCCGACACCGCCGCCTCCGCCGGCACCCCCACCGCCTCCGGCTCCTGATTCACACCACCGGGTGAAAGCTGCCCCACAGTCGCCATCGCACTCTGCCCCTTTCCGCGGAACCGGTCTATACCGGTTTCAACTTCTTATCTCTTACCTCCGTTACACAAAACCCCTGATACCTCCCCAGACGGGCCGCTTTGGCAAACGCCGGGCACATGTCGATGGCCACGAACCTGACCTGTTCACGCCATGCGGGTGGGCGTTGGTGCAGCCAGTCGAGCACGGCGGCGCTGGTGCGGCCTTCCACCTGGCCGAGCAGCCCTTGCCCACCAGAAAGATCCACAAAGCCGACATGCCACCGATCAACCGCCGTTTGCCAGGTGCCGGTGGTCTCGTCCAGTACCCACTGGGGCCGGCCCCGGCGCACCTCATCGATACCCAGCGCGGCCACCGGGGCAGGCTGGTCCGGTAACACCTGCTCGGCGTAGGTGGTGAACGCCGCGCTGACCACCGGCCAGGATACGTGATGGTCGCGGGCGGCCTGCACCACGGCGCGGCCGGCGTCGGCCACCGCCGCCCCCGCGCAGGCCCGTAGCCGCCGGGTCAGCCTCGAACGAGGCGGCACCTGCGTCACCGATTCGGTGAAACTGCCCCGGTCGCAGTCGGCGTTGTCGCTGTACCAGCGCCGCTTACGCCACCGCAACCGCACACTACGCCCGGCCACCGGCAGATCCCGCGGCCTGGTGGTAGCCCACGCCTTGACCCGCCTAGCCCGTGTGGCGCACTGCGGGCAACACCTGGCCTGTTCGTCCGCCGTTGCCAGGTGCACCACCGGCGGCTGCTCACCCATCGCATCCTCGACCTTTACGACTACCAGCCCGTCCAGGCCCAGCAGCCGGGTCGTATCGTTGACCATGCCCGTGGCTCTTCTGTTGTGATCGTTCTGTGTGGACAACAGACATGATCACTGAAAGAGTCACGGGCCCCTCACATCAGGGTCACCACACCGCCACCCCCAGGTCCAGGCCAAGGCAACCAGCCGCTCTACCAGCCACCCCGCTTAAGTTCGAAGAGCCGGCAAACGCCGCTCCGCGGGGACCTTCAGCAACAGAAAGATGCGGACAAGGCATGGCAGCAGGCCGAAGTCCGCCTTGCCGAGGGAAGGGCAAGTGACCCGCGGCGTGGCCGCTCCTCCGAGCGAAAGGCTTTATGCCCGCAGGGCACTGTCCAGTACACCAACAAAGTCGTCGACTTCTTGGGCGCTGAGCTGGCCCATTGTCGCGACTCCGCACGCCTCTCCAAATACCTGCGGCGCGCCATAGATTACAAATCCGAACTCACGCACATTTTGTCTAACGTCGACACTGCTTACGCCTGCCGGAAGTTGCCACACAGTCATCGACGATGACCTATTGATATCCCGCACCGGAAAGCGGCCGCCCCGACCTAGCAAAGCGGAGCGAAGCCGCTCGGCAAGGCTCGTGTACCGTCGTCGACGCATCTCGACTCCCTCGGCGAGAAGAATTTCGAGTGCGGTGTCAAGTGCGAATATGAGCTGCACGGCGGGGGTGAACAACGGTTCCCTGAGGACCTCCTGTGACAACCAGTGCCTATGCAGGTCGAGGTAGAAGGTTGCGCCGTTCGGCAGATTTGCGAAGCCGTCCTTTGTTCCGCACACCAGGGAGAGTCCTGGGAGGGCCTCTAGGCACTTGTTCGACGACGCGACACACCAGTCGATGCAATCCGCAGCAATGTCGAGCCGTTCACTACCGAGACTGCTCGTCGCATCGACAATGACGCGGATGCCACAGCTTGCCGCCGCGCGGGCTATTTCCCCGGCCGGGTTCAGGATGCCCGTACTAGTTTCGTGGTGGACGAACGCGAGATGGGTGATCTCCGGGTTGCGCTCCACGAGGCGTTCGAGACGGTCTACGTCGAACGGCTCGTTCCACGGCGTACTTACGACCGTGTGGGCCAGTCCGTGCGTAGCCACTATGTGCCCGATGCGCTGGCCGAAACGTCCGTTCTCCAGCACCAGCACGTGCCCTCTTCGCGGAACCACGGAACTCAGAACGGCCTCCAGCGCCGCGGTCCCGGACCCGGTGAGCACGATCGTCGCGTGTTCCGTTCCGCCACCGAACACCGTGGTGGCAGCTTCGCGAACGCGCTGCAGTGCCTTGAGGGCCTCGGGCTCACGATGGCCGACATCGACACAAGCCGCTGCCTCTCTGACACGTTCGTGGACGTTGACCGGACCTGGCGTCAATAGGACGCGGCGGCGGCGGGTGGCCGGAGGTGGAGAGTTCATGTCGCGCGATCAGGCGTCTCGACCGGAAGGCTAGACGCAAACCGAAGAAGAGCGTCGTCGTCACGTGGCGCACTCGTGAACCAATAGCCGGCACAGGACATGAACGCAGTACGGTTAGAAGCCGCGGCCTCGGAGTCCACGAACGCGGGCTCGTCCCCCAGCCAGACGCGGTTCCATCTCGGATCAAAATCGAGCCGCTCTGAGTCAAACAACCGCCCGAGACCGTTCCTGTCCAACGTACGCGCCCGACTCGAGGCCCTTTGCGGGTCATGCCGTAGGCGGATCACCGCTCGGACAATCCCGGTCGACACGACCGGTGCCCCGAAAGCGCGTGCCAAGAGTCGTACCGGTACCAGTAGACGTGCGGCGGACGTGTCCACGTCAGTCTCTGGATTGTCAACGTGCAGCTCGGCGCGGTGCCGCCAGAGTCTTCCAAGTGGAGGGAAACGGTGCAGAACCGTGCCACGAATGGGAGCTGCCACCGGTAACGCCCGTACGACGAGCTGACCGGCCTCAGCACGAACGAAGGTTTTGTCGTTTGACAACAAGCCGTACGAGCCGGTCTGCAGCAACTGCAGTAGAGCCGTCGTCTTGCCGGCCATCTTCGGTCCCATTAATAGGATGACCTCTCCGGACCTAGTGGCGACGGCTCCTGCATGCAGGGGGATCCATCCGTCCATGATGAGCTGAAGCGCGAGCAAAGTACGGAGCTCTCGTTCAACCAGAGTGTGGCCCGCGGCGTCCTCCGCCGGAAGGAGGAGTAGGGTGTCACGGCGACTCTGCCGCTCAACGTATCCGGTACCGGCCCGTGTACCCGTTCCTGCCGAACGAAGTGAACCGCGTCCAACCCTGCCAAGCTTCCCGTGTCGTACGAACATGCCGTGGTCGACGACGCAGGTGAGTCTCGAGGTCGCACCGCGCGGATCGACAACCTCGGCGAACCCTTCGTAGGCCCTCCTGGCCCGGTCGGTAATGGTTTCTGAAGCCGTAGCAAGGCCGACTCGAGGAGGCTTGTTGTTCACACCGGTCACTCTTCAGGAACGGGCATGTCGCCACGGACAATGCGAGTATTCAGCTCCCACAGCGCTGTCCTGTCGTCGTCATAGCACAGTGTCGCGTAGGCCTCATCATAGCTCATCCAGCGAAACTCACGGTGCTCATCTGACAGCTGTATCTCGGAATCCTCCTCCACGACACGCGTCGCATAGAAGTGCTTTGGAACGATGTAGAGGTCAGCGGGCCAATGACTGCTCGCCGCAAAACAGTTCTTCTCCACGCCACTGACCATGTTGAGTTTAAACATGAGCCTGTCATTGGACAACCCGGTCTCCTCGGCGGTCTCGCGGCGCGCGGCCTGGCTCATCGTCTCGTCTCCTTCAACGCCACCGCTGACGCACTGCCAGTTCGAGTCGTCAGAGCGTCGGAAGATCGCGAACTCCGCTCCCGCCGCAGTAAGTCGGAACGGGAAGACCAGCACCGTGTACGGCTGTCGCATCTGATGTTCCTCACATGACCATTGTCCGGTTCTTCGGCACAGCATAGGACGTTATCGCGCCCAGCATCAACGAGGCGACTAAACTGCCCAGCTCACGACGTCCGTGCGGTGGGCGGGACCGTCGCCAGTGCGAGGTCGTCCGCGGCGAAGGATCTCTCCACCGGCGCTCTTCCGGCGTGCCACCTTACGGAGGCCGTGATCGATTCTTCTAAGGGGGACGGGAGCCAGCCGAGCATCGTACGAGCTTTAGTGGAGCTGATCACTAGGTGCTGTCGATACGTAGTACTCAAGCGCAGTCCATCCGGTAGTACGCTCTCGTGAACAGGGACATACTCGATATCCACATCGGCGGCCCGCGCTATCGCCTGCGCCCATGCCCTGACATCTAGCGTCACGTGCTCCGCGACGTTGAACGTCTCGCCTTCAACCGCCTCGCAGTCGACCACGAGCCGAACGCATCGAGCAAGATCGGTGACCGACACCCGGGTGTACCGCAGGTTGCCCGGGCCGAATGGGATTTGCCTGCGTCGCGCCAGGATGCGATCGAGCACGAATCCTTCCCGACGGAGGTAGTCGTACTCACCGTATACGGCGGTAGGTCGGAGGATGACCGCAGGGTAACCCCGCCATGCGTCCTCCACATCCAGTTTGTCGTAGTCAGGTCGCTGAGGAACAGCATGCGGCAGCACCCGACGTCGCTTCCGTAGTGGACTGCGCTCCGTAATCGGACCGCTCTGGACAAGCTTGTTGAGACGGTAGCCGAGGTACGCGTCGTATACATCGCAGCTGGAGATCACCACGAACCTCGCCGCATCACGAACGGCGGGCAGCGCAGAAGTCACGTCCGTCCTCCCGAGGCCGTTGATGTCAACCACGACGTCCGGGCGGAAGGACCGCACAGGCATCACCAGTCGGGGAAGGTCAGCGCGGTCCGCGTGCAGATGAGCCACCTCGGGGAAGAGCGCACAGCTGCCTTCACCTCGGTGAATCATCTGAACCTCATGACCCGTATGCAGGAGTTCGCGCACCACGGCCCGACCGATGAAACGCGTGCCGCCGAGGACGGTAACCCTGGGCCGGCCCGTCATTGATTTATTTCCATCAAAGCTTTGGCCGCCCACCGCGACCCATCGGCGCCGTAGCGCAAGTGGTAGAACTCTGCACTTCCCAGGATGTCGAGGCCGGTCGAGGGAACCGCCGCTGGCTCTAGCCAGTCGGCCATCCAGGACTGGTCGGCATCGAGGCGGGTCTCGTCGATCAACGACGCTGGGTCCGAGATGCGGTCGAGCGAGTATCCGTTCATGCCGCAGTCAAAAGCGACCCGGACCACGCTGCGTATCGGTGCTGATCTGGCAAGCCGCGTGTTCAGCAGCGAAGCCAACTCCTGTGCGTCAAGGTAGACCCGGTCGGTCGGCCGCGGCGTCGGTGGTTCGTTGTCGACATGAAGGTGCTCCCCACGCTCCACGACCGATTGGAGAGCTGGGCTCATCGGGAGCACGTCGGTGCGAACCCCTACCGAGACCGGCAAGGACCGCCCGACGAGCATGTCGCCTTCGACGCGTACGAACAGTGTGTCGTTGGATAGAAGCGAACCAGCACCCAGGTCTAGCATGGTCAACAACATGGACGTCTTGCCGACACGTCGCGGCCCGGCCAAGGCAACGGCCCTCCCGCCGGGGCCGACAACGCTGCTCGCATGGATCGGCACCCAGCCATGCCGGAGCAACGCCGTCGCCGCCTTGGCGCGCAACACTCGAGTCGCCGCTGTTACTACAGCCGGTCCGGCCGCCGGCGCGACCAGGTTCCGTTGAAGTCCATCATGAACCACGACGATGGCTTCCGCTCTGCCCGGCGGGCCAATCTCTGTCAGTCGGATCTGCGGGTGGCGCGTAGTCGGGACGAGCCGCTCGTGGATCCTAGGATCGATGAAACATGCCACATCTGGGCGCGATCCAGGAGTTGGGATGACCCGGAAGTGATTCTCAAACTTTGCAGCGACGGCCTCTACAAGTCCGGTATGCGGCGAGCCGAAGACGAGGTCGATCGGGTCTGACACGAGACGGACGCACGCGACCGCCCTCGACGGTAGGCCTGCGGTCACCGCGACCGCGTCCGCTGCAGGCTCGTCCGCACCCGCCACAGGTCCTACGGCGCGGATTGTCGGCACAGCGACTCCTCCAACAACATGGTCATTTCGGCCACGCCTGCCGTCCTTCCACTCAGGCGTCCGAACAGCCTTTCGTATCCGGTCGGCGTGATGCCGGTGAACTGCTCCAGTGACACCCCGTCCGAGCGTAACGCGTCGCCGTGCCGGGCTACCAGGTCCTGTGAGGCCCTTCCAGGAAGGTACTGAATGGTCCGTACTCCCGCACCTATCAAATGGCGTAGGCAAAGGTGGCAGGGTGGCTGGGTCGTGTAAGCCCGACTGCCGCCCAGTCGGACACCTCGTCGGGCGGCAGACAGGATGGCTGCCTCCTCCGCGTGTATGTTCCTGCCTCGAGCTTCTCCCTTCAGGACCTGAGGGAGCCGGTCGCCGGGCAGCGCGTTCACTCCCAGCGCGGCGATCGCGTCCCGCACCGCCGCCGATAGCATCGCCCGCTCCACCAGCCAGTCGAGCGTGTCCATGAAGTCACCCCACCGGGCCGCCGTCGCGTAGTCATACCCGAACCGTGCGCGATCCCGTCCGTCATAAGGATCACCATCCCAGTATTGGCCACCGCCTGCACGCGGCACCTCGTTGGACCCTACGGCGATCAGATCTCCGGTCTCATCGCACAGGGCCGCACCGGCCTGACCTCGTACCGTTGATGATCGCAATCGCGCCGCGGCGGCGAAGTACATCGCCTGCTCGTCGGCGGTGGGCCCGTGCGCGCCCGGCCAGGCGAGCAGGGTCGCATACCGATCGAAAGTGTCTCCGGCGACCTTCGTGACCACATCGCCGCCCATGACCGGGCTGCCATCGTTCCAGCTCGAGTCGGCAGCGTCGACCTGCCACAACAGGCCGCCATAGACGGTTCGCAGGCTACGCACTGTTACGGGGTCCGACACCGTCAGGACGAGCCAACAGCGCTGCCGACCGCCTCTCCGAGCGCGGATGTCGGCCACGAGGTGGGCGATCTCGCTGCCGGACGAATGTACTTCCGCCACAGTCACCCCGATCGCGCCAGCCCGTTTGGCAATATCCAACCAGTGGTCCCGGCCCGAGGGCACACCTGGCGTGCAGGCGATCAGCGCGAAGCCCGCCACCGAAGTCACCAGTCGACACAGAGGTGACGGGGCCGGTAGTACATGTGCTCGGATCGGGCACGCCGCCTCTCGGCCTGGGCCGGGCAGTCACATCGCTGGGAGTCTGGGAGCTTGCTCAGAGCGGGTAGCGCTTGAAGGAACACGTCGAACATCCGCGCCCGTCCCCGCGCCACCAGGTCATTGACCTCCGCCTGTGCCGCCTTCGCGCCGACCATCAGCTGCTCTCGAATCGCCTCGTCGTCGACCGGCACGGCCAGCGCACCGTAGTGCACGCCAGACTCCTTGGCGAGCGTCGCCTCCGGGTCAAGCGTTTGACCCACCACGTCCAACCCTTGGCGAGTGTAGAGATCGAGCTCAGCGGCCGTCTCGATGCGTGGCCAGCCGTGAAAGGTTCCGTAGACACACTTCGCAGGCGCCGCCACAGGGCTGCCGTACCTCGCAGCGAGAAGGATGTTCTTGACAGAATCACAGAAGGGCCAGTACATGTCGACGGTCCGGAAACCCCAGGGTCCGTCGACGGCTATCGACTGATGGTGTGGGCCCAGACCCACAAGATCGGTCGGCACGACGACCTCACCCGCCACCGCATTGGGCTGTACAGAGCCGACGATGAACGTGCCGATCAACACCTCGACACCGAGGAAGTCGACAACTCGTTGCGTGATCGTGTAGTTGAGCCCCTCCGTCGTGCGGCGTCGACGGTCGACCCGCCCATAGATGAGCAAGAACTCCTGCCCACCGTGTGCGGCAAGGTAGCACCGAAGGTGGACACCGGCTTCCGTCTCGATGATCAGCTGCACCGGATCCGTATGAGCCATGAAGTCGTCAGGCCTGGCGATAACCGCGACTCTGGCGTCGAGGCGTTGCCGGACCTGCCGAATGTTGTCAGGATGCACGAAGATGGCGCGGGTTCCACGAATGCCCTCGACTGGGTGCATCCCGCCCTCTCCTGTCTCCGCCATGGGTCACTCCAGTTCGCCCGTCGGGTGGGTCCAGTGATCGGCCCACATCCTGTCAAGCCACCACTGATACCCCTCATCGAAAGCCGCTGTCAGGTAGCCGTGCCGGAGCGTCCTGCCCGGTCCGCCATCCCGTGCGCTGTGCTGAAAGGCAACGTTGTTCCAGAGAATGAGGTCACCTTGGGCAGCCACCAGCGAACGACCGAAACAGCGGCCGAGATCCAGCATCGTCAAACCCGTGACCTCGTGGAGCACCGTGCAGTAGACCCTGGCAACCTGTCCCAGGCAGCCACCACAGGGGCATCGGCCGACGAGCGACTCCAGTTCCGGTGCGGCAGCAACCTCCCGCTCGTCGAGGTCACTGTGCCCCTCGCTACGATCGACGGCAATAGCAGCGGGAGAGGTGGCCCCCAGTAACATCGGAATAGTTAGATAGCGCATAACTTTCCCGCCGGACCTGAACGTAGCGATCAGGTTCCGCATCGTTCGTCGGTAGAACCGCAAGCCCTCGCGTACGTCGTCGCAGCCGCTTACTGAGCGCACGAGGGAGGGCAGCGGGTAGAACGTTGTCACCGCGTCAGGGTTCGCACCCGCGCTCTCCACGACGAACGCGGCGTAGGCCTTTCGTCGGCGCGCCGGATCGGCCAGTGGTAGGCCACTGGCCTCCAGTCGGGTCACCGTACCTCCGTCATGGTGCGGCAGCAGGACCTGAGGTATCGGCCCGGCTTCCTTAACCACGGTGTGGGGCTCTCTCCAAGCGGTGACGAACCCGACCCTGGCCGGACCCGTCGTCGCTGCGAACGCGGTCAGCACGGCCCGGGCGACCGCGTGGTTGGCCTGGGCTGACTGGCCCGTCCTTCCCAGCTCGACCTGGCACACGCCGTGTGTCTGGACCAGTGCCGCAGCACGACCTCCGAGCTCTGGCGCCTGGGCGAGAAGCCTCACCTCCGAAGCTGGTCCGTCGGGAGTGAGGCTGGGAACCCGCCTGTGAGAAGGACCGATCATGCCTGACCGCCAGCCGAGCCGTCGGATCGGTCAGAAACCGCTCGGAGGAAAGCGCGCACCGCCCGGGGTGAGGTGAGGTGCACCATCTTCGCACCGTAAACGCCGGTGAGCATGGTGCGGTAGTGAGTCCGATAGTGTGGCTGCCGTTGCCACGCCAAGGCTATTATCGACTTACGTGGATTGGTGCTGCACAGGGTCGACCACGCTTGCCGGTTGCCGTTCCACAACCGCCGCCTAAAGATTGCCCGGTAGAGGCTGCGAATGATGACTCGCCGCAAAATCGTGACTCGATCCAGATCGAGGAACACGATGACATCGGCGGCCGGCCACGTGGTTTCCGCCAGCCAGAGGTAGTTGCCGTCAACCACCCATCGCCGTTCCGCACCGACCCGTTGCGCCACGATCGCTGTCATCTCTTCCTGCTCACGCGCGGCCCAGCCCGGCAGGTTGAAGATCGCGTCCAGCTCGACGTGAGCTGCCCTCAGCGCGCGCGCGAGGCATCGGGACAGGGTCGTCTTCCCGCTTCCACTGCAGCCAACAACAACTGCCCGCGAGACGTTGGCGGGATTAGCGGTCCACGACGGTGGTGAAAATCTCAACGCACCTGCACCTGCCTGACCGCCGGCAAGCCGACGTCAACCGGAGCGCCGGGTCTGTCCGGCCCTGCCACCACTGCGGGTAGGAACGACGAAAGGGCCCGCCTGTCGTCGCCGTACGCGTTGGCCGAAACGACCTCGTCGACGTACTCGTACAGGCGCTCGATCCCCTCGTCGCGAGCTACCCTCTCAACCGTTTCAAGCAGGGCGTTGGAACGGTTCTTGAATGGGTCGCAGACCGCCGGGCATATGCGCGGCAGCTGCGTCATGAGGACGGATCTGGTCTTTCCCTCCCAGACGGCGCTGAACTGCGAGTCAACAGCGCTGCCATACGCTGCTCCGCCTGGTCGAGGATGATAGTTGCAGGGGTAAAGTCTACCGTCCGATCCGATCGCCGCCATCAGCCGGGTGATTCGACATGCCGAGAAGTGGCGTGTCAGGTCCGGCGGAACACTCATCTGGTGCACCTCGACCAGGTGAAAGTCGTCGTCGACAAGATCCGAGTTGATCGCCGCAATCAGCTCCTTGGCGTGCTCGACCTGGCTCTCGTTCAACAGCCTCTCACCGCTGATATCGCGCTTCAACCGCATTGTGTCCACCCCGGACTCCTTGAGCAGCCGGGCGGCGTCGTACACCTCGTGATGATTCTCGGGGTAGAGAATGAAGGACGCGTTGATCGCCAGGCGCGTCTCTGGGGTGTTCGCACGTAGCACCGCTAACCTGCTTAGGTTCTCCAGAGCGGCCGCGAACTTCCCTCGGCCGGACGAACGACCCTGAAACTTGAGTAGAGCGTACGAATCCTCCGACCCGGCGTCTAGGCTGAGGTGGACGTACGTGGCGCGAACTAATGCGGCCCGGACTGACGCATCCATCAGGACGCCATTCGTGAAGAGGCCCGTACGAAGGCCGCAGTCAGCTAGGAAGTGCAGTGCGGCAACGACCGCGAGTTTGGACATCAAGGGTTCGCCAATAAGGCCTGAGAACGACACTGCCTCTACGCCGAACTCCCTGCCCACGGAGTCGGTCTTTCGATAGTCGACAATGCCTCGGAGGACACTGAGCATCACCTCCGGGTCGGCCAGGACGTTCGGTAGCGTCTCGTGCGCAGTCTTGGCGGCGTCCAACAAGGTCGACTCCGACCCGGAATCGTCCCAAATCTCGATCGGCACGTGGTCGCCGATGCACCACGCGCAGCGCAGGTTGCACCCGCTCGAGGGGTGTATAAGTACCTCGTACGGCGGCAGAATCTCACCCCGAAGCATCCCGGCGACCCGGTCGCGTTCTCGGCGCAGGACGTCGAACTCGTTAAACCGGCCTGGCAGGTCGGGCCGAAGGTGCATGGCGAGTGGGTTGGCCGGCGAGTTATCGACCATCGGATCGTTCCTCCTCGGTGTAGCGGTCGGTCACTGCCAGCGCGGCATCAAAGACCCGCGTCTGGTACGCGACACTCCGAGTGAATTCCTGTCGCATTGACTCCCGGCCAGTAGATCCCCCAGTGGCCGAGTATGTATCCATCATTTCGATATGGCTAGCAGTCAAGCTCATGTCACGTTCATTGACATAGCCCTGGGCCCACTTGACGATTTCCGGCTCGCTCGCCGGAGGTGACGCCGCGAACCGGGTACCAATGATCTCCGTGAACATGGCGCATGGAAGGAGAGCAGCGGCGATAGCTCCGATTGGCTGCTCCCACGCGACTCGGAGGAGATGATTGGCGTACGCGTCGCGACTGAGCCCTCGGATCATCCGGTCCATCCTCACCGGACGCGCTTGGTTCAGCCGCGCGAGCAAGTCTTCCTTTGACGCGCGCTTATCGGCGATGAACGTCTCGTGGAGCACGCGGATGGCGGCACGTGCCCAATCACACCCTGCCGGAGCTTTCGCCACGCCGAGGGCCAGGGCTCGGTGCATGTCAGCGCTGAACGACGTGTCAAACTCGTGGAAGAACACGAACTGCTCGAGGGTGAGCGATCCATCGGCGAGCCTCTCGATCCATGGATGGTCGCGATAGGCTCGCCAGCCGCTTACAGAATCGTCAATGCACTCCAGAGCAAAGCTCATAGAACTCTCCGGTCCTCGTTCAGCCATCCAGTCAGGATGCGTTCGTTCAGTTCCTCCAGAGCAGTCCGGTTCCCGTCGTAATGGAGACGTTGATAGGCGTCTGGATAGGAGAGCCAGCGCAGCTCCCAGTGCTCGTTCGACAAGGTGATCTCCGGGGCCCCGGTCAGGTCCATCGCGAAGTAGTGCTGCTTTACGACGAAGCATGCCGGACCCCAGTCGGGTCTGGCCGCGAAGAGCCTGGCCGGAACGGAGTCCACGCAGTCGAGCCGGTAGAGCGGGCCGATGACACCGGCCTCCTCACGGGTCTCCCGGACAGCCGCCTCTACGGCCGTCTCGCCGCCCTCCGCGCCTCCGGCCACGCCATGCCACACGCCATCATCAGCCCGCTGGAGCAACGCGTACTCGGTGATCTTGTCTAACCGTCGGAAGAGGAGTACCAGCACCTGTAGGGGATCACGCGCCATGTCCGACCCCGTCGAAGATCGGGAGACCAGCAGTCAAGGAAGGTATGGTCCGGTCCGCCGGCTCCGTGACGCCCTTCCCGACAGCAACCACTCGCAACCCGGCCAGTCTGGCCGCTCGGACCCCAATATCAGAGTCTTCGACCGCCATGGCCTCGGCCGGTGTCAGGCGCAGCTGCCGGCACGCCTCGAGGTAGACGTCGGGGCGGGGCTTAGGACTTAGCGGTGGGGCTATACCGACTGCTGCAGCCACCTCAATGCCAATCAGCTTCAGGACCTCTAGCACGAGCTCCGCCGGACTGTTCGACGCGACCCCGGCCGCAATGCCCGCTTGTCTCAGACCGGACACGAGATCACGGGCGCCGGGCATGGGGCGGACGGTCGAGTCGTTCAGCCGTGCCCTGAGTAGGCACAGAAGCTCAGCTTCCCACTGCGCGGCCGGTACGCCCGGCAGCATCTCGCCGAGCGCGAGGGCAGTGGCCGGAAGAGACCCACCCTTCACCTCGATCCAGTGGTCGTTGGGCGAGTATCCATGCGCTCGCAGGACACCGGCCTTCGCTGTCTTCCAGAGCAACTCGGTATCCGCGAGGGTACCGTCTAGGTCGAAGATCACGCCACGGTACATCATTCCACCCCCGCCCGGAAGCTCTCTGGCGTAATGACGGGAACGCGTACGCCCGTGCGCAGTGAGAAGCCAGAATGGATGGCGTCGCTCGTCATGGACTGCGCAGCGCTCAGGGCCGCCGGCAGTTCCCAGCGGTACGCCAGCAGTGCCGTGAGAAGTGCGGAGTGTGTGCATCCAGCCCCGTGTACAAAGGGCACCGGCAACGGCGGCCGAGTCGGTCGGACCTCCGCGTGGTCGCCATCGTCGTATACCAAGTCGGACCCTCCGGCGTCGTCCCCCCCGGTGATGACGACCACTGCCCCCAACCAATCCCCGAGAAGCTGGGCCTGCCGCGGGCGGTCATGCTCGCCCTCGTGCAGTTCGGTCGCGAGGAGTCGCGCCTCTTCACCGTTCGGCGTCAGCACACGGATCGCCGGTCGGAGCGTCTCCAGCACCTGGACCGCCTGGCCCGGTGGGTACAGCCGGTCCCCGCCGGCCGTGACGAGTACTGGGTCGACGACCAAGGGGATCTCCCGGTGGAGGCAGATCCGGCGAAGCTCATGGACGGCCGCGTCCGGCATCGCGAAGCATCCCAGCTTGATCGCACTTATCTCGTGGCTGGCGATCGCACAGGCCAACTGGTTGCATACGAGATCGTCAGGAAGTATCGAGTACCCAACAGTTCGCACCCCGTCCTGAGCGGTGACCATGGGGATCACCGCCACACCGAAACAACCCGCCGCTGCGAATGCACGTAGGTCGGCCTGCACACCGGCGCCTCCGGTGGGGTCGGACGAAGCGATGGTGATGCACGTCTTGGCCGCCTCCATCGCACTAAACCCGGCTATCCAGAAAGCTGTATATCGAGTTTTTTATGTCAATCTCATCCCGGTACACCGTCAGGTGGATGGACGGGCAGCCGACTACCAAAGCAGACAGCCGGCTGGCTCGTTCAGCATGGCAGAGGGCCAGGATCGGGTGGCCGTGCCGCACCGCGCAAGACAGCTCAAAGCCGACTCCAAGACTGGGAACAGAGACCTCCGCCACGACGGCATCCGCTCGGGCCAAGTCCGCGACATCGCGGGCGTAGATAACGGCCGCGTCCAAGTTGGCATCTACATCGTCGGGTCGGAGGACCTGTGGAGTCAGGAGGCTTCCTCCGACATCAGCGATCGCCTTCGCCGCCACCTCGTAGAACGGGGCGAAGTCCCTTCCAGCGGCGATAGCCGCGGCGAGGTAAATCTGCCGGTTGGTCATGTAGGGCCCTCTTCAACGCTCACGACCTGGGGGAAACTGTCGGGCCACCTGTGCGACAACGCCTGGCGAAAGACAGCCGGCAACTCCGCGACGATGTCCTCATCCTGCTGTTCTTCGCGGGTGACGCGGCGATAGCACTCGAGGAGCCGTACCACATTCGACCAGTAGGCTGACAGCCCGAGGCGGTACACCCCAGGATTATCAAGGCGCAGCCGGTCGCCTCGTAGCTGGTGCTCTAGCTCGATGACGAGCCCGATCTCGCCACGCACGTCACCGCCTGCAGGGATGGTCGGGAACTCGTCCTGTTTCCTGTTCGGCAACGATTCAAGGAATCGTTCAACATTGGCGAAGTCGTGGGAGTAGATGTGCAGCGATCCCACATGATGATGATAGCAGCCGATGCGCACGCCCAATTCTGCCGCCATGATCTCCTGCAGGAGGGTAAACGAGAACACGTCGCTGACCATTCCGCGGTACGCGTCGTTTGCCCTCATGTAGGTAACGACATCCAACACCCCGTCTCGAAGGACGAACTGCAGGGCGAGCGTGCAGGAGCAGTCTGTATTGCTTGCGTTCAATTTTTCAGATTCTGAAAAGATCTGTACGACCGCTCTCCTAGATTGCGGATCCTCGCGAAGTGCCGCCACAACGCGCTCCCACTGACTTGGTCGTCCTGACGCAGGAATGCCGAAGATGCGTGGCCCGTAAGCTGTACCAACGAGTCGCGTCCGCCCGCCGGTGAACCGGACCATGCCCGGCGCGTAGTAGGTGAGGTAGGCGGAGTCGTCACGTCCCCCCAGATACCACAATGTCTCGGCATAACTGAAGACAATGTTAGTCCGGCGTGCAGGGGAGACGAGGAAGCGATTCCAGGGGCACTCGATGGTGAATGACGCTCCGAGCACCTCGCGGCAGTGAGTTCCACGCGTGCGGACAAAGTGTTCTGGCCTTGTGAAGACGTGCCGAAGAGTGGCTTCGTAGCACTCCGAGAAGGTCGGAAAACGGGCCCCGTGAACAGCATCGGCGGGGACGTTTGCCGTGGCCATGTAGTCCCCCTTCGGCAGGTGGTTCAGTAGGCGCGTCCTATGGTCGCCAATGGATGAAGCTTATCGACCTTCATCGCGACGCACAAGACCCCATGACTGAGCCACCCGGGTCTGGTGGAGGCTCTGATGTACCCTAGGAGGTGGCTCTCCGCACGTGACCTTCATACTTCACAGGTCGGATCCGGCCGATGTCCCAGCGTTCCGGGTTGGTAACTCTTCAGCTGGCTAGAGGTGTCCGCTGCCGTCCGTTGTAGAGCGTTGTCGGCGCGGTGAGGGCGCTCAGGCTTTTTTCGCGGGCGGTTGGACAGGTAGCTGCGGATGGCGCAAACACCACCTCAGGCTCCTCGCCCCAAGGTGGCGATCTCCGCCGCACCCGGCTTGCTTACCCGAGGACTGCGACCCGAGGACTCCCGCCGCGACTTCGACGCCCGCTTGACCGGCCCACCCGGCGACCGCGGCTTCGACGATGTGCGCGAATCCTTACGCTGACTGCGGTCGAGTCCTTAGTGGTCTTTGCCGGTGGGATGTTTTGCTCGACCTGCCACCGCATCCCAGTCACCCACACCAACACCTGAAGGGCCGCTGGTGGGCCACCATTGAGTGCGGACCACACTCCGGAGGGCCGAGCTCGAAGGCCGTATGAATACGGCCCTACCGTGCACGCCCAACAAGCTGGCTCCGACTCTGCATACACTCTCGAGCCCATCTCGCTCCGTTCGGCCCTTCCCTGGGATACTTACTGCGAAGTACGATGGCGCGGGACCGTCACGGCGACACCAACGGCTCGGAGCGGGCGGATCACGGCCACAAAGGAGCGGGCGAGATGGACCTGGAGAAACTGTGGAGCACGCTCACAGAGAGACTTGGCGGGGAGCAGCGCTTCCTGGGAGCGTTCCTGTCGGGAAGCCGCGCCAGTGGACTGGATCACAAGCACTCCGATACCGACATCCACGTCATCTTGAGGGACGGTGACAGGCTCCGCCGCCGTACGTTCGACGTGGACGGGGTGGAAGTCCAGCTCACAAGGCTCAGCTTGGACCAGGTCGCGGAGTTTGCCGACCTGACGTCGGAGTATGTTGCGACCGCTAGCGACAGGACACAGTCTCGTCTCACCAGCGAGCAGCTCTGGCGTATCTCTAGGTTGGCGACCGCCCGCGTTATCTACGTTTCGGACCAGTGCGCCGCCCTGCTGAAACGGTCCAACGCCGACGTGACTCGGCAGGTTCTCATGGCTAACTATGCCCATCGGGTCGGGCGAGCCGCCGAGGATGCGATGGGCGTACTCGCCTCCGGCGACCCGGTCGGCGCGGCTTATGCCACCAACGTTGCGCTCCGGTGCGCTTTCGAAGTCACCGCCGCGGGCTCCGGCCACTTGTACGCATTGGAGCACTTCCTCCTACGACGGATTGCCAGCATGCCCGCGCTGTCCGGCTCGCTGGGTGATTTCTGGAGCCTGTTGCACCAGTGGCCGGCTCACGATGACGTTCGATCGCTCCAGCATGACATCGAGTCCCGCCTGCTCGTCGCGAACCTGCTGGTGGGATGGTCGCTCCTTTACGGTTGGAGTGCACCGCTGACCGGGCTTCCGAGGTTTGACCAGGCCGGCGTTGGGCCACGTCGCGCTCCAGGCTTTGGACTTCAGCGTTTCGCCGACTGCTGGGCACTAGCAGGACCCACTAGTACCTTGCGTATCTCTAAGCGAGTCGCAGTGGTGTGGGTCCATCTCAACGGACAGTCGCTTAACGATGTAACGGGTGCTGTGGTCAACGCTGGCTATCCAGATGCCAGCCAGCACGACGTGGTTTCGTGTGTGGCGAACTTGATCCGGCTAGGCGCGGCGAAGTCGGACGCGCCGATGAGTCCCTGACCCGATGAAGGGGGGTGATAAAGATGGAGGACACCTGGGTTATCGAGGAGGACGAGACCTGCGGCAATGACCCGATTTAGGCCAGAGATGCGGCGTGCCGGCGATCGAGGTCTGCCGGCACGCCGCAGCCGAGCGTGAGGAGCTGAAGCGGCTGCGGGGCCGAGGTTCGCGAGCTGAGTCTCCGGACACGCCGGGACGGCTCAATCACCGCCGCCCGCGAAGTTCCGGACACTCCCCACCCACCGGATCATCAGGGAGGGCGGGTAACATTGCCCTCTTCCCCCGCACTCCGGTGCGGTCTCTGACCGCTCACTGCATGTCCTGGCTCAGTCTCGCACCGACGGCCCCGCCAGGTTCTGGACTCCGCTCGCAACACCATCGCAGCACATTGCTCGAGAGCGCTCCAACTGCTAATCTTTCGTACCTCGATGTTAGGAGGGGCGTGACCAGACCAGCGATCGAAGTTGAGTTGCTCTCGCGGTGGTTCGGCAAGAAGTCGAAACGCATCACGGCACTCCACGACGTCTCGCTCGCTGTTGAACAGGGGACAATCGTAGCGCTGCTCGGCCCCAACGGCGCGGGCAAGACCACCTTGACGAAGATCCTCGCCACGTTGCTGTATCCCTCATCCGGTAGTGCGCGGTTGTTCGGCCACGACGTGGTGCGCGAAGCGCGCACCTGTCGCCGGCTGGCGAGCGTGGTGTTCGGCGGCGAGCGGGGCCTCTATCCGCAGCTCACAGGGCGCGACAACCTGCGGTTCTTTGGCATGCTGGCCGGGGTCAAGGCGGGAGAGGCCAAGCGGCTTGTCCCGGAGTTGCTTGAGCAAGTCGGCTTGGCCGAGGTCGCCGGACGGAGGGTCGAGACCTACTCAAAGGGCATGAAGCAGCGCCTCCATATCGCGATCGGGTTTATCCCGCGGCCGAGGATCCTCCTGCTCGACGAGCCTACCGTGGGGCTCGACCCGTCGGAGGCCGAGCGCCTCCGACAAGCGGTCAAGGCCGCCCGCGACGATGGCGTCACCGTGCTTCTTACCAGTCACTACCTTCTAGATGTCGAGCGGTTGGCAGACCGCGTGCTGCTGCTCGATCGCGGTGCCCTCATAGAGGACCGGCCGCTGTCCGATTTCGTGCTGCGCGCGGGCTACACGGCCGAGGTGAGGGTGCGAGGTCTCGGACCGCCGCCACTGTTACCCGTGGAGCTGCCCGAGGGGATCGACCTCGCGCATGGACCGGACGAGGTGAACAAAGAGTGGGCGCTGACTTTGCGTGTCGCGCGATGGAGTTCGGACGTGTTCGCACATATGTCCACCATCCTCGCGGGTGCAGAAGTGATTGATGTAGATGTCCAGCAGGTAGGTTTGGAGCACGCGTTCGCGCAGGTCACCCGGGGGGATATTTGACCCGAATCGTGGCGGCGGCGAATGTTCTTACCGCGAGCGCTCGTCACCAGATGATGGTGGTACGTGCTCACCCGCTGTTTCTCCTCGGAGGGGTTCTCCAGCCCTCGGTGTTGCTGCTTGTGGTCTTCTTCGCGCGCGGTCAGCCCACTGGCGAGCAGGCCGCGAGGGTGGCCACGGCGGTGTTGCTGATGGCCTACTGGGGCTCGACAGTGTGGCAGGGAGCGGCGATTCTTCGGCGCGAACGCCTGATCGGCACGCTGGCCCACTTCATGCGCGGCGTACGGAGCCCGATGCTGGTCCTGACGGGTAAGGCGCTGGGCGCCAGCATAGCACCAGCACTGCTGACGAGCGTTACGGTCGCAGTAATGATGGTTCTTCTTCGGTCGCCGATATCGGTGGCGAGCCCGGGGTGGTTCGTCGTAGGCCTGGTAGCGGCGGTGCTTTCCGGCACAGCGCTCGGCACCCTGCTATGCAGTCTATTTCTGCTCACTAGGTTCGGTGGACAGCTGTCCAGTGCGCTGCTCTATCCGGTATTTCTGCTGGCGGGTTTGCTGATACCGGTTGAGTTCTTCCCGGCAGGCATCCGGTGGCTTGGCTGGTTCGTAAGCCTGCGCTGGGCGCAGCAGTTCCTTGTGAGTGCGTCTCAGGGCACGCCGGACTTCAGCGCTCTCGCTCTGCTCGGGCTGCTCATGGTCGTCTACGCGGTCGCAGCAGTAACCTCATTCCGGCGTATCGACCATCTGGCTCGGGTTAGGGGCACACTTGAGTTGGGCTGACGCGTCGGATCGGGTCGTCCTGGCCGCGAAGATCGGCTTGCGGGAGCACCTAGCTGACAACCCTCTGTCGGTCACTCTTTCCACCACGTGGCCGCGGGCGTTGCTGCAGTGTTTGTTCTTCACAATGCTCGGACGCGTGATCGGCGGTGCAGACGGTCAGGCATACACGTTCGTCGGCTCGATTGCAATCACTATTACGCTGTTCACTCTTGTACAGATTTGTGATGTGCCGATGCGTGACCGGTGGTCGTCGACGTTCTACCGGATACGCTCCAGCGAAATGCCGGTTCCGCTCGTGTACGCCATACGGTCCTGGCCGCTGCTCGTCGAAGGGGCTCTTGTAGCCGTCCTTTGCATACTGCTGGTTGGGCTGTTCACCGTTCAGTTCGCGCTGATGCTGCAACTTCTGGCGCTGGTGCCGATCTATCTGCTCCTTGTGCTCACCAGCGGGGCGGCAGGTCTGACGGCGGCGTCGGTCGCGCTATTCGGCCGTGCCGGCAACGACGTGTTTGTCGGCAATCTGGGGCAGTACCTGATCATTGCTGCGAGCGGCGCGTTGATCCCCCCGGGACGGGTCGCCTGGCTTGATGCCATCGGGTCAGTGCTACCGATGCGTCACGGACTTCTGGCCATTAGGAGCAACCTCGCCGGCGAGCCCTGGCTGGCTCATCTGCTCTGCGAGGTGGTTGTTGGCTTATGTTGGGGACTCGCTGCGGTCCTGCTCTACACGTATATGGCAAGGCGGATACGGCGGAACGACCATGACAAGGTCACCTGAGCGGGCAAGCGCCGACACCGGCGCCCAGAGCGCCGCCGCCCGGACGTGCGCCCGCCCAAGACCGGTTCGACTTCCCCCGGGAGTTTAGTGGTGATGTTGCCTAAGGTGGCACGCGGTCCTGCTTACGTAGGCGGATGCCTTGACGGCCCAGCGGTTGCCGACTACACCTTCCATCTCCGGCTCGACGTGGGCACACGAAACTCAGCTAACGGGCACACCTGGTTCCAGCTCCAGGCCAACCGTCCTGATGGACACAGCACCGTGATCAGGGCCGGGGACCTCGAGTCGCTCGATCGACTCGCCGATTTGCTGCTGCCTGGGGCGCGCCGAGCATTGGGCACGTGGCAGACGGAGACCGACCTGTCGCCCGGCAACGAAGTGAGGCACTCCAGGCTTCTGGCGGACGTCGTAATGAAATCCCAGTACCCATTGAATCGTCACCGCACCATCATCGAGTCCTACCTGCACTACCGGACCTGTCCCGACCAGGATCGTGAGATCACACGTAGACATGCCCGAGTCAGTGTGGTGGCGGGCGACCGCGCTACTCCCGCGAACTGGCGGGGGAAGTCGTCGGTTCTCTCCAAGGCAGGCTTGGTAGGCGTCGGGCCATCGGATCTGGAAAGGGCGATCGACGAGGCGTTCAGCATGGAGCGCAATTATGCTCAGCGGTCCCCGACCGGCGGCTATGACGGTCCAGTAGTGCTCTCGCCGCAGGCGGCAGGCGTTCTGCTGCATGAGGCGGTCGGGCATCTGGCCGAGGCTGACAACTACCTCAAGTCGGCGGATCCCATGTACGGAGTTAACGAGCGGCTTGCGTCGCTGCCACTGACGGTGCGGGACAAGGGGAACCGCGTCGGGGAGTGGGGATCGGTGGAAGTAGATGACGAGTGCTGGCCCACCCGCGAGGTCGAGTTAATGCGCGAGGGCGTACTCACCGCTCTGCTCACGGATAAGCGACACGCGGCCTTGTCAGACGGCACCTCGACCGGGCACGGTCGAGTGACAAGACCCGACAAGCCGGTGTCACCCCGACTGGCCCGCATCATGCTGGAGCCGGGTGAGGCCGACGTCGCCGAGCTTCGCGGGGCCGCTGGTCGACATCTTTACGTGGAACGGGTCGGCATGGGTTCGTTGAACCCGCGCACCCGTCAGGTCGATATCTCGCTGCAAGGCACCCAGTTGACCCACGACAACGGCGAGGTGGAGCTTCGAGTGGGCGGACATTGCACCCTGCGTGTCGATGAATTTCTGGCTCGTGTCTGCGCACTGGCGAACGAGGTGGCCTGGACGCCGAGTATCTGCTCCAAGCAGGGACAAGCCCTACCGGTGGAAAGCGCGGCGCCGGCATTGCTGCTGTCCGCCCTGCCAGTTCGTCCGGACCCGTCGTGCTAGAGCCGGAACGCTCGTCGCGCCAGTGTCCTGAGTCGTTGATTCGCCTGCAGTATGCGGCCAGGCTGTTGAGGATCTCGTCGGCGCCTTTGGTCCCTACGAACGGGGGTCCGCTCGAGGGGCTGGCAGGCAGGTTCGATACCGCGCTTGTCGGGCAGGGGTTCACCGCGAAGTCGCGGGTGAACCGGGTGCGGCTGCTGGCACATCTGAGCCGGTGGCTCGAAGTCCATGTAGTGGGACCGGACAGGCTCACCGCGCAGCAGGTTGAGGGGTTCCTCGCGGAGCGGCGACGCACGCACACGGGCTTGTTCTCACGGCTCTTCACCAAGAAGGTGGGAGCCTCGTTCGACATGCCGGTCGGGGTGATGGCTGAATAAGGGCTGGGGCCTCATGATCCATAGCGACGAAACAACGGATCACAGGAGGCCCCAGTGGGTGTTGACGCTATCAGCTGCTGCGCGGAAACGATTGTTGACTTGCCCGGGTTCGTGGTACTCGCCGCCGCCGAGTACGGCGGAGAGCTGGAGCTGCTCATCGAGACAACCATCAAGGTGGTCCACTGTGAGCATTGCGGCGGCCGGGCGCGGGCGCACGACCGCAAGGGGCATCTGCTGCGGGATGTGCCCGTCTCTGGCCGGGCCACGGTGCTGGTGTGGTGGAAACGGATCTGGCGCTGCCCAGACCCACTGTGTGCGGCCAGGACGTGGACCGAACGCAGCCCGATGGTCGCGCCGCGGCGGGTGCTCACCGAGCGGGCGCGGGCGTGGGTGACTGGCCGGGTCGGCCGTGACGGCGAGACGGTGGCGGCGGTGGCACGCTCGCTTTCGGTGGGCTGGTGGTCGGTGATGCGCGCCGTGGTCGACGTCGGCAGCAGGCTGCTCGAGGCCGACCGATGGCGCGACAGCGTGACCGGGCTGGGCGTCGATGAGCACGCGGTGCGCCACGAGGCGCTGTTGTTCCGGATGGAGGTGAGACCACCATCGGCACCTGTACCGTTCCCGTATCAGCCACTACCAGCGAAGACTCCGACAACAGCAAGTTCGGTTGGAGTACTAACGGAGACATGGGTGGCCGATTAGCTGGGCTATGGTCGAGATGCTGGGGCCTACCCAACCGGGGTGGTTGTTCGCGAACTCAGTGGTGCGAATGGCCTGCATACCCACGGCGGTCGCACCCGCAAGTTCCTCATCCGCTCCATCTCCGACGTAGACAACGGCTTCGGACGTGACGCCCACCGCGTCGCATGCCGCCCGGTAGATGGTCGGATCGGGCTTGGAGACGCCCAGCTCGCTCGAGAAGACGAGCGTGTCAAGGCGCGATGCCACCGCGGTCTGCCTGAATAGGCGGGGGGTCTCCACGGTGCAGTTGCTGACGAGTCCGAGAACATGGCCGCGCGCTCGGAGCCGATCCAGTGTCACCAGTGTCCGCCGCGGCACTCGGGCCAGCTGAGCAGCGGTGAACCTCTTGCGGAGGGCAGCCGCAGCCGCGATCTCTGCTTCCGTCGGTGAGCCGCCTGCACGCCGCGCTAGCTCGCGGACAGTGCCGCACAGGTCATAGGTGTGCGAGGCAGGGAGCCCGGCGCGAATCGCGCCGATGAAGGCATCCGCGTCCAGCCCGAGCAGGCCTGCCATAGCCGTCCGCAGCTCGCGGCCAGCGTCGACCGTTCCTCCAGGCACCAGAGTGTCAAATAGGTCAAGCAACACAACGGGTCGCATACATTCCGTCTAATCGACAAGAGCTCCCTCCAGGTCCACCCTGGACCGGGAACTCGGGTTTCATGCCACGAGAGCGTCGAATTGACGGTAGCAGACGCGGGTCTCGTACGGAATGTGCGCTTCCCCCGGTTGACCGGAGACTTTGATGTACCCAGGGTTGCGCGGAGTGGCCGTGGTTGGTTTCACGCGGCGGACAGGATTTGCGGGAGCGGATGGTGGCCGAGGTTCGGCCGGCGATCACCGCGGTGACGCAGAAGCTGGGTATCGGGACAGCGGAGACGCCTGGCGCCCTGCCATCCGTTGATACGCATCACTCGCCGACCGTACAGCGGGCCACATCGTGGCCCTTGCCGCGCAGCCTGATCCACATCTTGCGGCTACCCAACGTCGCGACATCCAGACAGGTAGATCCACCTCGGCGGACAGGTGGGTGCGCACAGCGTCGATCAGCGAGGATGACATCAGCAGGTGTGGCCGTTCGGAGTCGTAGTTTCTCAGCAACTCCATGATGTGCCGGTACAGATCGTTAACCGCCCGCTTGTCCAGGGCATACAACTGCCGCGACCCGAGAAACGGAATCACATACTTCATGATCGCGTTACGGTAGTTCGACAACGTGGTGGCCGCGACATCAATCTCCCGCTCCTGCAGCCACTGCATCAACTCCGCCGCAACCGTGTCATCCGCAGCCAGGTCGGTCTGTCCGAACTGCTGCCGCGCCAGCTGCTCCTCCCGCGCGGCGTGCTTCTCGCTGGTGAACCCTCGGCGGAACAACTGCCGCCGCTTACCGTCCTCACCACGCGGCAGATCAATGACGAAATACCACGACTTAAGCTTCGGGTCATAACGAACCGCCATCGCCCCGCCGCCTCACACCGACACGGCAGGATCATCAACGCCGCCCACACCGGGCGCCGCGGCGGCCGGGCAAGCGGATGCTGGCAGTGCAGCCGTACAGTCACTCATGGGTCGGACCTCCTGCGTCCGATCAAGGCCCCGGGCCGGTGGTGCAGTCACCGCGCCCGGGGCCGTCCTACGTCCGGGACGGTACGGGTCGGACGACAACGGCACGGTGAGTCTGACACGCCCACCGTGCGACACCAGCGTTACCGGCACCGCTACTGATCACGCCACCAGAGCCCACCCCGACCTGCGAAGCGCCGCGGGGTATCGAATGGCTCATCGGGATTCCTCCGTGCTCACACAGGTAGCTCTGCAGGAGAAAGCTACCCGATCATTGTGAGCACGCAGGTGATCACAAGATCATAGCTTGTGATCTATTTTCCCTGCTCAGAACGGGTGGACCCGACGATGCAGAATACGAACACCCCCATCACCGTAGCTGGCCACCCGCTATGGACGCGTTTGGCCAGGTCACGACGTTAGTTGGCGCTGTCCGGACGCGGAGTGAGATGCGGAAGGCCTGCTTGCGCCGATCATGCTGCCTCGGCGGAACTGGTAGCGGAGTCGCGCGTGGGTGGTGCTCACGCCATCCCGAGTCGGCGTTGTCGGCTATGCCGCGACCAGCTTCAGCATCTCGTAGCGGTGCTCGTCGCCAGCCATGATCCTGCGAGCGCGGATGAGGTGATCAGCCGCTACCAACGTACGGTCATAGACGCCAGCCGAGGCGGTGCCGTAGTGGATCGCGAACCACGCCGACACCTCGGCCCACGAGTACAGCGCCCACTGCCCGGTCGACAGCGGCGCAGGGAAGCCCCCCGGCCCGCGTTTGCCGGCGGCCAGCAGCCGCACCGACTCGTAGGTCCGGCCGACACGCTGGGCGATGTCGCGCAAGGACACCAGATCCTCGCAATGGACCCCAACCACCCGCAACCCAAGTTGACCGAGCGACTCAACCTCGTGGACAGCCTGCACGATCGCGTCGACCAGCGAAGGGGCCTCTCGCACCACATGCGCGAGCACGGCACCTGCCTGGGTCTCGAACCCGACCAGGCCGGCCTCGTCCAGCGCCTCCGGCGACAGCGCCGCCAAGGCCAGTTCATAGCTGTGCATCACCGCTCCACCTCCTTCGCGTGATCGCTGTGCTTGACGACAAACCTCCTGATGAACTTCGCTCCCTGCTCGGGGTTGCGACCGGTGGAAAACACCTTGACGTGCTCTCCACACGAACACACCACCCAACCCCACGTGTGGCCGCTCAGTGGCCGCACCGTGAGCCCGACGGCCTCGGCTTCATCGAGCGCACCGCATGATCGGCACGGAGGCTGGCATGAACCGGCACCAGCGCACCAGGCACCTCGATCTCGCCGTCGGCGTCGAACGGCAAACCGGTCCAGGTGCGCCACTGCGCCAGCGAACCAGCAATCAGCCAAGATGTCGGATCTACACCGACGATCCGACCTCCCACGCGCACATGGGCACGCAGTCACGGATCGCTGGGTAGGCCATCCTCACGAACCCTCGGCGAATACCTGGCCATCGGCGTACCAGGCTCCCGAGCCTTCGCCGCCGGCCGAGCCGGCGCGACCAGGGTGGCGATCCCGGCGCGGCTGACTGCCTCCCGCAGCGGCCTGCGCCCGCGGGCTGCCCTCTTCGTCGGCTCGAGAGCGCTCACTCGAGAAGTGGCGGGCGTGAAAGGCTGGCGGGCATAAGGTCTGCGCGTCACGGCTACCTTCGCGAGACTAGACGGGGCAGGACATGGACCAAGGCACTCGCGACGAGGTGCTCGGCCGCCTGGCTGAGGCGGTCGCGTCCGTCACAGTTGCACACCCGACGCGGGTTGCCATCGACGGACCGCCCGCCGCAGGCAAGACCACGCTCGCCAACGAGCTGGCCGCCGTCTTGCGCACACAGGGCCGCGACATCATCCGCGCGACGATCGACGACTTCCTCTTCCCCCGGGCACAGCGCTATCCGCGCGGCGAGTACTCGGCCGAAGGCTGCTACTTCGACACCCACGACTACCACGCTCTGAACCGGGTTCTGCTCGATCCGCTCGGCCCAGCCGGAGATCGACGCTTCCAACACGCGGTCTACGACCGCACAGCGGACACGGTGCTGTCCCCGCCGGTCACGACCGCCCCCGCCGACGCCGTGCTGCTCTTCGACGGCGTCTTCCTCATGCGCCCGGAACTAATTGATCGGTGGGATCTGCGCATCTTCGTGTCGACCGCGCTGGAGAAAACCGTGGATCGTGCCGTAATCCGAGAGCGCCGGGTGACATCTCAGGCCGAAGTCGAACGGCGCTGGCGCGAGCGTTACATCCCCTCCCAACAGTTCTACTTCGCTACAGTCCGCCCGACCGATCACGTCGACATCATCGTGCACAACGACGAGCCCCAGCGGCCGGTCTGGCAGACCCGAACACACTGACCGCACTCAACTCAAGCGAAGTCGTACGCATTGAAGCCGTCTCCCTCGCACCGCAGAACCCCGTAGTGGGCTGGCGGAGCACCGTTCTAGGCTGATCGTGTGCAGGAGCTTTACAACCTGGCGTTCGCCAGACACGACCGCGCTACAGCGAAGCGTCGCGAGTTCGGCGAATGCTGGGCCAACTACATCTCTGTACATCCGTGGGACATCGATGTCCGGAACGTCGACCCCTGCACGCTGGAGATCCTCGTTGTCATGCGGGAGCCGGCGCCGATTAGGTTGGCGCTCATCTTCTCGGAGTGGCTCGCTGCCCTGCGGGCGGCACTAGACAACGCCCTCTACGCGTTAGCGGCTGCAACTTCGGGTCAGAACCCACCGCCCCAGGCAGAGCGCATCCAGTTCCCGATCTGCTCAAGCTCTGGGGACTTCAAGAAGCAGGCCAAGCGCCTCACGATGCTGCCACGACATGTAGTCGAGGCGCTTGAGGAAGCCCAGCCGTACCAGTCGCCGTACGGGCCAGAGAGCAACCTGACCTACTGGATCCACGAGCTCGCGCGGAAGGACCGCCACCGCTCACTGCACGTCGGGCTCGGCCGGATCGATGAGCACCGCATCCGTATTGCCCCACCGCCAGACGTCACCATCCAGTTCGACGAAACCGTCAAGCCGTACAGCCACATCGAGGGCGAGCTAGTCGTCGGACGATTCACGGCCAGTCGGCCGATCCAGCCTAGGGAGATCAAGGCAGACCTGCGCGGCGTATCCATCGCGCCAGAGATCCGGGCGTGGGCAGAATTCCAGCTGGACGGCAAGCGCCAGTCATTGCACGATCGGATGGTCTACACCGAGATCTTCACCCGCAACCACCTGGAGAACCTGGCCCTGATGGGTGGCGCAGGCCCGCCAGACAGCTTCAGGACTCTCAATCCCGATGGACCGGAGCATGTCGCGGCCACAGCGGGTGCTTCCCGATAGATCAGACCAGAGTCGGCTGCGGTGTGACCCGGTCAACTCGGCAGACGTGTACACGCAACTCAGGTTCCATACGGGCCTCTGGAGGCCTTGCGACGCCGGACGCGGCTGCCTTACCCGCGCGGCGATTGTGCCGCGTCACGAAATCGTGGACCTCACCCGAGTGCTGGAACCCTGGCCTCCAGGCGGCGCGTTGGGTACGCGCCTGCCCCGCGTCTACTACGCGAGTGGACCGGACGTGGCAGAATCCGAACCGCGTTCCCCAGTTCAGGGGCCGATTGTAGCCGTCGCGCCGGTCCGGAAGCGGGTCGCGGCCGTACCCCGGCCGACCTGAACGCCGACGCGAGCAGGCAGCCCCGCTCGTCGCGGCTGCCCGCACCGGCCGGTAGCAGGCGGCGGGCGGGTACCGCGGCCGCGATCGCCGGCCGGCTCGGGCTGGTCGAGGCCCACCGTACCGGCCCCCCGCAGGCGGCAGACATCCAGCTAGGCAGGTAGGCCCGCCGCCCCCATAGGTTCATTGCAACAGTCGCAGGTCGCAGTCGGCCTTCGGGGTGAACAGTGGGCGGCCTGCTCCGGGTTGTCACCTTCGACCCGAACGGTCCACTGGCCGAGGCCGCCTCGGCCAAGCAGCGCCTCTCCCCGCGCCACCCAAGCACTCCCGAACGGATACTGTGGACGTCCAATGGGCCAGTCCTGCCCACACGCGTACTCGTGCCTGACCTGCCCTTTGTTCCTGACCACCGCCGAGTTCCTGCCCCGGCACCGCCAGCAGCACCAGCAGACCCTGCGGATCATCTCCACCGCCCAGGCCCGCGGCCATGCCCGCATGGTCGAGATGTACCGGCAGGTCGTCGACAACCTCGAAAGGATCATCACCGCTCGAAGCAGACAACGACGATCAGGAGGCGGCCGATGCCTGCTGATGCCACCCCGATCATCACCGCCGCCCGCCAGCGCCCACGAGCTGACCCGCTCCAGAGCCATCCAAGCGCTGCGCCAGCTCGACTCACGCTCCGGCAGGGTCCGCTGGCCCATCGTCGTTCTCCTGCAGCTCCCGGATGAGTTGCTCGAGGAACAGGCGTCCGTCCGACGGAACACCACGGTCGCCGCTATTCTTCGACCGCCTTCCTAGCTCGACGAGTTCCTGGATCAACGGATTCATGCGCTTCTCAACCGGTACGGTCCACTCCCAATGGCCACTACTGCTTCCGTCACCGTCGGAGTCGGGACGGTCGCATGGGCATGGTCGGCCAGGAACCCCATCCAGTTCCTCGTTGATTGGCCAGAACCGAAGGTGGAGTGCCTTGGTCCGAGGCGCCACGCGCCCCTCCGGCCAGTCCTCGATCTGGAATATGACGGGCTGGTTTGCCCGCAGCACCAAGTCAAGCGCAAGTCTCTGGCGGGACCTGCTGGCCGGAACCAGTGCCTCGCCACGCACTCGGTAGTCCCGAGGCACGGTGATCGTCCCCGCCAGGAACCGGCCACTTACAACGGTTTCCCGTACCTCCGCTTCGACCACCGCCGGTTGGGGCGGCCCCAGCCGGTCATGCTCCCGCTCCCGCTCGAGCCGATGCTGTTCCTCTGCGATCTCCAGTTGCCGCTCGGCCACCTGCTGCTGCTTAGCTGCGATCTGCTGCTGACCCGTAGCGATCTTGTTCGCCTGTTCCGCTATCTGGTTACCCCGGGCGCCGATTCCCCTGGTCCTCCACGTGGCGATGCCACCCAAGATCGCCCCGAGGGCGCCTGCCGCGACAGCCACGAGGTTGGCCCAGCTCATCCGTTCATGATCCAATCGTCTCCGCGTTGCGCTACCGTTCACACACTATGCCGTCGCTGCCGGCGTCCTGGTACCAGCCGTTCGCCTGCCCTAGCGCTGCGGTCCACGCCCACCGGTCATGCGCGGCCTGCTGCTGCCGCTGGGCGACCGCCCAGTGCGGTCGGTCGCCTACGCAGCCACGGTCAGGTGATTGAGGCGTTGATCGCCAACCGGCTCACCTCGCCCGCGCCGATGGTGCACATCGGGGCCTGGGCGCGGCAGGTCGCGGTCGGCTGCGGACGAGCCGCCGTAGATGGAGCAGGTGGCCGTGGTGCAGCCCGCACCGCCACCTCCCGGGTCGGGCCGCCGTCGGAACCCAGCCCGTGCTCGACCAAGAGCTGGAGCCCAGCCCGGATCCGCCACAAAACCCCGACCCAACCGACCTGCCGGAGGAGCCGGAGCCTCTGGAGGACGAAGGGTCGGACGATCACCTCCTGTCCTGCCTCGATGTGGTCCTCCACCGCTCCCCGGACCCAGTGCAACGCATTCAGCGGCAACTGGAGATGCACTCCCACGCCCCGCGGGTTCGAACCCTATCGCCGCAGCCCGTGCCATCCACCAGCTCATGTGGCGGCACGAGATGCGCCGGCAGCAGCTCGCAGCCGTGGTCGGCCGCTCGCTGGGCGTGGGTACGTGACCGGGTGCTGCTGCTGCAACTCGACCAGGCCCTCTAAGGACCACCACCGATCGGCGACAGCATGCAAGCCCGCCCGGTTCGCGCACTCCCACATGCGTGGACCGGACGTGGCAGAATCCGAACCGCATTTGCGCAGCTCAGGGGCCGACTGTTGCCGTACGATCCGTCCGATGGCGAGTCCCTGTGGCCTCCCGACGGTAGATCGCGATGCCTGTCTCGTCGATGGGTACGGCCAGGACCGCCGCCGTTCTGGTAACCAGCAGGCAGCTGCGGGCGACCAGCGCCACTGCCGGTAACCCGGACACGCGCCGTGCCGGTCGATGGTCTCCACCGCGACCCGCACCAAGTCGTCGTCGACACGCTCGACACCGATGACCCGGAACCCGTCTAGGCCAAACAGAACTGAAGTAGCCTCGTGCATGCTCGCGGCCCCCGCTGCCGTCATGTTGTGGAAGAGAAGCGGCTGCCGAGGCCACGAGCCTCATGCAGCCACCGACACCCGCGGAAGAGCGGGGAGTCCGATTGGGGAGAAAATGAGATAGGGGGAGTGCGAGTGGTACGCAAGTTCCAGCACCGGGCCGGCCAAAAATACGGTCCGTACTCGCTAATCACGATTCGCGGCTCTGGCGGCAATGCTGAGGTCTGGGAGGCGGAAGGGCCATCAGGGCGCGTTGCAATAAAGCTACTTCGTAAGTGGAGATCCGAGCCTTACGCACGATTTCGGCGCGAAGTCGCGCAATTGCGAAACCTCGGCGATACTCCTGGGGTCCTACCTTACATTGACAGCAGACTGCCCGAACGACCGGATAAGAACAACCCTCCCTGGCTGGTGTTGCCGCTTGCCATACCACTTCGCGATGCGCTGGGTGAGGACCCGACAGCTAGATCAGTAGTGCATGCAATTGCTTCGATCGCCGAGACGCTCGCATCGTTGCACATGCAAGGCATCAGCCATCGGGACGTGAAGCCCGAGAACTTGTACTCGCACGACGGACAATGGGTGATCGGCGACTTTGGACTCGTAGATGCGCCCGATGTTGCTCCTCTAACCGAAGGGGCAGTGAATCTCGGGCCGCGCCACTACATAGCGCCGGAGATGATTAACAACCCAGCCACTGCCAAAGGTGAGCCAGCCGACGTCTACTCACTTGCCAAAACGATGTGGGTACTAATATCTGGCCACCGTTTCCCGTTACCCGGAGAGCATCGGCTGGATGTTGCCGCAATGAAAGTATCGTCGTATACGACGGATCCGGGTCTTGCGTCCCTTGACGTTCTATTAGAAGCGATGACCCGCTACGATGCGCAGCGTCGACCGTCGGCTAAGCGAGTAGCGGAGGAGCTTGGGGCATGGTTGCAGCCCACGCCGACGATCGCCACTGGAGCTAGTCTGTCGGACATCGCGCGCCGAATCGAAACCGCCAGTCAGCACAGACGAAGCGAAGCTGAGCGGCTAGCTGATCGCGAAGAACTTGCGGATGAGGCAATGTCGCGGTTCCTTGCCGCGGCGCAGGTAGTGGTCACGATCTGCCGCACACAAGGCTTATCGTTCGTTGACCCCAACAATTCTAAGTACGGCGGCTTCCGGAAAGACCGATCGAACTCGTACATTACAGAAAACCTGAGCCTAATCGCAATAAGAAAGATCCTCGGGGAGGACCCTCCAGAACCACGGACTGCGGTGTTGAACCTTCAGACCAGTCATGGCGCACCTAGCCTGTCGGTCTGGATCGGTGTCGCGTCCATTCCTCGTCATGATCCAGAGGCAGCCTTTCTGGCCGGCGCGTCGACAGTTGACTCATTTGGGCACCGAACTAGGCTCTGGTCAGAACAGCGATGGGCAATACCAAATGGCCCGGGTGAGACGGCCGCAATCAGAGAGCTGGTTGAATCGATAGTTGAGCGGTTGCCGGCGGACGCAGAGGCATGGGCAGCTGCACTCGAGAAGGATAGCCACAGAGGCGATTAGAGCATGCGCTTCCCGGGGAGGATGATGGAGGGGCGAGGGCTGGCGGCAAGTTCGTTCTGCGCTTTTCAGCACCCCTTGCGCCACTTGGATCTACTACTATCCTTGGCAGGTCACGCAGCTCCGACACGGTGGTCGCTGCTACGACCGTCATTGTCTACGGTCAACGTGCACTACGCCCGCGTTGACGTTGCTTGGCGACCTGACGGCCGCCGCTCGGGCGGGTGTCGCTGTCGATGACGACCAGGATGGTTTCGGCAAGCTGCTCGATCCAGTCTATCGTGTCGGTGACACCGGCAGCGTCAATGGCCTGCCGTCGCGTTGGATCGCTCGGCTCCTGGTCGTACTCATGAGCAATCCGGTTCCGTCGTCGCACAATCTCACGAAGACGTTCCTTGACCATGCCGGAGGAAACGGCGGGGTCATCGGTGTTCTGATCGGATAGCTCAGCAGCGACTCGGTCCCACAAGCGACTAGCGTCGCAGATAAGGCCGAACGCTTCCCTGATCCGCTCGGGTTGCTGGAACGTCTCTCGCCCCAGCGCTTCGCGAATGTGCTCAGCAAGAACGTTCTCCAACGGTTCACCACGCTGATGCACACGCTCCAGCACGTCCATAGTGATCCCGAATCGCCGGAACCTGTCCGGTTTGCTAGCCTCGGGCTGCATCGCCAGCGCGACCATCCGCCAGTACAGCTCCTGGTGGACCCAGTGGTCCAGCGCGGCCACGCACTGCACCCAGGCCGCCCGGTAGACGTCAGTAACCTCGAAAGCAGTCACCCCCAATCTTTCGAGGTCGACACCAGCTCGAGCGAGACTACGGGCGTACTCAAGGTTGACCTTCAGCTGCTGGAACGCATCAGTGAGGGCAGCAGGACTCGCATCATCGTCATCGACCTCACCGGCGAACTCCGGCGTCGCCTCCTGCATTCCCGGGTCTGGTTGTCCGTCGGCCAGCTGGCGAACTCGGGAAGCCGCGTCATTGCGAGCGATCCGGCAGACAGTCTGGATTGCCCCCAAGGAGTTGAGCAGGTCTCTGCCGACCACGGTCCGAGCGACGTCATCCCGCAACCATCGCACCGCGCGACTATGCGCGGAGCCGGTGACATCGGTGGCCGGATCATGATGGCTGTAGTCACCAGTGATCTCACCGATCGCCAGGGCAGCCACAGACTTGCGCGGCATGACGACGAGATCGCCAACCTGCATCCGGGACCGAAACGCATACAACTGGCCAGTGAAGTTGGCGACCCTGCTAGGGGTGGCGTCCGGATGCGCTCGGCGCACAAGCTCCGCGATCTCCGCACGCGCTGTCGCGCCCGACAAGTCAGGAACGCGCCTGAACCCTAGGAAGACTCGCCCCTCTTCTAACGCCCGTCCCTCGTGTTGCCCCGCACGCCCTGCGCGGACCATCCACACAACGGTCACAGTTACCCACCTCACGACGACTTCAGGGTGCGTTGCCGTAGGAGGCTACCCCGCCGGGGTCGCCGGTCCACTACGCACTACCGTGCCCGAGCGATCTCGCTTGCCGCCGACCACCATGCATTGAATAGGTTCGGTTGGCCCGTGGCAGGTGCGGGCGGTGTCGAAGTAGGCCAGACACTCGGGTCGCCAGCCGCCAGGGTAGGCGTCGGCGGGCCACTTGGGGGAGGGGACATTCGGAGGAGGTCGTCGATCAGCGTGGCAGCATGAGCACGGCCTTCGTCAGGTCTTTTGCCTGCCACCGACTAGGGAGATTCGCATTGTGGGTCAGTCGGCCCCAACTGTTGGCCACAAGAGCTATTTCAGACCTTCGGCATGGGTTAAATTTCATCTCCGATTAGTGCTGACAGGCAGTACTCGACAGCCTGCAGTGCGCTCGTGAGCGCAGGCACCATTCGGTCTTCTCCGGCATGCTTCAGTTTCTGCAGGTCGTTTAACGTGCCAAGTGTCGCCTTAACTAAGAGATCGACGCTAGAAGGTCTCAAACCTCGTTGGGTAGCAACATAGCGAATTCGCAAACTCCGGTGCGGACGATTGTTCACTTCGCTCACTTCGCCAACATACTTGTTCTCCAGGCGTCGCCACTCGAGGACTTTGTTATCCGGCCCAAGAGTCCGAAGGGTGTGGTCAATAAGCTCCATCGCCGAATTTGCAGCCTGCGAGACAAAGTCAGGACCGCGGTGGAAAACGACATGCCACATACCCTTGAACTTAACGCCGAGACTTGGATGGATGTCTGAAAGCCACGCGACGATGTCGTCGACTGCCTCGGTTCGCGCGACAAGCCACGGCTCGTCCTCTGGGTTCACTACCTCGCCTTCGATGACACCGGCCGCTACGTTGATGGACGCAGCGGTGTGGCCAAAGTCTTCGATGGCTTCGGACCTTGTCATTTCCGAAGTAGGTTGGCGTGATGGCGAAACGGCGAGTCTCCATGCCTGAGCAACCTGGTCTACTCTTAAACCGAGAGAAATACTGCCAAGGTTGCTTAGGATTGCTCGTTGGTTGGCGAGCTGCTCGACGACGGGCGCACGGCCGTTTCAAGATCATGAGTGGTGTGAGTGTCGTGTCGCGGTCTGGCCACAGTGGCGTGTCGCGCGGGGTTGTGGGGACGAAGCTCCGGTAGAACGAGGTCTTCTCACGGATCTTGTTTTCACGGAGCTTCGTCATGGTGCAGTGTGTCACGCCGGTCGTCGCGGCGGTGTCGGTTGCTGGTGTCCCGGTCGGGCAGGCGTGTGGTGACCTGCTCGAGTTGCTGGCTGGGGTGTCGGATGGTCGGTCATCGCAAGGGCGGGATCATCCGGCTGCGGTAGTGCTGGCGTTGGTCGCGGCGGCGACCGTGGCGGGGATGACCGGGTATACGGCGGTGGCGGGCTGGGTGTCCGACGTGCCGCGGGCGGTGTTGGCGGATCTGTATCTGCGGGCCGGTGTGTTGCCGGTGGGCCGGCCGTCGCGGTCGACGATTTGGCGGGTGTGCACCGATGCGGACCCGCGGGCCCTGGACACCGCGATCGGGCTGTGGACGGCTTGCCGGCGATCCGGACAGGCTACGAGCATCGACCCGCGGCCTGCGCCGAACGAGGCACCGGACCCGCAGCCGGGTATGCAGCTACGTCTGGACGGTAAGACTGTGTGCGGGGCCGTGGACGCCGACGGGGACCAACTGCATCTGCTCGCGGCGCTGGCCGGGCACGCTCAGCCCGGCGCGCCGACAGTGGTGCTTGGCCAGGCCGAGGTGGCGGGGGCCAAGACCAACGAGCCGGCTACGGCTCGTGACCTGCTCACGACTCTCGACCTTGATGGAGTGACGGTCACCGCCGACGCGTTACACACGGTCAAGGCGAGCGCCGAACTCATCCACCGTCGAGGCGGCCAGTTCGTGTTGCCGGTGAAGGAGAACCGGCGGGCGCTGTTCGACGCCCTGAATGCCTTGCCCTGGCAGAGCACGCCGATCGCTGCCAGCCGCGTCGACACAGGCCACGGACGGATCGCCCGGCGCACCATCCGGGTGTTACCCGCCCCGCCAGATCTGCCGTTCCCGCACGTCAACCAGGTCTGGCTGGTCGAACGCTACGTCACCGACAGCACCGGGGAGCACCTGTCCGCCGTCGCCCAACTCGGCGTCGCCAGCCACACCCCCGAGCAGGCAACACCCGCCCAAATCGCTGCCTACGTCCAAGGCCACTGGGCAATTGAGTCTCTACACTGGATCCGCGACACCTGCTACCGCGAAGACCGCAGCCGGGTACGAACCCGCTCCGGACCCCGCGTCCTGGCCTCGCTACGCAACCTGGCCATCAACGCCTTACGCCTGGCCGGACGCTACGACATCACCGAAGCCACCCGATGGGCCAGCCGCAACATGACCAGGCCATTCACCATCCTCCGACTGGCATCATGATCTTGAAACGGCCGTGACGACGGGCGTGAGACTCTGAAAGACCGAGAGCTGTGCGGCCGAAACAGCACCTAACAGCTCTCGATACGGTTGCAGGATTCGTAGAGTTGCCTCCGCGGCCGCAAACAGTCCACGAAACTGGCCGAGATTGTTTTGCCCCACCACCCTTAGCGCAGGGAGGAGTTGCAACTCAGTGAGTCGGCGATTCGAGTCGGCCAGCAGCTCGATTGTTGGCCGTAGCGTCGTACCGACGAGTGGGAAGTGTATGGGCTGAATGATGGGCAGGTTATTGCTCGTATCCACCAATCACCCTTTCTCGCTTTACCGCTCCGCCGGATGGCTCTTGGCAGGAACGAGCTTACTCGCCGACTTGCCGAGAGGCCTCACCCCGGACGAGCGACCCGGCCGCTGTAATCCGCTGCGGCCGGGTCGCTGAGAGGCCTGAGCCTGAGCCCAGCCAGAGCTGGGCGCCGACCGTGAGCAGTTCTGTCTTGCGGCGTTCGTAGTCAGATAGCACACGTTCAACGGTGGCCCAGAAGGCAGGAGTGTGCTGAGGGTGGGTGAGGTGGGCGAGTTCGTGGACGAGGATGTAGTCGATCAACGTGGGCGGCAGCTGAAGGGCGGCCCAGTGGATGTTGAGACCTCCACTGCTGTTGAGCGAGCCCCACCGGTAGCCGAGGTCACGGACATCCAGCCCGGTGGGCGTAAGGCTCATGCGCATAGCCCAGGGCTTGAGCCGGCCCGGTAGCCACTGGTGACCGCGTTGCCGGTACCAGCGGATGAGCGCGGCTCCCGGGTCATGACCGTTGGCAACGCGGCGGGGCATGAGGAGCCGGCCGCGGTGCATCCGTACGACGTCGGTGTCGTCGGTTACGAGCAGGCGGTGGCTGCGGCCGAGGTAGGCGAACCCTTCTCCGGTGACGAACTCTTTGTCCGGTTTGGCGGACAGCAGCAGGTCCTTCTCAGCGAGCTTGCGATAGACCCACATGCGTTTGGTGTATGCCCAGGTCGCGAGGGTCTCTGGATCGCACTGTCGCGGGGCGTGTAGCAGCAACGCGCCGTCGCGGTCGACGGTGATGCCTACGGTGGCGCGTCGGGGCGACTCGCGTACTTGGAAGTGCAGGTCGCCGATGAGCATGGTGTCCGGCAGCGCGGTGGCCACGCTCATGCCTCGGTCACCAGCCGGTGGTGGTTGTGCTTGGCTAGCTCCATCAGCCGGTCCCCGAGCGGCGGCAACCAAGCGTAGTCGAACAGCGGGCTGCCGTCCTCCAGCAGGGCGTCGTCGAGCCGACGAATGATCTCTTTCCGCAAGTGCTCGCGCTTGACCGGGTTATCCCAGAAGCCGGCAAGCTGGATGTCGGTCTTGATGATGTGCACGACGTCGAGCGTGGCGGCGCGGAGCGGACCGGCTCGCTCCGGGCTCACCGGCCAGCCGTGGTCCGCCAGCGCCTCCGCAAGCAGGTCGTGGAACGGCGCTTCGGTTGCCGGGTCGAGGCCACCAGCGGTCTCGGCGGTACGCCCCGCAGTGACCTTCGGCAGGAACTCAGCAAGCGCGAGTTCCAGCTGCTCCCACTGGCCTTTCAGCTCGACCAGGATCTGCTCCAGGTGCTCCGACAACCGCTGGTAGTGCACCGGGTCGGTGTCGAGACTCGCGCTGATGTGATGCCGGATTGCGTGTTCCATCTCCGAGGCGCGGGCCCGAGGGCTAGTTAACCCGCTGACCTTCTCAGCGTAATCGGCGGCAGTGATCGACACCGGCGGGATCCGCTGGCTGATCCCCAAAGCCTGCACGTGCGTGTCGATCAACGCGCGAACCTTCTCCCCGTACACCCGCACGTCAAACAGAGTGTGGTCGCGGTAGCGGCGGCGGGCCAGCAGCGCGATCGTGCCGAACGCCTTGGCATCAGCCACGTACGGCAACGCCTTCTCCGACGGCAGCACGATCTCCAGGCTGCGGGTAAATGCCTTGAGCGCGGCCTCGAACCGCGCCCGCAACCGCTCGTCGGCCAACGCTTCCACGCAGGCGTCCTGCGCCTGCACTGTGGAGAGGTCACGCTCCGGTTCGAACAGCTGCCGTAGGGCGGCGTGGTTGGCCGCCAGCCGCGGGAGTTCGTCGTTGATGCTGGTCAGTGCGCCCTGGATGTCCTCTGGCGCGTAGGCCTCCAGCGCTTCCGCGAGGTGGTGTGCGACCCCGTAATAGTCGACCACGTAGCCGACGTTCTTCCCCGAGGCGGTGCGGTTGACCCGGGCGATCGCCTGCAGCAGGTCAGCCTCCTTCAACGGCCGGTCGAGGTAGAGAACCTGCTCCCGCGGAGCGTCGAAGCCGGTCAGCAGCATCGCGTTGACGATCAGCATGGCCACCGGGCTGGCCTCGTCGGCCGATACGCCCGGCATCGGCAGCCTCTTCTTCTGGAAGTCCTCAACCGGCCCGTCGTGGCCACTGCTCCACTCAACCAGCTCAGGCGGATCATTCTGCGCCGCGGAGATCACCGGAACGAAGTCCAGTTGTGCGATCACATTCCGGTACGGCCATGCCCGCACCAGCGTTGCCCGCTTGCTGCTCAACTGGTCCACCCGCGCCAGCGCATCCTCGGTCTTCCACACCGAATCTAACGCGGCCAGGTCAGCCAACAGCTCGTCCCGGGCGGCCAGAAGCGCCTTGCGGTAGCGGACCGTGGCCAGCCGACTGGTGGCCACCACCTGCGCCTTGAACCCGTTGGGCAGCACGACGTCCACGTAGTGCCGCAGAATGTTCCTAGCCTTCGCCGCAATGAGCTGCTCGGCCTCGGCCACGTGCCGCTTGGTGGCGTACCGCCGCTTCAACTCCTCTGTCTGCTCCGGCGTCAACCCGTACAGGTCAATGAACTCGTCGATGTCGTCGGCGTCGCTGACCCCGCCGCGAGTGGTGCGCCCCTCGTAAAGGATCGGCACGGTCGCCTCGTCCTTCTCCGACTGGCGGATGTCGTAGCGGTCCAGGTACGGCCCGAAGATCGAGTGCGTCTTCTTCTTGTCGCCCATGATGATCGGCGTGCCAGTGAACCCAATGCGGGCCGCGTTCGGCATCGCCTTCCGCAGCGCAGCGTGCAGTTCGTTGCCGTGGGACCGGTGTGCCTCGTCCACCAGCACAAGCACCTCGGGCGACGGATCTAGCTCGCCGATCGCCTTTAGCTCCGCACTGTCCTGCTTACGTGCCGCCGGATTACGGTACTTTTGGACCATTACGAACAGCAGTGCCTTGCCCTGCGCCTTGAGGAGGCCCTTGGTCCGGGCAACCGAGGTAGCCGTGTGAACCGTCTCTCCGGTCAACTCAGCGGTCCTCGCCAACTGCTTCTGCAGGTCCCGCCGGTCGGTCACCACAACCACTTTGAACCCTGTCAGGTCGGGATGCGACCGCATCGCCCGGACCAGGAACACCATGGTCAGGCTCTTGCCTGACCCCTGGGTGTGCCAGATGATCCCACCCCGCCGGTCGGACTCACCGTCCTGCTGCCGGGTCGCCCCGGTTGTCAACCGCTCCAGCGTGTTTTGCACCGCCCGATACTGCTGATACCGCGCGATCACCTTAATCTTGCGGTCTTCCGGCTGCATGAACAGCGTGTAGTGCCGCACCAGGTCCAGCAACCGCGCCGGGTTCAGCATCCCGGCCACCAGCCGCTGCTGCGACGACAGGCGCGGTATGCCCAACGTCGCGGCGACCTGCTCCTCCGGTACGGGCGAGGTGGTCTTCCACTCGGCGAAGTGCTCCGGCAGCGAGGTAAACGTGCCCGCCCGCGCCTCCTCGAAGCAGGTCGCGACCACGAATTGGTTGGTGCGGAAAAGCCGCTCGCTGCCCTCCGGCTCCGCCGACCCGCGCTGGTTGGCGTACCGGCGAAGTTGCGTGATCGCCTTCCCGATAGGGTCGACGGTGGTCGGTGATTTAGCCTCGATCACTACCAGCGGGATGCCGTTGACGAACAGCACCGCGTCCGGCCAAATCGAGGCTCGTGCACCCGGCGGATCGACTCGGAACTGGTTGACCACCAGAAACTCGTTGCGGTCCACTTGCTCCCAGTCGATGAACTGGACGACGCGGTCCCGCCCGCCGTCCCATCCCTCCACGCCCTCGATAGTGGTACCCAGCAGCAGCCGATCGGTCAGCTCCTCGTTGATCTCCGGTAGCGAGGTGGCACGCGGCCGGGTGAGCTGGGAGACTGCGTGGCTGATCCGCCCCTCGTCCAGCCACTCAGCCCCACTGTCGTCGCGGTTGATTCTGCGCAGAGCAGCACGCAGCCGGTCGGTCAGGATGACCTCGCGGAAGCTCTCCCGCCCGCTTACCGACGGCGGACTTGATCGCGCCGGCCCGACATGCTGCCAGCCCATCCGAACGAGCTGCCGCACGAGCGGCAACTCCACCCGCTCATACTCCGACCCCGACATCAAGCCACCGCTTCAACGAACTTCTCCGCCTCCGCCACCTTCACCTGCCCAGTCAAGAGACCCTGCATCAACCCATGCTTGAGCTGCGTCAGCTTCAAGCACCGCACCCTGCCGTGGTGGATCAGATTGCCCATATGATCCAGAACTTTGACAATTCCTCGCTGCTCTGCTTTGTCAGGTACTCCTATTCGAATCCGCTGCAGCAAGCCTGTCGACAGGCGGCCGGTGCCGTGGCCCGCCTCGTCCACCATGGCTAGAACTTCCTGTGACTTAGCCTTCAGTGTGTAGGCCAAGAAGCGCGGTTCAAACCTCGGGCTGGCGATGATCGCCTTACAGTCTTGTCCGAACGCTAATCGCCTTCCAGCGATGCCAACCCGAAACTCAGTCTTGAGGCTCATGCCTCTGACAACAAAAAGTATTGTCGACTCAGGTACGAGGCGAGATCCCGCGCAAGCCCCTAATTCTGTGATGCGGCGGTCGGAGTCAAGTATGTCGAACTCCTTTAGGCTGGAAGCGCTGATCCAAGGAATGTCGCCGTTCCAGTAAGAAGGGTTAGACGTTGGCGGCGTGCCTCCTGAGTACCACATTCCCGCACTTCCTAAGTCGACACTTTCCCAGCGTTGGGTGGTGCAATTGCTACCAGCGAGAAGCGCAACAAGGTGCGCGTCGTAGACCCGCGCCAACTTCTCAGCGGCTTGTCGCTCAGCGGATACTGAACCTTCGAGCGAGTCCAGGATCTCCGCGATTCGTCGTTGCTCTGGAAGTGGCGGAAAACCGATCGAGAGCTTGCCAAGCTGATCGGTAGGCAGTCTTCCCGTGCCGTGTCCGGCCTCGTCGACCATACAGAGCACCTGGTGAGAGCGCGCCTTGATCGCGTATGCCAGGAAGCGTGCATTCAGGTCACCACGGGGGATAAGCGCCTTGCAGTCTTGACCGAAGGCCACCTCGGTAACCGTTATGCCGATCCGAAACTCTTTTTTGAGGCTCATCCCTCGGACGACGAATACAACCGTGTCTGGCGAAACGAGGCGCGTTCCGGCTGACGCGCCCAGCCTTGTAACGTTCCGGTCCGAGTCTGATATCTCGAATGCCTTCAAACTGGCGGCACTAACCCACGGGATGTCGCCGTTCCAGTACCGAGGATTCGCTGTCGGAGGTGTACCACCAGACAACCAAGTGCCGGCCTTCGCAAGACGTATGACCTGCCAGTCCGATGGGTAACTACGCATAGCCGAGCTCCACCAGGTGTGTCTTGAGCTGGGCGGCCGCGCTGACACGTCGATCCTCAAGAGTGGTGAGGGAAACGGCGTACTTGTCCCACCAGGACTCGAGCGCGGTGACGATATGTCGGCGATGGGCAAAGATGTAGCTGCCGAGGTGGGCGGTCAAGTCATCGTGCCAGATTGACATGACGAGGTCCTGCTCCTGCTCCGCGGTCAGGGTCCCACGCTTGCGTGCCAGCGTCGCCGAGAACGCGGCACTCAGCTCTTTTTGCCGCTTTTTCGCGCTCGTGAGGCGCGCCTTGAGCTTCTTGAGGTCCGTCTCGCTCACGGCTTCTTCGCCATCGTCGACTGCGTCGTCCTCATTGTCGTTAGGCTGAGCCGCCGACTTGATCTCCGCCTCGAGCGAGGCACGCTCCGCGTCGAGCTTCGCCAGCTCCTCGAGGTAGTCTGGCACCAGACGCCGAGGCAGCGGATGGCCGTACGGTGCCTCCCCGCCGAGTGCGCTCTCGATCGTCACCAGCCAGCCGTCTACGACGCCGCCGAAACCGCGGGTGGCGAGCGTCCGGAGGTTGAACTGGTTGATGTCCCACCAGCGCACGACCACGCCGGAGAGCTGGAACCGGTCGAGCAGCCCGACCTGCAGCAGCGCGGCGATGTACGAGTTGAGCAGCTCTGCCCGGGCGGCCATGAGCTGCCTGGTCGACGGCAGCTCCACGATCAGCTTGCGGTGCTCGTCCCACCAGGAGTCCTGCGCCGCGACCAGGGCCGCTTCCCGCTCCCGTACGCCCGGGTGGTCGGTGACCAGCGCCGCGAGCCCTGCCCGCTCCACCCCGGGAGCGAAGTCGTAGTAGTCGTCGTCCCGGTCGACGAACACCGCGTCAACGGTGAAGCCGTGCTCGGTGAACAGGTCCTTCTTGTCGGCGACCTCGGCCTTGGGTACGCCGCCGTGCAGATGAGCGCGCACATCCTGCGGCTCCGGCGGGGGCGAGTTGTCGGCGTACCGGCGGATGTTGAGGTTGTCGTAGTTGGCGCGCAGCTCCTCCCGGGTCACCACCCGGGCATACCCGGGGATGTCCTCGAACGCCTCGTACGTCGTGACGATCTTCTCGATGTGCTCGGGCAGCAGGTAGTTCTGCGCGCGGCCGGCTGCGTACTCATGGTCGGCGTTGATGAACAGCACCCTGCCGGCCCGGTCGGGCGGCTTGGAGCGGGGAGCACGGAGCACCAGCACGCAGGCGGGGATGCCGGTGCCGTAGAACAAGTTCGGTGCCAGCCCGATGACCGCCTCGATGATGTCCTCGTCCAGCAGCGCGGTGCGGATGCCCCGCTCCGCCCCGCCGCGAAACAGCACCCCGTGCGGCATCACCGTCGCCGCGAGCCCGCCGTCTTTCAGCACCGACACCATGTGCTGGACGAACATCAGGTCGGCCTTCTTACCACCCTCGGGAGCCCAGCCCCAGCGGAACCGCTCCGGGTGCTGCATGCCGTCCCGGGAGTAGTTGAGCGAGAACGGCGGGTTGGAAAGCACCCGGTCGAAGACCTGGATTTGGCCGTCGCGGACGTGTCGCGGGTTGGCCAGCGTGTCGTCGTTGCGGATGTCAGCGTCGGGGATGCCGTGCAGCAGCAGGTTCATCTTCGAGATCGACCACACGCTGCCGGCGTTCTCCTGCCCGGCCAGGATCAGGTTGCGCGGGTTGCCGCCGTGCTCCTCGACGTACTCCTTGGCGTGGATTAACATCCCGCCCGACCCGGAACACGGGTCGTAGACACTCATGCCTTCGGCTGGCTTGACTAGCCGGACCATCATCCGCACCACGGCTCGCGGCGTGTAGAACTCGCCCCCCTTCTTGCCGGCCGAGTCGGCGAATTCCTTGATCAGGTACTCGTACGCCGCGCCCAGCAGGTCCGGAAACTCGAAGTCGTCGGTCCGCAACCGGTGTCTGCCGAAGTGCTTGATCAGGTCGCGTAGCTTGCGGTCAGGGATGCGGGAGCTCCCGACCTGCCGGTTGAAGTCGATGTGCTGGACCACACCCTCCAGGGAAGCCGGGTTAGCCTCCTCCAACGCCGCCAGCGCTTTGTTGAGACCGTCGCCGACGTTGTGGTGCAGTTGGTTGGCAAGATGGGCCCAGCGAGCGATCGGTGGGACGAAGAAGGCCTCCTGGTACGACTCGGGCTGCTCCGCCCGCCGCTCGGCCTCCGCCTCTCCACGGCCCTTGTAGCGAGCCATCACCCGCTCCCGCTCGGCGTCGAACAGGTCGGAGGCCCGCTTCAAGAACAACATCCCGAAGATGTACTCCTTGTACTCCGAGGCATCCATTTTGCCTCGTAGGATGTCCGCCGCCGCGTAGAGATGCCGCTCCAACTGCGGCAACGTCAACTTCCGCAAGTGATCCACCCATCCTGTCGCTGAGTATGCGATCCGCACCACACAGCGTAGGGAGCGTGCACTCATGCGTCCATCCGGCGATGGTCTGATGATAGCCAGGTTGCAGGCGCCATCCGGTTGCCGTCAGCGCAAGATGATCAACGATGGGACCCCTCGTCGGCCGGCACTGGCGTCGTAGGCAGCTCGGGAGCGGTTCCGTTACGCACCATCTGTTCCCACTGCCACTCAACTTCAGCAGGGTCACCTGGGCCGCGGTCACGGTCGCGGAACAGGTCGAGAGCTTCGGCCACGCCCCCGCGCAAGTTCTCGGCGAGGAAATCGCCATGCGGGGTGCGCGCGATCCATGCCAAGCCACTGGGGGTGACGGTGGACTCCAGTGTGCCCGGATCGTCGGGTGGGCAGGGAAGCCGGTAGATCGTGACGTTGTCGCAGTCGATCACGAGCGTGTACGCCTTCGGGTAGGTCTGCTCGGCCTCGGTCATCGAATCCTCCTCGCACCCGGCGGCGTCCACGACGCCTGGCAACAGTTGTCGTGGGCGAGGGCGGGATCGCGTGTGCGTAGGCGCCCGGGTGGTCGCGGTCGCACCGGTTAGCGGCCCAGACCCGTGCGAACCCGCCCTCGCCGATCGGCGACGTTACGGCGGGGTGGATCATCGGCCAAGGCTGTTGCCCGGTGTTGCGCCGGTCCGTGGCCGTTGCTAGCGAAGCACGGCAACACCCTGCCGAGCGCCCCGTCTCCGGATCGCCGTGTCGACCGATCGCCGGTCTCTTGCCGTCGAGACGAGCAACGCTTCGGTGCGGATCGCAGGGCTTGAGGCGTGTCTTGACCACCCCGGCGGAGGGTGCGACGTTCGATGTGTCACCAAGATCGCCCGATGATGTCTGACGGAGTAGCACATGAACCTGACGTTGGCCTACTGGCGGCCCGACCCCGCCGCTCCCCCGCAGCTCGACCAGCCGCGTGGCCGTCTCGGTGCAGGTGACGTCCGGCGGTGAGCGCAGCGCCGACCAGCGCTGCCCGCCGGGCGCGGCTGGAGTTGGGCGGCCGGTTACGGGAAGTCCGCCGGCGTGCCGGTCTGACCGGACGGGCACTGGCCGCCGCGATCGGGTGGCACTTCACCCGGATCAGCAAGATCGAGAACGGCGTGCAGGTACCGACCGAGGCCGACATCCGGGACTGGTGTCGCGTCTGCGACGCCGACGACCTCGTAGCGGAACTGCTGGCCACCGCCGGGGCGGTGAACACGGCGTACGTGGAGTTCCACCGGCAGGCCCGCACCGGCCTACGGCGGCTGACCGGCTCGCACACCACAGCCCGATACGAGCAGACCAAGCTGTTCCGCATCTACGAGCACCACCACATACCGATACTGTTGCAGACCGCCGAGTACGCCACCGCGGCGCTGTCGTTCTGGCAGCAGTTCCTCGAGACGCCCAACGACGTGGAGGCCGCCGTCGCGGCACGTATGTCACGTCAGCAAGTCATCTACCGAAGCGGTAAGCGGTTCCCCGTACTGCTGGAGGAGCACGCGCTGCAGACCCTAGTCGGCACAGTCGAGACCCAAATCGGCCAGCTCGACCGGCTGCTGGCCCTCATGTCCCTGCCCAGCGTCTCGCTGGGGATCATCCCGCCGACGGTCCAACGGCGACCCGTGGCCTCGACCGGGTTCTGGATCTTCGACGAGTCCGTCGTGGCCCTGGAGACGCCGACCGCCAGCATCGAGGTCACCCGCCCGCAGGAGCTGAAGTTCTACGTGCGGATGTTCAATCTGCTCGCAAACACCGCCGTACACGGGCAAGCCGCACGTACGTTAATTCGCCGGGTCCTAGACGACCTGCGGTGTTGACTGAGTGGGCGAACGCGTGCGCCGTCAGGTCGCGATCGGTCCGAGCGGCGGCACAGCTGACGAATCCTCTGCCGGTGTGGCAGGTGCGCCGGCCGTCGCGTGGCCTGGGTCGGCTGAGCATCGAAAGACAGTGGACGTCAACGTTCGTGTCCCGACGGCCTCGACCACGCGGATCCTGCACACCCGGGGGTTGGCCGAGGCGTCTGCAGTAGACTAGGCACGTGGCTGAAAGAGATCCCAAGCACTGTAAACTCTGCGGCTGCGAGGTCGTCGCCGTCAAGTACGGTGACACCGTGGCCGGAACACATGCCGGGACCTACGTGACCGTGCCCGACGATATAGATCTTGAGGACGTAGCTAGTTACCAGTGCGAGGAACACGGCACCCTGGGCGCCGACGACGTTCACTAAGGCTCAGGATCCATGTACGAAGGCGGCCCACCACACAACCTTGGAGTGCTCAATGTTGTGCGGTGCGGGACCGGCTGGTCCCGCACCGCACAACGGGGGTAGTGGGGTTACTGCTTGGGTCGCGGGTCGGGTGGTCGGTTGCTGCCGAGGACCCGGACGGTGCTGCTGGCGCGGATGGGCTTGTTGTCCGGGCCTCGGAGGTAGGCGGCCACGTATGTCAAGCGACGTTGGCTGCGGCCGGGGCCGTACGCCTGTTGTTTCCAGTGGCCCCCAACCCATTCGCGCTCCTGGAGGGGTGCCCGACCCCGCCCGCTACCGCCGACCGCGCCGGCCGGGGCGCGGCTGTCGGCCCGGGTTCGGATGCGCACGAGGTGTACCTCGGGTGCGGGGCGTTGCTGGCGGGCGTAGGCGCGGCGGGTGGCCTTGTCGAGTTCGACCGGCACCGCTTCGGCGGCCTTCTGGGCGATGAGCAGCCAGGTTGCCAGCAGCGGTGCGGCCGGCCCGCCGGGTGCCAGCACCTTCCGGGGGGCGACTTCGACCAGGCGGGTGGGGGCGAGCCAGCCGACCTGTTCCCGTAGCTGTTGCAGGGCTGGGCCGTCCAGGCCGCCGCCGATGCTGCGGTAGCAGGCGATACGGCACGATCCGGTGTGGTTGTCGATGCTCCAGGAGGCGGCGGCGACCTGCCGGTTGGTGACCGGTTGTGCCCAGACGATCAGTCCGCTGGGTGCGGGCGGGTCGTCGGGGTCGATGCCGGTGTCGGGGAGCTGCCCGGCGGCGTGTTCGGCCAGGGTGGTGAACTCTGGGTCGATCCAGTACAGCCTGGCCGACTCCAGCCCGGCGGCCAGGTCGTCCCGGACCTGCGGGTTGGCGTACGGGCCGGGTAGCTGGTCGCTGCTGCGGTAGAGGCGGACGAACCGGTCGCGGACCTTGGGCAGGTCCCGGGCGGCCAGGGGGGTGTGCGGCCAGGAGGTGGTGGTGATCAGGGTGCGGCCGGCGGGTCGGCTGGCCAGGAACGCGGCGTGCAGTTTGGCGATCTGCTGCAGCGCCTCGTCGCCCTTTCGCCAGCCGAGCGCGGTGCCGGCGCGGGCGACCAGGCCGTCGAGGTCGCCGGCGGACACGAGGCTTTCGCACGGTACGCAGGCTGCCCACACTTCGCCGTAGTCTTGCGCCAGCCCACTGCCTGAGTCGTCCAGTGCAACAACGGTGACGTTGCCGCCGTGTAGCGACCACACCGGATGCGGGTCGCCGCAGAAGTCGCACCGCCGGGCGATCGTGTCCAGCTGTTCGGCCGGAACGGGTACGGGTTCGTGCCCGTCGGTGGTGAACGACAGCGGGTGGATGTAGGACGGCGGGTCGCCGAGCATGTTCAGCGGGGCGTGGCAGGTGGAACAGGCCATTTCGGTGCGGTTCATGCCGAGGCCTCCTTGTGGAGGTCCCGCAGCCGCGGCCCGCGCCGCTGTGCTGGTGCGGCGGGTCGGGGCATGCTCATACCGGGGTGGAACACCTCGAAGCCGGTGCCGCGGGCTTTGGCGTGGTAGCAGGCGATGTCGGCGCGGCGCAGCACGTCGGTGAAGGTGCCGTCGATGCCGTCGAAGATGGTGATGCCGGCGGTGGCATGCGGCGTGAACGTGGCCTGCGGGCTGGTGGCCAGCCGTACGGGGATAGTGATCTCGGCCAGCATCGAGGCGACCGGCTCGACCGGATCCCCAGCCTGCACCGGCAGGAGGAGCAGGAACTCGTCTCCGGCCAGGCGGGCGGCGTGCCCGCCGTACCGGTTGGCGGCGGTGGCGAGCCGGTCGGCCACAGCGGCCAGCAGCTGGTCGCCGGCCTGGTGGCCGTAGGTGTCGTTGACCTGCTTGAACTCGTCCAGGTCGAGCAGCGCGACGATGGTGGGTAGCCGGTCGGCGGCGCGTAGGCCGAACAGCCACAGGGCGTGGATGCGGTTGGGCAGGGCGGTCAGCGGGTCGTGGCTGGCGGCGTAGGTGAGCCGAGCCAGGCGGGTCCGGAGCCGGTGGATGGTCCAGCCCGCGTACAGCAGGCCGACCACCAGGGCCGCCATCGTGGTGGCGGTCAAGGCAGTGTTCAGTAACACTGGTGTCCTCCATGAAAGTGGAGAACCCGGGACGCATCGTTTCTGAGGCGCCGCGTCCCGGGTCCATAGACGGATCACGGCCCGCCACCACGGCGGGCCGTCCTATTTCGTTTGCACCGCCAGGTCCCCGCAGGGGACTGGCGAGCGGTCAGGGTCGGATGCGGATGTGCTGCTCGTCGACTTCGGTCAGCAGCCGGCCGGGCAGGTGCGTGAGTCCGTCGCGCAACGCGCGGTGCACGCGGCGCCAGCCGTCGATGACCAGGTTCCCCGCCTCGGGTATGGGGGCGATGAGGATCGGCCGGGTCAGGTCGACCTGGTCGAGGTAGGCGTCGTTGACCCGGATGAGCGCTGCGAAGCCGGCGAGCACGGTGATGTCGACCTGGTGGATGGGGTAGTCGGCGGCGCGGCGGTGTCCTTCGGTGACGTCCCACGCCCAGGCGAGAAACCGGAACACCTCCCGGCCGCTCACCGCGACCCCCGGTTGCGGGTGCGGCGGGCGGCAGCACGCCGGATGCGTTCCGCCGCGCGGGTGTCGGCCAGCGCGGCCAGGTCGGGGTAGGTGGTCCGCATGTGGTCCCACACCTGGCCCAGGAGCCGGTAGACGTGGGGGTGCGCCGGGGACGGGTGCGCCGGGGTGGTGCGGGTGCGGCCGATGTCGACCGGGTCGCCCGACAGGGTCCAGCCGCCTTCGAGGTACACCCGCGGCCGGGCAGGTTTGATGGTGTGGCTGCGGCACTCCGGATGCGGACAGGCCGTCGGCAACTCGGGTACGCCGGCTGGGTGGTAGGTCTCGTACCAGTCCGCGGTCAGTGCGGGGTCCCGCCCGCCGGTGTTGGTGACCTTCAGCCCGGCTTCGAGGGTGCCGCCGTCGGTGTACAGGTGCAGCGGTTGCCGGCAGGCCGAGCAGCGCAGCCCGGCCCAGGCGTACCGCACCGAGGTGATGGTGCCGGTGTGCCCGTCGATGCTCAGCTGGGGTTCGGGGGCGGTGACCACGTACGCCCACACCCCGCCGACCAGCGCAGGTAGCCCGTACGCGTACGGCGTACCGGGGCTGATGTCATATCCGTAGCTCAACTGTTTGCTCCTTCAGAAATGGCGGAGCGGCGGTGCGAGCCGTGGCCCGCACCGCCGCTCGCGGTGGGTCGGGGTTCAGGCGGCGAGGGTGTAGAAGGCGCGCCGTTTGATCGCGGTGATGGTGCCGTCGGTGAGGACCTTGTTGGCGCGGTGATGTTCGCTCTTGGCCGGCTGCTCGTGGTCCAGCCATTCGGTGATGGCCTGGTAGCCGGCCCAGGCGGTGCCGCGTACCGCCTCCTGGGTGGGGGCCTGCTCGAGCAGGGCCTTGAGGTCACGGTCGCGAGCCAGCCGCTTGAGGTAGGCGGCCTCGGCCGCGTCGTCATCCAGCGGCCACAGCTGGTGGGCCAGGGTCTGCAGCTGGGGCCACTCCAACGGGGTGGTGGCCATCTTCTCGGCGGCCTCACCGAAGCGTTCCAGGTAGGTCGGGATCAGGCCGAGGGCCTGGCGGACGTCGGCGAGCTTGGCGGTGATGTCTCCGCTGTGGCGGAAGGTGTACTCGCCCTTGTTGTCGGCGAACGCCGCCGCTTGGGTGTTGGCGCACACGATCCGCACCGGGGTCAGCAGCACCCGCCCAGCGCGGGAGCCGTCGTGGCTGGTGCACATCGCCAGGTACAGCGCGATCGGGTCCACCCCCGCCACCGTGAGCGTGTCGGGCAGGCGCATGGTGACGAACACTTCCCGGCCGCCGCGCAGGCTTCCGGCAGTCTCGAAATGCGCGCCGGTCTCCCCGGAGATCATGTCGAGCAGCTCACACGCCTGCTCGTTCTGCACCACCTGATAGCGGGGGCCGACCAGCCCCAGCACCTCCCGCTGCCCGGACTTGGGATGCAGGCGGGTGGTGGCCAGCTTCGCCGGCACCTTCGCGTTGGACTCCACGGTGCGCAGCTTCTCGGTGCGCACATCCCAACCACCCAGATAGGCGACCTGCATCACCTCGGCGGCGCTCAGGCAGCCGCTGGTCACCGTTCCCAGCCGGTGCCACGCGTCGAGGCGGGCGGAGAAGAACGCCGCCGTGCCGTCGTTGAACACTTCCAACTCGTGCGCCATGATCGGGCACTCCCTTCAGTAGAAACACGAAAGGCGCCACCCGTCGGGCAGCGCCACACTCAGATTCGGACAGGGTCGTTACAGCCGAACATCACCTCCGGGATTTGGGTACTTCAGCCGACCGGCCGGGGTCGCTTCGGTACGCGCGGGACGCGCAACGACCGAAACCGGTCGGCGCGAGAGCGCGAAATGTGGAGCACGTGTCGCCGCCGCTGGCGTGTCGCATGCCGGTGGCCGACCCGAACCGGGTGGGCGCTGATGCCGGTCTACGGCGTCGTCAGAGGATGGACGGCGGAAGAGAAGATGTGTTGCAGATGGGCCGACGGTAGCTCGACCACCTGACAGCAGACCGGCGCTGTCAGGTTCACCGACCTGACAGCCCGTCGGGCGGACCTGACAAGCGCTTGCCCTAAGACCAGAAGCCCGTCACCGGGCGGCTCCCATGCAAGGGCCTATAACGACCAACTCAGTTTCTCGCAATGCAGCGCCCCTGTGTCGATGCGCCTTGCACGCTTTGAAGCACCTTAGCTGCCCCGCTAAGGGGGAAGCGCGTGCTGCGCCGGATGCTGCGCGGCTGTCTCATCGCTCATCGCTCATCGCGGAGAGCGTTGACAACTCCGCTCGTAGGTCTTCGATCTTGTCTTGGAGCTGGCTCCAACCGTCGCGCCATCGAGCGTCAAGTGACTCGCTACGTCTTGCAAGGTGCCGACTCTCGGCTACGATCTCGTCAATTAGCGTCTGGACTCTGAAGTACCTGTTAGCGGTTCCCTCCAATACGGACGGGTGGCGTTCATGATCGACAGATGTCACCTTCTGTTGAATCATTTTCGAGACAGCCACCAACATCCGCTGAAGTCGAGTGCGGGCAACGTAAGCTGACACTGGGTCTGCGCCCGCAGCTACGACCTCATCGAGGCGAACAAGACATCTCTGGAGTTGATACACGGGTCACCTCCTCTACGATTACCTCCGCCATGGTGTGCCATTCTTTCACTCGCGAATAGCTCGCTCCTCCAGGCGGGACTTTGCCGTCCGATAGGGCCAGCCGAAAGTCATACAGAAGGCGGTACTCCTCTGGGTAGACTCCTGGCAGTCCTTGTCGGTCGCAGAAGCGTTCTACCGAGGAGTAGCGGCCGAAGTCTAGTTCCCCGATCGAATAGCAACCCAGGATTGCGCTATGTCTAATCAACGCGGCCAGCGCGGCGGCTTCGAATTCAGGCGTACTATCACGAAAGCGGATCGCCGAGGCTACGTCGGAAAGTGTGGTGCGAAAGGACACGACACTCTCGTGGGATCTTCCGTAGGGGGGGATGTCGGCGAGGATGCTCTTATAGCGCCTAATGCCTTCACGGCAGCCTTCGAGGACAAGCGCTTCCTCTCTAAGGTGGTAGAGGAACAAAGACCCGTAGTCGCGCATCGCGACAAACTCTTGCCATCGATATCTGCTGATGGAGGATGCCTCAGCGTCACTTAAAGGCGACATACCTGGCGTTTCTTTGTCTGCTACAACCAAGATGTCACGGTCGCTACGGGAATCGGCTGTCCCGCGCGCATGTGACCCATAGAGGACGACGACGAATGGCGCCATGCCTATCGCCATCGCTCGAATACCGACCTGAACAGCAAGGCCACAACTAGTCCTCCAAAGACAAGTGATACCGCAGCCTGTGCGAGTGCTAACATCTGCGTGTAGCCAGATGTGAACTGCAACTCAGCGACACGCTGCCCTGGCACTGTTAATTGGATACTCGCCAGCCACGCATCTGTCCACGTTGCCGCACCGTCTGGTCTCGTTAGGCCACCGGAGCCCCACAAGTAGAGGAGTGGGAATAGGATCAATGCCACGAAAGCCCAGTTCCTCCCTACCACCAAGAAGCTTCTTCGATAGCCCCACATCCATCCGCGACCCTTGCTAGCAAGGTACCGGACTAGTGCTCCAATCCGTTCAGTACCGTTGAACTTCTCCCTGTAATATGAGTTGGCGCGGGATACCGCTGCCCAAAGGTGCTTCTCGCCAGCTTTGGCGGCTTGTTGTGCGTACCATTCTGCATCGCGAAGCGCCCCGGCGAGGCGTGCCTCGTTGGCAAGGTTGGCACACAAATGATGGCGAAGGTTTGGTTCTTGTGGAAGGGTGTGCTCAAGTACCCTCCTTTCTATCCAACATCGCTTGAACCGATTATAGAACTTGAGGTCAGACGTCCGCAAATCTAGCTTAGTGAAGTCACAATCAAGGAACCGGCATGCGGAGAATGCGGAGTTTTCAATACGGGTTTGTCGAAAATAGCATCCGATGAACACGCAATTTTCAAACTCAACCTTCGTAAGGTTGCAGTCCTTAAAGCTGATGTTTGAAAAAGTGCAGTGCTCAAACCTCATGCCCTCGATCCTTCTCCCGTCGAGTCGCTCGGCCGCGAATAGAGCGTCAACTCGAAGCGTCGAGTCATTCGTGGCCTGCTCGAGGCTCTTGTGTGCGCGTCCAACAAGATACGCGGCTGCGGGCATGAGAGTAGTCTTATCACACTCCGTGACCTGAGGCACATCAAGTACCTAAGAAGCAGTTCGACTTCTCCCTGAAGTCTGAGGATAGAGTACAAATCCGCCTATAGAGTACTAGTTACCCCAGGCCAGTCTCGCGCAGTACTGCAGCTCGAGTGCTTCTGCATCGGATCGCACTGTTGACGTGTCGGCATGCGGAGCACATGCACGTCTTCGTGTGCAACGAGCGCTAGGGGGATACCCGCGGCGCGGGCGCGGCGTACGGCGAGCAGGGCGAACATGCTGGCGCGGTGGACGATCTGGTCGCCCTTGACGGCGGCCAGCAGTGCTGCGCACCGTTCCAATGGTTGCAGTCCGGCGGCGGTGGCGGCGTCGAGCAGCTGGCCGGGCAGGTCGATGAGGTCGTCGGGGCGTTGGCGTACTGGTCGGGAAGTGATGATCAGGGTGCCGCCGGGTCGCAGCATGGTGGCGCAGCCGGTCATGATCCGGCCGAAGCCGTCCAGTAGTCCGTGCCAGCCGGCGTAGGCGAGGTTGCCGCCGGTGCGCTCGCCGTAACGGTGGTGGCGCTTGTGTACGCCTCGCCCGGCCGCAGAGCGTACCAGGCCGTGGGTGCGCTGCCCGTAAGGCGGTGAGGAGAGCACCAGGTCCACGGTGCCGCGCAGGCGGCGGGGCACCAGCCGGGGCAGGTCGGTCGCATCGCCGCACACCACCATGCCTTGCCCGGTGGCGCCGTCGCGCTCCGCGAGGTCGAGGTTGGCCTGGGCCAGGTCGATGAAGGCCGGTTCGATGTCGACGCCGATGGCGTGGCGGCCGGCGCGTACGGCTTCGACCAGGGTGGTGCCGGCGCCGCACATCGGGTCGAGCACGAGATCACCGGGCTGGGTGTAGGTGGTGATGGCGTGGGCGGCCAGCGCGGGCAGCATCTTGGCCGGGTGGTGGGTGGTGTCGGGTACGTACCGGCCGCGGCGCTGGTCGCGGGCCGGCTGCTGGCAGGTCAACCACACCGAGGTGACCGGTAGCTCAGCCACTGGCCACCTCCAGGTCGGTGAGGCGAGGGCGGGCCAGCACGACGATGTCGCTGTGCACGCGCAGGTGCCGCCCGTCGATGGTCAGCCGGGTACCGCCTGTACGGAGTTGGTGGGCGGCGATGATGTGCTGCAGGTAGGTCAGCCCGGCGGTACGGGCGGCGGTGACCAGCCTCGGGTGGATGGTGACTTCGCCGGTGGCCAGGACCAGCACCAGGCACCCACCGGGGGCGAGCCAAGCCGCGCAGGTGGAAAGCCACTGTGGTGGCCGCTCGTCAGCCGGCCAGGGCGCGACCGCCAGCGCCGCCGGCTCCCACCTATCCTCACGGGCGTCGAGGTGGTCGGGGTGCAGTTGGTGGGTGCGGCGGTGGGCGGACATCGTGGCGCGGGCCAGCTGCGGCCCGATGGTGAGGTCCAGCACGAGGTCGTGGCGGTGGGTGTAGTTGGCTACCAGCCGCTGCGCCAGCGGCAGCGACAGCGTGGCCGCAGGCGACGGGGCGGGTAGCTGCCAGACGGTGATCGGCACCGGCGGCTGGCCGGGCACCACGTCACCGATCGGGTCGGGTGCGGGGCGTACGGGTTCGGTCATAGGCACGGTGGCCCCCGGACCCCGGGCGGCGTACTGACAACCCCCAGACGCGACTTGTCCGGCGGATCGAACTCCGGCCCGACCTGACAGCACCTGACAGCCCAAACCTGACAGCGGTACGTGGGCGGCGAACCTGACAGCACCTGACAGGGCCTGACAAACGCTTGTGGTGTCAGGTCGACCTGCGGCAATAGGGACCTCCGCTCCCACCTCTGCAGGTGGGAGCCCAGCGACCCGGAGGTCCCGATGTTGCGTACCGCACTCACCCAGGCCGACGAGCACTTCGCGCTGCTGGTCTGCCAACCGGCCCCGCTGTCCTTCGACGCCCGACGCATCCCCGGCCTACCCGACCGGATGCTGCCGCTGGACGAGCTACGCGACCTGCTGCTGGCCGGCGTCGCCCTCGAGACCTCCGATGCGGTGTGGCGGCAACTCGCGCGTCAGGCTCGCCAGTGGGGACCTGCCTGGGTGGTCGGCGCGGTCGGCGTGGCTATCCCCGGTCTGACCCGCATGGCCGCCCGCCTGTCGCATGGCGTGCCGGAGCTGGCCGAGGACATCGACTCCGAGCTGCTCGCCGGGTTCCTCCACGCGCTACGCACCGACCCGCTCGACCCGCCGCGGATCTGGCTGCGGCTGTGCTGGGCCGCCTGGCGCGCCGGGCTGACCGCCCGCCGCAGCGACACCACCGTAGAGCTGCCCGCCGACCTGCCCGCCGGCTCCAGCACACCCCGGCGCCCGTACGGGCACCCGGATCTCATCCTCGGCCGGGCCGTCGCCGCCGGCATCATCAC
>SLSW01000196.1 GCA_007130245.1 Micromonosporaceae bacterium
CCGGCACGGCGGCCGGGCTGAGCGCGTCCCGCAGCAGGTCCGCCGACCAGGACAGGAACACCGCCTTCGACACCGGCTCCAGCCAGAACGCGCCCGGCAGCAGCGACACCGGCACCATCACTCCACCGAGCACGTAGAACGGATAGTTCAGCGAGTTCTGGAACGCGCGGGCGGAGCGGGCGAGCACGAACAGCGCCGCCATGATGCTGGCGGTGCCGGCCATCGCCAGCCCGGTGACGACCAGCGCAGCGGTGAACGCCACCGGGTGCCAGATCGTCACCACCACCCCGAACACCAGCCACGCGGCCAGCCACGATTCGGCGAAACCGACCAGGCTGAGCAGCGTCACCGCGGCGATCCGCCCGGTGGTCACCGCGCCGAACGAAGCGGGCGCGGCCACCAGGGCCTCCAGCGCGCCGAACTCGCGCTCCCGGGCGACGATCTCACCGGAGATCTGCAGCGCGGTGCCCCACAGCACGATCAGCGCCGGCGCCAGCACCGCGTACGGCGCCAGGTCGTCGCGGCCGGCGTGGCGGGTGATGGCCAGGAACACCAGCGTCATCAGCGGTGCGGTCACCAGCACCACCATCTCGCCGAACGACCGGCGCAGCACCCGTACCTCGAAGGCGAATCCGGTCACCAGTCCACTGATCATCGGCCGACCCGCATCCCCCGTTCGCCGATCACGTGCAGGTAGACCTCCTCCAGGTCCGGCTGCACGGTGGCGACGTGGGTCACGCCGGCGTCCAGCAGCAGGCGCAGCACCCGCGGTGCGGCGTCCTCCGCGTCGGTGTCTACCCGTAACCCGGCCGGTGGGGTGCGGCGTACCGCGGCCACGCCGGGGATGTCCCCCAGTTCGGCGACGAGCCGCTCGGCCAGCGCTGGCGGCACCTCGCTCGCCTCCACCCGGGCGTATGTCGACAGCCACCGGGTCAGCGCCGACGGCCGCTCGGTGGCCAGCAACCGCCCCTCGTCGATGAGGGTGACCCGGTCGCACAGCACCTCGGCCTCGGCCATGTCGTGGGTGGTCAGCAGCACCGTGCGGCCCTCCGCGCGCAGCTCGCCCACCAGCGTGCGGAACTCCCGGGCCGCCACCGGGTCCATACCGGTGGTCGGCTCGTCCAGCAGCACCACCCGCGGGTCGCCCACCAGGCCGCGGGCCAGGTGCAGCCGCTGCTTCATCCCCCGGCTGAACCCTTCCACCCGCTGGCCGGCGCGTTCGGCCAGTCCCATGCGCTCCAGCAGCTCGTCGACCCGACGGCGCAGCTCCCGGCCGCGCATGCCGTACAGCGCCGCCCAGAACGCCAGGTTCTGCCGCGCGGTCAGCCTGGTGTACAGGCCGCGCTCGCCGCCGAACACGATGCCGATCAGCCGGCGCACCGCCGCGGTCTCCGTGACCACGTCGTGGCCGGCGACCGCTGCCCGCCCGGAGGTGGGCAACAGCACAGTGGACAGAATTTTGCAGAGGGTGGTCTTGCCGGCGCCGTTGGGGCCCAGCAGCCCGTGCACCTCCCCGGACGGGATCGTCAGGTCCACCCCGCCGAGAGCGACCACCTCCGGCATGCGGCGCCGGCCGCCGAACACCCGGCGCAGCCCGGCCACCTCGATCGCGGGTCCGTCTGGCATGGCGCCGATCATGCCGTCATCCGGCCCGGACCGCAGTACGTATAAATGACTACACTGCTGGTGGTGACTCCACTGATCGGGCGCGACGCCGAGCTCGCCACGGTTCGGACGGCCGTGACCGCCGGTGAGCCCCGTACGATCGTTGTCACCGGTCCGGCCGGGGTGGGCAAGAGCCGGCTGGTGCGTGAAGCCGTCGCCGGCATCGAGGTGGCGTGGGCAATGGCCAGCCCGGTGGCCCCGGTGCCGTTCGGCGTGGTCCGCGAGCTGGTGAGCGTTGACGAGGCGCTCGACCACGCCCATGCCGTACGGGCCTACGTGGCGGCCCTTCGGCGGTCGCCGCACCAGGTGATCGTGGTCGAGGACCTGCACTGGGCCGACGCCGACAGCCTGGCCGTGCTGGTCGATCTCGCGCGCAGTCCGGACGGCCCGGTGCTGCTGGCCACCACCCGCGACGATCCGCACCGCTCACTGGTTGACGCGCTCGCCCTGCTCACCGCCACACCTGGTGTGAGCACAATCACCCTGTCAGGCCTGTCCACCGGCGCGGTCGCCGAGTTGGTCGGCGCCATGCGGGGTGCCCGGATACCGATGCGTACGGCCGTGCAGGTGCGCCGGCGCACCGACGGCCTGCCGTACTGGGTGGAGGAGCTGGCGCGTTCCGCCCCCACCGTCGACGCACTGGTCGACGCCGCCCTGACCGGCCTCGCCGGTGCGGCGTTGCTGGGCCGCGTCGACGCCGCCGGGCCGGAGGCGGTGCGGGTCGCCGAGGTCGCCGCGGTGCTCGGCGAGCAGGTCGATGTGCACCTGCTGGCGCAGGTCACCACCGAACCTGTTGACCGGGTGCTGCCGGCGTTGCGGACACTGGCGGCGACCGGGGCCCTCGTCGAGGTGGGCCCGGACCGGTTCGCCTTCCGCCACGCGCTCACCCGGGAGGCTGTCTCCGGCCGGATGCCAGCAGGGGCGCGGCGGCGGTGGCACGCCCGGGCGTATGCGGTGCGGCGCTCCGGTCACGCCCCGGATGCGGTGCTGGCGTGGCACGCCGCCGGGGCGGGGCTGGCGGATCAGACTGTCGAGGTCGCGCACCGTGCGGCGCAGGCGCTGCTGGCCGCCGGCTCCGGTGCCGAGGCGCTGCGGATGGCGGAACTGGCGCTGGAAGCCGGTGTCGAGCCGGCCTGGCCGACCCACGCGCTCGCCGCCCGTGCTGCATATGCCGCCGGCTGGTTCGATGAGGCGGAGGCGCACGCCCAGGCGTGGCGCGACGGTGCCACCGACGACACCGCCGCCGACGCCTGGTGCCTGCTGGCGCAGTTGCGCTGGCATGCGGGCGACCTGGCCGGGCAGTGGTCCGCGCTGCGGCAGGCGTTGGCGCTGCTGGGTGGCGACCAGGCGGACACGCCGGCGGCGGCGCGGGTGCACGCGGCCTGGTCGCGCGCCCTGATGCGGGCGGAGCGGCACTCCGAGACCGTGGCGATGGCTGACCGCGCGCTGGCGGCCGCCGAACGCGCTGGCGAACACTCCGCATGGCGCAACGCACTGACCGACAAGGCCACCGCGCTGTGCGAGCAGGCGGACGCCGCCGGCGACCCTGACCTGCGTGCGAGCGGTCTGGCACTGTTCGCCGACGCCGAACGCGCATGTGAGCAGGCAGGTGACCTTGTCACCCTCGGCCGGGTGCTCAACAACAGCCTGGGTGCGCGGTTGGCCGACCGGCCGGCGGCCGAACAGTGGGCCGTCTGGGAGGCGACATGGCAACGCGCCAACCGGTTGGGCCTGCACCCGTCGTTGGGCAAGATCGTACGGCACGGGGTGGACCTGGCCCACGGCACCGGCAAGTGGGAGCCGGGGTGGCAGGCGGTCACGACGCGGCTTCCGGAGGAGACCGAGCCGGTCGAGCGGGTGGTGCTGGCCGCCAAGGCAGGGATGCTGGCATTGGAGGCCGACCGCGTCGACGAGGCAGCGGCCCTGGCCGAACGCAGCACGATCGAGGCCGCCGGCATGGACCAGTTCTGGGCGGTGCTGTATGTGGCCCTACTCGACGTGGCGCTGGCCTCCCGTACCGGGCCTGCCGCGGGCACGATCCGTGCGCTGAGCCGATACCGCGCCGCGGTCCCGCCCGCCGACCATGCCCGACGGCGGCACCGGGCGGCGGCGGCCGCGATGTGGGCGCTCGACGGCGGGGTGGCGCCGTCGTCGGTGCGTGCCTTCCTGGGAGCCACGCTGCCGGCAGGCATGCCACCGTCGCTCGCCGCCACGGTGCAGCTCGCGCTGGCCGAAGCAGACGGCGACGACCAGCAGGCAGTGCGACTCGGCGACCGGGTGCGGAAGGACTGTTCCACCGGTCGGGCGGTGTGGCGCGCGGACACCCTGACCCGACTCGGCCGCAGCCTGCTCCGCGTGGGCCGTACCGCCGAGGCCCGTGCCGCCGCCGATGAGGCGTGCACGCTGCTGGTCGCGTGGCCCGGCGGCCGGCTGGCGGCGGCGCGCACGCTGCAACAAGAAGCGACCCGCGCCGGACCGGCACTGACTTCCCGGGAGCGCGAGGTGCGGGACCTGGTCGCGCAAGGCTTGTCCAATCAGGAAATTGCGGACAAGCTCGGCATCTCGCCACGGACGGTGGCGGTGCACGTGTCGCGGCTGCTGTCCAAGACCGGCGCCACCTCCCGCACCGAACTTGCCATCCGCCACCTGCGGGGCGGCTGACCGGACCGCCGATGTCGCGGCGCAGTAGCGTGCGACGGATGGACTCCGACGAGATGGTCGCAGCCGCGATCGAGATAGCCGAGGACGGGATGGCGGCCGGGGAGCTGCCCATCGGCGCGGTCGTGGTTACGGGAAATGAGATCATCGGCCATTCCTTCACACGAGACGCTGCGACGGGCAGACGGCTGGTCCACGCGGACCTGCTGGCGATGACCGCCGCCGACGAAAGGCTCACGACGTCGCAACACCCCGCGCCACTACGGCTGGCGGTCAATCTGGAACCCTGCCTGATGTGCCTGGGTGCGGCTATGAACCTGGGGGTCAGGGAGGTCTACTTCGGCCTGGAGTCGCCGGGCGACGGGGCGGCCGGCCTGGTGCGCACCTGGCAGCCGGCCAGCGCCGACATGCCGTGGTTCCGCCCACCATCCATAGTGGGCGGGATCCGGCGCGACCAGGTGCGGGAGCAGTTCCAGCGCTACTGCGAGACCGCCCCCGACTCGGGATTCCGGCGCTGGGCACAGACGCTGGTTGACCTACCCGCGTCCTGAGGTCGGTGACGCCGGCGCCCCCCGCCACGGACGCAGCCGCGGCCACCATCCCGGCACCGCCCGCCGGTAGGTGTCGTACTGCTCGCCGAAGCGCCGACGCAGAGCCGGTTCCTCGTGGAAACGCACGAAGGCGTACTGCAGCGCGAGGATGGCAACGGCGTACCCCAGCAGGACCGGCCGGGCGAGCAGCAGCGCCTGACCGAGGATCGCCGCGGCCACCGCCAGGTACATCGGGTTGCGCACATGCCGGTAGATGCCGCCCACCACCAGGTGCTCGGTAGGCGCCACCGGCGCGGGCGTGCCGAGCCCCTCCACGACGAACCTGACGAACGCGGTGACCAGGAACGCCAGCCCGGCGGCCAGCAGCAACCCACCCACCACCCGCACCGGCAGCAGGTACGGCAACGGGTCGTGCATCTGCCAACCGGTCAGCAGCCACGGTCCGAGGCCGACGACCAGCCCGGGCGCGACGCAGAAGAACAGCACACTGCCCAGCGCCGCCCGCACCCGCGTCACGCCACAATGGTACGTCGGGCACCCACCGACCGGCCGACCGGAGAGTTACATGTAGCCCAGCTCGTTCATGCGCTGGACGTAGTTGCCGGTAAGACGCTGCACCGTCCGGTCGTCACCACCGGCATGGACCTCGATGGAGAAGTCGGACACGATCGCGGCCGCCTCCGCGTTGAACTGGATCGTCTCCTCCTCCCCGAGGATCTTCAGCAGCTCGTCCACCTCGCCGTCGGCGATCATGAAGCCGCCCTGCCTGCCGGTGAGCGCGAAGTACTCCCGGTGGCCGTGCACCCGGCCCTCCTTCGCGTACTCCTCGAACCGGGCGACCGCCTTCCCGAAGACCTCCAGGCCCTTGGTCTCGCGGCCGGGGATGTTCTCCCCCCAGCGGATCATCAGTGCACCGTTCACGATTCCCCCCGCGTCACTCGGTTTCTCCGCCTCGGCTCCTGATACCCCGCCCGGGCGGGGTGTATGACATCCGCGCCCCCCGGATCTGCCCGGGCGCCTGGCAGGTGGCCGCCAGCGCTCGATACCTTTGTCCGGCGGGGGCGACCGGTGACGACGGAGGAGTGACATGTCGGGCCTGAACGAGATGCTCGAGGCGGTCCGGCGCTGGCCCGCCCGGCGGTGGCTGGTCGCCGCCGTGGCGGCGCTTGGATTCGTCGTCCTGGTCGGTCTGCCCACCGCCATGATCTCCACCCCGGTGTTCACCCGGATGATCCCGCCGACCTGGTGGGCGTGGCCGGCGTTGATCGTGACCTCGGCGCTGGCGGGCCTTCTCATCGCCTCGTACGTCCGGGCACCGCAGGCCGCCACCACCCGCGGCGCCGGCGCCGGCTCCGCCGGCGGGTTCCTCACCTTCCTGGCGGTGGGCTGCCCGGTGTGCAACAAGCTGGTGCTGCTCGCCCTGGGCAGTGCCGGAGCGGTGACCTGGTTCGCGCCGGTGCAGCCGCTGCTGCTACTGCTCGCGATCGGCCTGCTGCTGTGGGCGCTCGCGCGCCGGCTCAGGTTCGAGTACGCGTGCCCGGTCCCGCAACCGTCGATGGGAAGCACCAATGCCTGACCGCACCCCCGGGCCCGCCGAGGCCGCCTCCTCGCCGGAGGACACCAGCGCCCCGGCGGAGGACACCGGCGCCCCGGCGGAGGACACCGGCGCTCCGCCGGCCGACACGGATTCCGGTTACCGCCCCCGCAGCCCGAAGATGGCGGCGGCGGTCGCCCTGGTCGCCGCGCTGGTCGCCGTCGTGGCGCTGATGTTCCAGTCCAGCGGTGGCGGCGAGGACCCGGTCGCGGACGCGCCCGGCGCGGCCGGCAGCGGTCAGGCCGCACCCTCGCAGGAGGAGGCGATCGAGGCCCTGGCGGCGCTCGCCCGCCGCGACCCGGACGACCCGCTGGCGCGCGGCGCGGTCGACGCGCCGGTGGTGATGGTCGAATACTCGGACTTCCAGTGCCCGTACTGCGGTCGGTACGCACTCGAGACCGCGCCGGAGCTGGTCGAGCGCTACGTCGACACCGGCCTGCTGCGCATGGAGTGGCGCGACTTCCCGTACCTCGGCGAGAAGTCGCTCACCGTTGCGGTGGCCGCCCGCGCCGCCGGCGAGCAGCAGATGTTCTGGGAGTTCCACCACGCGTTCTTCGCGGCGCAGCCGTCCCCCAACAGCGGTGAGATCGACACCGCGTGGCTGGTCGAACTGGCCCGGGAGGCCGGCCTCGACACCGACCGGTTCGCCGCCGACCTGGACGACCCTTCCCTGCGGGAGCGGGTGGAGCACGACGCCCGGGAGGGTCAGCAGATCGGCGTCTCCGGCACCCCGGCGTTCCTGATCAACGGCCACCCGATCATCGGCGCCCAGCCGACCGAGGCGTTCGTGCAGCTCATCGAGCAGGTGCTCGAGACGGCCTCATGACCGACGTCGGCCTGCTGGTGGCGTTCGCCGCCGGCGTGCTGTCGCTGCTGTCGCCGTGCAGCGCGCTGCTGCTGCCCTCGTTCTTCGCCTACGCCTTCGCCTCGCGGACCGCGCTGCTCGCGCGCACCGGCGCCTTCTACGGCGGCCTGCTGATCACCCTCGTCCCGCTGGGGATGGGCGCGAGTGCGGCGTCGGCGCTGTTCTACGGGCACCGCGCGCTGCTGGTGACCGTCGCCGGCTGGGTCCTCATCACCCTCGGCCTGATCCAGATCGCGGGCAGAAGCTTCGCGGTGCCGTTCAGCGGGCGGCTGGCGCAGGCCGCGTTCACCCTGTCGCAGGGCACCGGGTGGGCGTCGACGGTGGCGCTGGGAGCGGTGTACGGCCTGGCGGGGTTCTGCTCCGGTCCGGTGCTCGGCGCCATCCTGACGGTGGCCGCCACCCGTGGGACCCCCGCCGCTGGCGGCTTCCTGCTGGCGGTCTACGCGCTGGGCATGGCGCTGCCGCTGTTCCTGCTCGCCGCCGCCTGGGACCGCTTCGATCTCGGCCGCCACGGCTGGCTGCGCGGGCGAGTGCTCGCCGCCGGCCCGCTGCGGGTGCACACCACCTCGCTGGTCTCCGGCGTCATGTTCGTGATCATCGGTGTGATCTTCCTGCGGTTCGACGGCACCGCCGGACTCATCGGCATCGGTGGACTCGACACCGGCGAGATCGAGTACGCCGCGCAACAGCGCCTGTCCGGCTGGTTGTCCGAGGTGCCGCTCTGGACCGTGCCGGCGGTTGTCGCCGTCGTGGCCGGTCTGGTGGCGCTACGCCGCTGGCGTGCCGGCCGGCGTCACCCCCGTCGATCTAGGGATTGTTCA
>SLSW01000273.1 GCA_007130245.1 Micromonosporaceae bacterium
CAACGCGCCCACGAGGCCAGAGTTGCGGCCCGGCGGCAGTTACGAAAGGATCACAAGTGAACGCCCCCCGATGGTTGGGTATTACCTCCCCGTCCTGGTGCATTTGGTCAGACACATGTCGCCAGCCCGCCCGCGACTTCCTACAACGCCGACGAGCCGACGGAGACACCACCACCGAGTCTCTCCGCGCGCTCAAACGCCGTCTCTCCGACGTCGTCTACTGGGCGCTCCTCGCCGACGCTTGACATAGGAGCAGGTGGACGCCACTCGCTGTGCTGTTGTTGTTTCGTCTGCCCTGGCTGGCGCTGCTCGTCGGCGTTGAAGGACGCAGAGTTGCTCGCGTTACGCCACGAGGTCGCCGCGTTGGCCAACGGGAGTAGTATCAAGATCGTCCGAAATGTCTCCGTCTAGAGCAGGTCCTTTGCGCGAGGTCACATCTACCGCAGATTGCGGTCGCCGCAAAACTAGCTACGCCGCGCGGCGGGCGCGCTCGGCGATGAGGCGCTTCAGATCGGCCACCGGCACCACTTCGTCATCCTCGCCAGCCTCCAGCCGATCCAGCACCCACTGGCGCATCAACGCTGTGGCCGGTACCCCGGCTTCGGCGGCGCGTTCCCGCACCCGCTGCATCAGCGACCGCGGCAGCCGGATCGAGGTGGACACCATGACCTCATCCGGGCTGACGACACGCTCATCCCACGTAGCACGCTCGACCGACTCGGCGGTGTCGGTGGTGTCGTAGTAGTCGCGCAACTTCTCAAGCTTGTTCTTGTCCATGATCACCGCCCTCTCCGGCGGAAGGCTCGCTTCTCCATCTCAGTCATGTCTCGCGCCGTGACGATGAAGTCACGACCATCGGGCGCCTCAGCCACCACCACCAATAGGTGACGGCCGGCGGTGGTGCCGCAATAGGCCAGCCGGGTTCCGTCGCGGCCGGGTTCGACCAGCCGCGGATGGCTGTAGAGCGCCTCCTCTACCTCCTCTGGGGTGACGCCGTGTCTGGCGATGTGGATCTCGGACTCGAGGGTCCACAGAATCTCACCGAACACGCCCTAAGCGTACCACGCCGTGGTGCGCACGCTCTGCCCGCTGCGGCTGGCCCCGCCTGTGCTGGTCGTAAACTCAGCCACCGGCCGTGACCTGGGATGATCGGTGATCGTGCTGGTCGGTCTGATCTATCGCCTGTTCGCTGTCGTCTTGTCCTGGCTGGCGCTGCTGGCGCACTCGTCGGCAGCAAAGGACGCAGAGTTGCTCACGTTACGCCACGAGGTCGCCGTGTTGCGCCGCGGAAACCCGAGGCCGTGCTTGCGCTGGCCCGACCGGGCGGTACTGGCCGCGCTTGCCCGACTGCTGCCAAGGTTGCTGCGCGGGCGACGTATCGTCACCCCGGGCACCCTGCTGCGCTGGCACAAGCGGCTGGTCGCGAGGAAGTGGACCCAGCCGCGGCCTACCGGACGCCCGCCGATTAGCGACGGGCTTGTCACGCTGATTCTGCGGCTGGCTGGCGAGAACCGCACCTGGGGTGTGGTGCGCATCCAGGGCGAGCTGCGCCGCCTCGGACACCGCGTCGCCGCGGCGACCATCCGCAAGATCCTCCGGAAGCATCGTGTTCCGCCGCCGCGTCTGCGAGGCGAGTCCTGGCGGGCGTTCCTGCGGTGCCAGGCTGGCAGCCTCCTGGCGATCGACTTCTTCCACGTCGACACCGTGGCGTTGACCAGGCTGTACGTTGCGTTCGTGATCGAGATCCACACCCGGCGCGTGCATCTGCTCGCAGTCACCGCGTGCCCGACCGGGCACTGGGTCACCCAGATGGCCCGTGGTCTTGCCGCCGATCTTGAGCAGAGTGGGCACCGATTCGCACACATGATCCGCGACCGCGACACGAAGTTCACCGCCGCCTTCGACGCGGTACTCGCCTCGATCGGCATCGACATCTTGCTCACCGCACCGCAGGCACCGCAGATGAACGCCTACGCCGAACGGTGGATCGCCTCGGTACGCCGGGAGTGCACCGACCGGATGCTCATCGCCGGCCAGCGGCACCTGCGCGCCGTCCTGCACCGGTACGTCGATCACTACAACACCGGCCGCAGCCACCAGGGCCACGGCATCGGTCTGCGAGCCCCCGACGACGATCCCAACGTGATCCCCTTCCCCGTCCAGACCCACAGGATCCGGCGCCGAAGCATCCTTGGCGGACTACTCAACGAGTACCAGCCTGCCGCATGAAACCCGAGGTCAGGCCGCGCAGCCGAGTTTTCGACCAGCACAAGATGACCTGTGGGATCGCAGCCGCACGCAGCGAAACCGACGACGCGGCACAGCTGGTACGCGGATGGCGGGCCGTGCGCCGGGTGGAGCCTGCAGGACGCTAACAGACCTTCACCTCCTTATTTAGGCCGAAACCGCCGCACAGTGTGAGCCGGTTGACGAGCCCGGAGGCCACAACGTTCCGAGCGATGCATGCGTCACGCATGCTAGGCTCTGGGTATGGCGAACACCTTGCAGATCCGGAACGTGCCAGCGGACCTTCACGCGGCCATCGCTGAGCACGCCCGTGCTCAGGGGTTGACGATCTCCCAGTATCTTCTCCGTCGCATAGCGCAGATCGAAGGGAAGCCCGAGATCAGCCACACTCTCGACGACCACTGGCAACGTTCCAAGCACCGGAAGCGGGCGACGCCCGGCGACGCTGCGGCGATGGTCGCCGAGGACCGTGAGCGGTAGCGGTGTTGGTGATCGACACCTCCGCCCTGGTGGAGGTGCTCACGACCGATCCTGCCGCGATACCCGAGTTGGCACGGCGCGTGCACGGTGTGGAGTGGATGAGCGCACCGGGCCTGATCGACTACGAAGTCTTGAACGTGCTTCGGAAGCTGGTGCTGCGCCAGTCGATCGACATCGAGCTGGCTGAGGATTCTCGTCGCACCCTGCGGGATCTGCGACTGGTGCGCTATCCGATGAGTGCCGAACTCGCCGACCGCGTATGGCAGCTGCGACACAACGCCTCGGCCTACGACGCCTCGTTCGTCGCACTTGCAGAACACCTCAACGTGCCGTTGGTAACGGCGGAACGTCGTCTCGCCGAGGGGGTGCGCGGGCTCGCCACCATCCCCGTGGAGTCCTACACCGCCACCTGAAGCCAGGGCCCCAGCTTGAACTCACCGGCGGCATGCGATCTGCGGAACGCCGATAGGTGTGCAACCTGCTGGGTTCACTGCGACCTCGTCACTGCTGCCCAGCACCTCACCGAACTGCGCGAACGACGGAACTCTATCCGGACGACCGCTACCCAAGAACACCTGGCGGTGGGTGGAGTCCGCCCAGTATCGCCTCACGCGTGCTGGCGCGCTTCGAGCGCTGTCATGCAATCAGGTAGCCGGCCGGGGCCCCCGGCACGCCCGCGCCTTCTTCGAAGCCTTCATCGCTGACAACCTCGACCTGGGACGTCCGGAAAACGTCGATCTCATCTTCAAACGCCACCAGAGCGGCCGCTAGGCCGGCGGGGTGTTCAAAACCGCTATCGACCGGCACACCGACGGCGTGACCGTCAACGTGTTCTACAAACACTCCCGGCTCAGGCAGTACCTCAAAGACGGCAAAGCGATGCGCATCGAAACTGTGATCAACGACGCCTACGACATCGGCTGACAACGCCTGCTACCCAACCTCGACCAGGTACAGACCCGCGCCCGCGCCATCAACCAGCGGGTGTTGGACACTGAACGAGTCGGCCAGGGCACCGTCCTTGCGAGTCCAGTCGGGGGCACGCGTGGGATGTCTCGCGACACCGTGAACAGGTGTCTCGGGACATCACGCTCTACATGTGCCGGGGCTGCGCGGGCGGGTGTGCCCGCCAGGCTGGTGGCCGACCCGGGGCCGGTCCCGCTCTCCGCGACCCTCGCGGTGGCCCAAACCACGTCCGGGGCGTGTACGCCACCGGAAAACCGGGTAGAAGGACACTTGGCACCCGATACCTCCGGGCACACCCCACCTCGCGGCGGGTGCGTCGAGGAGGATACGGGGACGTTGTCGCACGGGTTTCGGCACCACCCGCTCCGGCCGATGGGCCGGGACCCGGCCACCCCCCGAGGAGGAGTCGTGCGTACCAGCTTCGTGATACCCATTGTCGCCGTGATCTGGCTCGTGATCGGAGCGTTCGCGGCTGGCCAGCGCGGTTACTATGATCAGTCCAATCCCGACTGTGGCTCGATCGGATCCACGGTCGTAACGATTTTTGCCGGGCCCCTGAACTACTTCGGCATCAACCCTGAGATCGAGTGCCCGGATGCGCCCACGCCGTCTGACTGATCACGTTCGACGCGATGTCGAGGTGCTGGCCGAACCGAGCGGGCGCGCCGGGGCGGGCACCGCCCGGCGCGCTCTTCGGCCCGGACCCGCTCGTTGCTCCACGCCCTAAGCAGACCTGCGAAAGCTGCTCCGATCTGTACCGAGCGGGTAGTCTCGGAGACACCGCGTAGCAAGCGCACAGCCGGGCTACAGGTCATGGAGGGACGTGACTCCCGATGGCACGCAACAGGCGGCCCCGACGTCGCACCGGCCATCTGCGGACCCCCACCATGCCAGGGGTCGCGCGTACCCCGCAGAATCTATCGGCACCGGCACGGGCCTCCGTTCCCCCACCGTCGCGGTGGCACCACGACGCTGGCCGCGGGCTGGTCTGGGTACTCGGCACCGCGGCCGTGGTCGTGGTCCTGCTACTCGGCATCGGGGCCGTCGGCGGGTGGCGGGACTGGCTGCCGAGCCTGAGCAACCCGTTCGCAGAGCAGACCAGCGACCGAAGCCAGCCGGTGCTGCTCAAGTCCATCCAGGACCTGAGTCGGTTCACCGCGGCGAGCGGCAACTTCGAGGTGGTCATCGACGTGGACAGGAACCGGCGGTTCATCCCGGACGTCATCCTCAGTGAGCGGACACTGTTCGTCGCCGCTGGCACCGTCGACGCGTACGTCGAGTTCGGTGGGCTGGCCGAGGACGCCCTGGTGGTGGACGAGAACGAGAACGCGGTGGTGGTTTCACTGCCGCCCCCCGAACTTGCCCCCCCGAACATCGACCACGAGCGCAGCTACGTGTTTGCGACGCAGCGTGGCGTGGCGAACCGGATCGGCGACCTGTTCGGCAACGATCCAAATCAGCACCAGCAGGTCCTCCGGCTTGCCGAGCGGCGGATCGCCGAAGCGGCGGAGGCCAGCGAACTGCGGGAGCGCGCCGCCGAGAACACCCGGGCGATGCTGGAAGGGATGCTGAGCTCGCTTGGTTTTGAGACGGTTACCGTCGATTACGTTTCGCCATGACGTCGCCCGGCCGGTCGGTACCCGCCGGGCAGCAGGAACCGTCGGTCGAGCCGCGCATCACCCGTTCCCGACCCCGCCGGGTAACGTGCCCGGCCCGCGGCCGCCGCATCATCGATCAGTCCGACCGGACCCAGCAGGAGTACCGGCATCAGATCCAGCGGCCACAGCACATACAGGAAGGCGATGCCCATCAGCGCCAACCGCCACAGCCCGTCGTACCGCCGCCGTAGCGACGCCACCGTCATCCGCGGCAGCGCGCGAAGCCGGGCCCGCAGGGTGGGCCCACCGCGGTGGGCCGCACGCAACTGCCGCCACAGCGCGACGAATGCCATGGTGCGGCTCAATCCTCCACCCATAGGGATACCAGTATCCCGCTTGTCCGCCGATCCACGCCCACTCTGGCCGGACGGAAGCGCGACGGCCGGTTCGAGTTCACGCTGGACAACCGCGACCCCGAGGCCGGAGTCAGCACACATGGTTGGCGGCAGTCAGCGCGCGGACAGGCCCCGGAGGGTAGCGAGGGCCAGGTCGACGACCTCGTGCCCGGTCAGCTGTCGTGCTCGCCGCTGCGCCGCCTCGAGGGCCTGCTCCCCCAGGCGGCTCCGAGCGGTGTCGAGGGCCCGACGCAGCCGGTCGGACTCGGCGCCGAAGGTCGGCGTGGCGGCGGCCGCCGCCTCGGCGGCGGCGGCGATGACCACCGCCGGCTCGTAGGACTCCAGGCGCACGAGCATTTCGGCGAGGTTGCGGAGGGTGGTCCACTGCTGGGTCCAGTTCCCGCTGCGGCGCCAGTGGTGGAGCAGGTCCGCGAAGGCCGGCGCGGCCAGCGCCGGGTCGCGGTGCCGACCCCGCAAGCTGGCCGCGGTCAGCGCCGCGACGCCCTCGATGAACCAGGCCTGGCAGCCGATGGCGAGCTCGACCGCCTCCTCCACCAGGGCGATCGCGCGTTCGGGCGCCACCTCGGCCCGACACTCACCCTGCACATAACGCACGAAGGCCTGCACCGCCGGGCCGGCCCGCGCGGCGGCGCGGTCGGCCGCGTCCGCCTCCGTGATCGCGTCGGAGACACGGCCCGAGTACGCCATCGCCAGGGCAACGCCGGCGAGACCGTTCGCCTCGCCGTCCGGGTCGCCACCGGCCACGGCCAGCCGGGCCGCCTCCCGGAAGGCGGCCTCGGCGTCGGCCAGCCGGCCCTGGAAGAACGACACGTCACCCAGCGCGTCCAAGGCGACCGCCCGCGCGGGGTCGTCCGGCCCGGTGCCGAGCGTGGTGCCGCGGGTGGCGAGATCGCCGGCGCGCCGCAGGTCGCCGCGCATCCACGCCGCAGCCGCGGCGGCGGCGTAGACCTTCGGTGCAGTGGGCTGGTCGTCGATGCCCGGCAGCTCCAGCGCGTCGTCGGCCCACCCGATCAGCTCGGCGCCCGGGCGCCAGTAGTCGAAGCGGTACGTCGCGGCGACCAGCCGCGCGAGGATACCGGCGTCACCGTTGCGGCGGGCCCACCGCTGGGCGCTGCGCAGGTCGTCCAGGGACGCCTCCAGCCACCGGCGTCCCGGTTCGGTCAAGGGGGGTCCGGCGGCGACCTCGGCGCGGGCGGTCAGCACCTCCGCATGCCGGGCGGCGAGCCCGGCGGTCTCCCCCCGGTCGGCCAGCCGCTGCCGGGCGTACGCCCGCAGCGGGCGCAGCATCCGATAACGCCCCGCCCCGTCGCCGGGACCGGCCAGCGGACCGGTCAACAGCGACCGCTCCGTCAGCGCCGCGAGCTGTGCGACGGTGTCCGCCCGGCGCTGGCCGTCCGGCGCGCACACCGCGTGCGCCTCGTCGCTGCCGAATGCGCCGGCGAACGTGCCCAGCCTGGCGAACAGTTGCTGCTGGGGCGGGTCGAGCAACTGGTAGGACCAGTCCACCACCGCCCACAGGTCGCGCTGGCGCGCGGTCCTGCTCCGCCGACTGCCCGCACCGGACGGCCCGTCCTCACGCAACGCGGTGAGCAGCTCGTCAAGTGACAGCGCGCCGGTGCGGGCGGCCGCCAGCTCGATGGCCAGCGGAAGGCCGTCCAGCTGCCGGCAGATGTCGGTCACCACGGCACGCTGGCCGGAGGTGTCGATGCCGGCGCCCGCCGCCGCCGCCCGGTCCTGAAACATCCGTACGGCCTCGGGCACCCCGGTGTCGCCGGCGGCGTGTGGCTCGGGGCCGGAGTCGACCGGCAGCGGGGCCACGGGCAGGACCCGCTCGCCGTCGACCGCCAACCGTTCCCGGCTCGTGGCCAGCACCCGCACCAGCGGGCACGTCTGCTGGACCTCCTCGACCAGGGCGCCGACCACGTCCAGCAGGTGCTCACAGTTGTCGAGCACCAGCAGCAGCCGCCGCGGGGCCAGCGCCGCCAGGAGGGCCTGCCGGGGCGGCAGCGACCCGCGCAGGTCGGCGCCGAGCGCGGTGGCGATCACGTGCTCGACCGTGGCGGGTTCGGTCACCGGCGCCAAATCGACCCAGCCGATCCCGCCGTGCCCGGGTCCGTAGCGGGCCGCGGCCGCCGCGGCGACCCGGGTCTTGCCGACCCCGCCGGTGCCGGTGAGAGTGACCATCCGGTGGGTGCCGAGCGCCGCACCCACGTCGGTGACCTCACGCTCCCGACCCACCAGCGAGGTGGTGGGCACCGGTAACGCCGGGGTGTGGTCGGCCCGCGGTGGCGCCGCCGCGGAGTGCGACGCGTGCGCCGGGGTCCGCCCGCTGAGTTCGCCGCGCAGGATCCGGGTGTGCAGGTCGTTCAGCGCCGGCGAGGGTTCCAGGCCGGTCCCGTCGGCGAGCCGGTCGCGGTAGTCACGGTAGGCCGCCAGCGCCTCGGACTGCCGGTCGGTCGCGGCCAGGGCCCGCATCAGCAGCTCCACGAACGGCTCCCGCAACGGGTAGGTGGCGACCAGGCCCTGCAGTTCGCCGACGAGGTCGGCCGCCTCCCCGAGCGCGAGGCCGGCCTGGGCCCGCTGCTGCTGCGCGACCAGGCGCCGCTCGCCCAGCCGCACCGCCTCCGCCCGCAGCAGCGGCGCGGTGAACTCCGCGTACGCCTCTCCGCGCCACAGCCCGAGTGCCTCGTCCAGCAGCTGCCGCGCCCGGGCGGGGTCGGTGGTGCCGCGCGCCTGCGCCAGCAGCCGTTCGAACCGCCGCGCGTCGACCCGGTCGGCGTCGACCTCCAGCGCGTAGCCGGGGCTGCGGGTGACCAGTCCCGCCTGCGCGCCCAGCAGCTCACGCAGCCGCGCCACGTAGGTCTGGATGGCGTTGCGCGGCTCGGCCGGCGGATGATCGCCCCATACCGCCCCGGTGAGCGTGTCGACCGGCACCACCGAACCCGCCGCGGCCAGCAACGCCGCCAGCAGGGCACGCTGGCGGGGACTGCCGAGCGGCACGACCGCGCCGTCCCGGCGGACCTCCAGCGGCCCGAGCACCGAGTACTGCACGACACCATCTTCGCGTACGCCGGCTGTGACCCGGCTGAAAGGTGTGCCCGGCAGGCTGGCGGAAAGCCACTGACCCGGGAGGCACCGATGGGCACCGCCGCAGAGTCGAGCAGCACCGAGCACCTGACCACCGGATGGGAACCCGACCTCGACCCCGGCGACACGCTGGTGCGCCACTACACGTTCGGGCTGGCCGCCAGCGCGGTGTCGCCGGTGCGGGCGCTGGGTGGACGGGTGCTGGAGTCCGCCGGTGTCATCGCCAGCGACCTCGGGCGGCCGGCGGCGGTCCACAACGCGGCCGTGCTCACCCGGCCACCGGGTGCCGACGGTGCCGACGGCTGGGATGCCACGCTCGCCACGATCGAGGCCTTCTACGTCGACGGGACCGGTCAGGTCTACCTGTTCAGCCCGTTTCCCACACCCGACCTGCGGGACCGCGGCTGGCACCGGGAAGGGCACCCGCCGCTGCTGGTGCGCCCGCCGGGGGCGCCGCTGCCGGCGGTGCCGGCCGATCTGACCATCTGCGAGGTCACCGACCGCCGTGGCCTGACCGACTTCCAGCGGGTGGTCGTCGACGGGTTCCCGTTCACGGACATGCAACCGTTCACGCCCGACGCCTGGCTCGACGAGCGGGTGCTCCACCTGCCCGGCCACCGGCTGTTCGTGGGCTACGTCGACGGGGTCGCGGTCACGTGCGGCTGGGTGTTCGTCCAGCACGGCCTGGGCGTGCTGGTGCTGGGAGTGACGCTACCGGATTACCGGGGGCGCGGTTACTGGTCGGCGATGCTGCGCCGGCGCCTCGACTGCGTGGGTGACCGGCCGGTGGCCTCGCTGCTCAGTGACGACAGCCGGCCGATCGCCGAGCGGCACTACGGGTTCCTTCCGGTCGTCCGGTTCACCGCCTGGCGCTGGCACCGGTAGCGCCAGCCCTGACTGCGCAGCGCGACGCGTCGCGCGCGCTGCGTCGATGCGGTTGACCTTGTTGTAGGGGGGCGGCACCGGTCCCGCTATCATGACGACCAGCCCGAGCGGTGACACGCTGAGTGTGCCCGTACCGGGCGTTTAACGTATGCACCGTTCAGGCGGCACGGCGCGCAGGCCGGGAGGGAGGGTGAGCCCATGTTGACCGGCCTGCGGGCATCCGGGCGCCGCCGGTGATCCTGTTCGCGATCCTCGCCGCGATGACGGCGCTGGCGCTCGTGGTGCCGGTCATCTCCCGCAGGTACGGCCGCGACACCGGCTACTTCCTCGCCGCCGGTTTCCTGGTGCTCGGCGCGGTGCTGACCCCGTCGGTGATGTCGGCGCTCGACGGCGTCGCGGTCGAGGGCACGCTGCCGTGGATGCCGGAGATCGGCGTGACCGCCACCCTCCGGCTGGACGGGCTGGGATCGCTGTTCGCGCTGCTGGTCATCGGCGTCGGGGTGCTGATCTTCGCGTACTGCCCCCGCTATCTGCACGGTGACCACCACGCGCGCACCTACGTCCTGCTCACCCTGTTCGCCACCTCGATGCTCGGCCTGGTGCTGGCGGCGGACCTGGTGCTGCTGTTCGTGTTCTGGGAGCTGACCACCGTCTCCTCGTTCTTCCTGATCGGTGGCACCGGCCCGAAGTCGGCGCGGCCGGCGATGCGGGCGCTGATCATCACCGCCTCGGGCGGGCTGGCGCTGCTGGTGGCGGTGGTGCTGATCGCCATCGAGACCGGCACCACCCACCTTCCGACGATCCTCGCCGACCCGCAGATGGTGCTGGACTCGCCGGTGGCGTGGCCGGTGGGGGCGCTGCTGGTGCTGGCGGCGTTCACCAAGTCCGCGCAGCTGCCGTTCCAGTCCTGGCTGCCGGGTGCGATGGTCGCCATCACCCCGGTCAGCGCCTACCTGCACGCGGCCACCATGGTCAAGGCCGGCATCTACCTGCTGATGCGTTTCACGCCGATCTACGGCGCCGAGCCGGCGTGGCAGGCCACCCTGATCAGTGTCGGCCTGCTGACCGCGGTGGTCGGGGCGGCGCTGGCGCTGCGCCAGCACGATCTCAAGTCGCTGCTCGCCTACTCGACCGTCAGCCAGCTCGGGTTGATCACCGCGGTGACCGGGATCGGCACGTCGGTGGGGTTGGCCGCCGCGGTGGTACACACCTTTGCCCACGCGCTGTTCAAAGCCACCCTGTTCATGCTGGTCGGCATCATCGACCGGGAGGCCGGTAGCCGCGACGTGCGGGAGCTGGGCGGCCTGCGCCGGGTGATGCCGGTCACGGCCACCCTCACCGGGCTGGCGGGCCTGTCCATGGCCGGAGTGCCACCGATGCTGGGTTTCGTCAGCAAGGAGACCATCTTCGAGGCGTTGGGCACGGCCGACTTCGCCGCGTGGGCGGGCCCGGCTGCCGGCATCACCGGCGTGATCGCCTCCGCGCTGACCTTCGCCTACGGCGTACGGATCTTCCACGGCGCCTTCGCCGGCCCGACCACGCAGCGGCAGCTGTACGAGCCGGCGTGGCAGTTCCTGGCCCCGGCGGCGGTGCCGGCCGTGGCCGGCGCGGTGCTCGGGGTGGCCGTGACCGTGCTCAACCCGCTGACCCGCAGCGCGGTCGCCGACACGGTGCCCCTCGGGCTGGCGCCGGAGCTGTACTTCTGGCACGGGCTCAGCCCGGAGCTGCTGCTGTCGGCGATCACGATCGCCATCGGCATGACGCTGTTCTTCGCCCGGGAGCCGGTGGACCGGTTCCTCAACAGCATCCGCACCCCACCGGAAGGGGAGCTGTTCGACAAGGGCTACGAGGCGACCCTGCGGGTGGGCGCGCTGGTCGGCCGGCCCAACCGCGCCAGCTCCACTCTGGCCTTCCTGTCCTGGCCGCTGGTGGTGCTGGTGTCACTTGGCGCGGTGGCGCTGGTGGCCTTCGGCCGGTGGCCGGCCGCGCCACCGCAGGTCACCGGCCCGCTCGACTGGGCGGTGCTGGCGCTGCTGGCCGCGGCCACGCTCGGCATGGTCGTCACTCGGCACGCGCTGGCCGCGGTCGCCCTGCTGGGTTTCGCCGGGCTGCTGGTCTCTGCGTGGTTTCTGCTGGCCGGCGCCCCGGACGTGGCGCTGACGCTGCTGCTGGTCGAGGTGCTGACCGCGGTGGTGGCGGTGCTGGTGCTGCGGGCGCTGCCGCCGCGGTTCCGGCGCACCAGGCCGCGCCGCACTGTGCCGGCCGCGGCGCTGGCCGGGGTGGCCGGTGGGCTGGCTGCCGCGGCGACGCTGGCGTTCACCGGATGGCGCGAGCGCTCCGAACTCGGCGACTACTTCCTGCAGCACGCCGAGGACGAGGCCGGCGGCACCAACGTGGTCAACACCATCCTGGTGGACTTCCGGGCGCTGGACACCCTCGGCGAGGCGCTGGTGCTCGGAGTGGCCGCGCTGGGGCTGGTGATGTTGCTACGCGCCAGCGGCCTGTCCCAGCCGCCACCGCCACTGCCGGCCCCGGCCGCGGCCACCACCGGGGACCACCCGTCGGCCGCGGCGCCGCGCATCGTGGACCGGCTGATCTTCCAGGCCACCAACTGGGTGCTCGCCCCCGGCATGCTACTGCTGTCGGTGTTCCTGTTCCTGCGCGGCCACGACGAGCCCGGCGGCGGGTTCATCGCCGCGCTGGTCGCCGGCATCGCGGTGGCCTTCGGATGGTTCGCCGAGGGGCGCACCGGTGGCCGGGTGCCGGTGCTGCGGGCGCTGAAGCCCGAGCCGCTGGTCGCCGCCGGTCTGCTGATCAGCGTGCTGGTGGCGCTGGTGGCCTCCGCGGCCGGCGAGGCGTTCTTCACCCCGCTGCACCTGTACGTCGGCGAGGTGCACCTGACCTCGTCGCTGCTGTTCGACGTGGGGATCTACCTGTTCGTGCTGGGGCTGGTGGTCGCCGCGATCGACCGGCTGGGTTCGGCCGGGCCACCGCCGCAGCGCGCCACGGTCGCCGAGCGCGTACCGGCCGGCCGCACCGAAGGAGGTGAGGCATGACCGCCGCGATCGCTGTCGGCATTCTGGTGGCCGCCGGCGTGTACCTGATCCTCCAGCGAGGGCTGGTCCGCGTCGTGATCGGGTTCGTCGCGCTGGGCCACGCGGCGAACATCATCCTGGTCTCGGCCGGTGGGATGGCCCAGCGCGGCGCGCCCCTGCTCGCCGACGCCGACGAGGAGGCGGTGGCGGGCATGGCCGACCCGCTGCCGCAGGCGTTCGTGCTCACCGCGATTGTCATCACCTTCGGGATCACCGTCTACCTGCTCGGCCTCGCCCGCGCCGGGGGCGACGACGATCCCGACGACCACGTGCTGGACCCGGACAGCGGGCCGGACGGAGGGGACGGCACCGGCGGCGACAGCGAGGCCGCCGTCAGCGGGATCGCGCCGGAGTCCGGTGAGGGCGACGGTTCCGACGCCGACCGGCACGCGGGAGCGGCGACATGAACGGCGGACTGTTGGCGCTTCCCGTCGCCGTGCCACTGCTGGCGGCGGCACTGCTGGTGTTCGTGCCCCACCGCGGCGCCTGGCACCAGGTGACCGGCATCGGCGCCAGCGCCGCGGTGCTGGCGCTGTCGGTGGTGCTGCTGGCGCAGACCGCCGGCGGCGACATCGTGCTGAGCCACAACGTCAGTGGCTGGCTGCCCGGGGTGGCGATCATGTTCGTCGCCGACACGTTCAGCGCGCTTATGCTGGTCGTCACCGGCGTGATCGTGGTGTCCTGCCTCGCCTACGCCTTCGCCACCGGCGACGCCGGCCACCGGCTGTTCACCCCACTGGTGCTGATGCTGTCGGCCGGTGTCTACGGCGCCTACCTGACCGCGGACCTTTTCAACCTGTTCGTGTTCATCGAGGTGATGCTGGCGCCGTCGTACGTGCTGATCGTGCTGGCCGGTGGCGCCAAGCGGGTGGCGGCCGGGCGCACGTACCTGACGGTGAACCTGCTGGGGTCGACCATCCTGCTGGCCGGCATCGGCCTGGTCTACGGCCTGGCCGGCACGGTCAACCTGGGGATGCTCGCCGGCAGCGCCCGGGAGTCGACCGCGATGGCGGTCGCCGCCGGCGTGATCCTGGTGGCGATGGCCGTCAAGGCGGCGCTGGTGCCGGTGCACGGCTGGCTGCCGCGGGCCTACCCGTTCGCGGCGCCGGCGGTCACCGCGCTGTTCTCGGGACTGCTGACCAAGGTCGGCGTGTACGCCATCTTCCGGATCTACGCGGTGATATACGAGGGCGACCCCGCGTACGGCTGGATCATCATCGCGGCGGCCCTGCTGAGCATGGTCTTCGGTGTGCTCGGCGCGGTCGGCGAGACCACCATGCGCGGCATCCTGTCGTTCCACATGATCAGCCAGATCGGATACATGATCATCGGGCCGGGGCTGTTCGCGCTCTCCGGCGGCGACCCGCGGGTGGCGCAGCTGGGGCTGGCCGCCGGCATCTTCTACCTGCTGCACCACATCCTGGTCAAGGCCGCGTTGCTGGTGTGCGCCGGCACGGTCGAGACCACCTACGGCACCGGCACCCTCGCCCGCCTGGGTGGGCTGGTCAACCGGGCACCGTTACTGGCGGTGGCGTTCATGGTCGCGGCGATGTCGCTGGCCGGCATACCACCGCTGTCCGGGTTCGTGGCCAAGTTGACCATCGTCCGCGCCGCCATCGTCGCCGACCACTGGCTGGCGTACGTGACCGCGGTCGCCGCGGTGCTGGTGGGCCTGCTGACGTTGCTGTCGATGGTCAAGATCTGGAACGGGGCATTCTGGGGCCATGACGGCGAGGCCACCTGGGACGAGCCCGCGGACACCGGCGCCACCACCACGGTGGCGCGGGTGCGGCCGAAGTTCGCGCTGGTCGCCCCGGCGCTGGTGCTGGCCGGCTTCTCGGTGGTGCTCGGCGTCGGCGCCCAGCCGCTGCTGGCCGCGGCCGAGACGGCGGCGGCCGGCCTGGTCGACATATCCGCGTACGTGGCGGCGGTGACACCATGACCACCATCCCACCGGTGCAACGCCACCTGCTCGTGCGGATCCCGGTCCGCACCGGGCGGATCGTCGGCTTCGCCGGTTACTACGCCTGGGAGTTCCTGAAGGCCAACGCCGCGGTGCTGACCGAGATCCTGCGCCCTCGACCGCGCGCCACCCCGGCGGTGATCGCGGTGCCGCTGCGCTGCCGGCGCCCGGTGGAGATCGCCTCCATGGCCAACCTGATCAGCCTGACACCGGGCACGTTGACGCTGGAGGTCGCGCTGGATCCGCCGACGCTGTACGTGCACGGCATGTTCGCCCACGACGTGGACCGGTTCCTGGCCGACCTGCGCACGATGGAGGATCGGCTGCTCGCGGCGATGCGCCCGGTCGACTCCGAGCGGGAGCGGAGGTGACGAGGAGATGCTGAACGTGGTGCTGGGTGTGCTGGCCGTCGCCATGCTGGTGGCCATCGGCCGGACCATTTTCGGTCCGACTCCGGCCGACCGCGCGCTCGCAGTTGACTTCGGCTTCGCGATCTTCGTCGCCGGCATCGCGGTGCTGGCGGTCCGGCTGGACGAGCCGGCGCTGCTGGACCTGGTGCTCGCCGCGACCCTGGTCGGGTTCCTGGGCACGGTGGCGGTGGCGAAGCTCGTCGAGCATGTCGCCGGACGGGAGGCGCGCTGATGCTGCAGTCACTGGCCGGACACGTGCTCATCGGCATCGGCACGTTCCTGGTCGCCGCCGCCGCGGTGGGCATCCTGCGCCTGCCCGACATCTTCAACCGCACCAACGCGGTGGCCAAGGCGGTGGCGCTGGGCGTGTCGTGCATCCTGGCCGGTGTGCTGGTGCTCATCCCCAGCCCGGTCACCGCGGTCATCGTCGTGCTGGCGATCGCCGCGCAGATGTTCACCGCCCCGATCGCCGGCTACGCGGTCGGCCGCGCCGGGTACCGGTCCGGGGCGCCGATGGCGGCCACCACCTACCGCAACGACCTGGCCAGCCGCGACGACCGGTCCTGACCGCACCGGGTCGGGCGATCCGGACCTCAGCCGACCGTCCACCCGCGGGCGCGCAGGAACTGGAGCACCGCGGCGGCCACCGCGGCGGTGTCCTTCTTCAGGTCGTGCCGCTCCCCCGGGCGCACCACCACGGTCACGCCGGCACGCTCGTCCGGCACGCCGAACGGGTCCCGGTCACCCCCCACCACCAGCGTGGGCAGGCCGGTGTCGAGTTCCGCACCTCGGGAGCGTTCCGGGCGCCCCGGCGGGTGTTGCGGAAACGCCAGCGCCACCACCGCGGCCGCGCCGGTGGCGGCACTGGTGCGGCAGGCTACCCGCGCGCCGCTGGAGCGCCCGCCGACCACCAGCGGCAACCGGGCGAGCACCGTCCGGTCCCGCCCGCCGCGCAGCTCGGCCACGGCTGCGGTCCACGCCTCGTCCAGGTGGGCAGCTGGTGGCGGGGACCGGCGGCCGGCCACCCGGTAGGGCTGGGTCACCCGCGCCACCGCCAGACCGGCGTCCAGCACCGCCGCCCGTACCGCGGCCAGGTCCGGCGCGTCCACGTTCCCGCCGGCGCCGTGGCCCAGCACCAGCAGCGCCGACGGTGCGCCCGCGGGCAACGTCAGGTCGACCCGCGCCTGCCCACGCGGCGTGTCCACCAGCCAGGTTCGCGCGTCCCCCACCGGCGCCTCCCGGTGTGTCACTCGAACAGCACCACGCTGCGGGCGCCGGTGCCCAGGTGCGCCAGCGCGTCGCCGACGTCGTCGAGGCCGATCCGGTCGGTGACCATCGCGGCCAGCTCCAGCCGCCCGGCCCGGTAGTGCTCGAGCAGCTTCGGCACGTCCCGCGCCGGGTCGGTGTTGCCGTAGTAGCAGCCGGACAGGGTCCGGGCGAAGTGGCCGATCTCCAGCGCGTTGAAGGACAGCTGGTCGGTGGTCGACCCCAGTCCCACCACGGTGGCGCGCCCGCCCCGGCGGGTGGCCGACCATGCCGCGCGGATCGTCTCAGCCCGCCCGACACACTCGATGGCGTGGTCGGCGCCGCGGCCGCCGATCAGCGAGCGGACCCGCTTACTGAGGTCGGGCCCGGGTGTGAGAACGTCGGTGGCGCCCAGCCGCCGGGCGAGGTCGGCCTTGTCGGCCACCGGGTCCACCGCCACGATCGGGTCGGCCCCCGCCAGCCGGGCGCCCTGCACCGCAGCCATCCCCACCCCGCCCAGACCGACCACGACCACGGACTCGCCGGCTTGCACGCGGGCGGCGTTGAGCACCGCGCCGACGCCGGTCAGCACCGCGCACCCCAGCAGCGCCGCCTCGGCGAGGGGGATGTCGTCAGGTAGCGACACACAGGCATGGGCTGGCACCACGGTTTCGGTGGCAAAGGCCGCCGTGCCGAGCCCCGGATAGACCTCGCCGCCGTCGCCCAGCCGGGCGTACGGCCGCTGCCACGCCTCGTCCGCGCGTGCGCACAGCCACGGCTCGCCGTGCGTGCACCACCAGCAGTCACGGCACGGCGGGGCCCAGTTGAGCACCACCGGGTCGCCGGGGGCGAACCCGGTGACCCCGTCGCCGACGGCGCTGACCCGACCAGCGCCCTCGTGACCGAGCACCACCGGCAACGACTGTCGCAGCGTGCCGTCGGCCAGCGAGGCGTCGGAGTGGCACACCCCGGTGGCCGCCAGCGTCACCCGTACCTGCCCGGGCCCGGGACCCGGCAGGTCGATCTGCTCGATGCGCAGCCGACCGCCGCGCTCTCGCAGCACCGCCGCCCGCACCGCCGTCATGGCAGCTGGACCGACTTGATCTCCTGGAACTCGGCCAGGCCGTAAGGACCGAGCTCGCGACCGTGACCGGACTGTTTGTACCCGCCGAACGGTGCCAGCGGGTTGAACGCCGCGCCGTTGATGTCGACCTGGCCGATGCGCATCCGCATCGCCACCGCGGTCGCGCGATCGATGTCGGCAGACCAGACCCCGCCGGCCAACCCGTACCGGGAGTTGTTCGCGATGGCCACGGCATGATCCTCGTCGTCGTACCGGATGATCGACAGCACCGGCCCGAAGAACTCCTCCTGCGCGGCCACCGAGTCGGGATCCACATCGGCCAGCACCGTCGGCGCCAGGTAGTAGCCCCGCGCCGGCAGCCCGTCCACGTCCGGCCCGCCGGTGGTCAACCGCGCGCCCTCGGCCACCGCCTGGCGCACCAGGTCGTGCACCCGCGCGCGCTGGGCCGCCGAGACCAGCGGCCCCAGCCGGGTCTGCGGATCGGTGGGGTCACCGAGCCGATAGTTGGCCGCATAGTCGGTCGCCCGCTCGACCGCCTCGTCGTAGCGGGAGGTGTGCACCAGCATCCGCGACAGTGAGGTGCAGGTCTGACCGGCGTTGAGGAAGCAGTTGGCCACCCCGACCTTGACCGCCACCGCGTGGTCGGCGTCGGGCAGCAGGATGTTGGCCGACTTGCCGCCGAGCTCGAGCGCGACCCGTTTGACGGTCTCGGCGGCCACCGCACCGACCCGCCGCCCGGCCCGGGTAGAGCCGGTGAAGCTGACCATGTCGACGTCCGGGTGGGCCACCAGCGCCTCGCCGGCCACCGGGCCGGTGCCCGGGACCAGGTTGTACACCCCGGCCGGCAGGCCGGCGGCGTCGATGATCTCGGCCAGCAGGTACGAGGTGAGCGGCGTGAGCTCGCTGGGTTTGTGCACGACGGTGCAGCCGGCCGCCAGCGCCGGCACGATCTTGATGATGGCCTGCTGCAACGGGTAGTTCCAGGGGGTGATCGCGCCGACCACCCCGACCGGCTCGCGCACGACCAGGGACGTGCCCAGCCGCTCCGGCTCCGGTGGCGTCGACAGCAGCTCCAGATAGGAGTCCACGACCTGCACCGGCAGGTTGACCTGGATACCGCCGGCGATGCGGGCCGGTGCGCCCATCTCGGTGGTGATCAGGGCGGCGAGCTCGTCGGTGCGCGCCACCAGGTTGTCACGCAGCTTGTGCAAGTAGCCCTGCCGGGTGGGGATGTCGGTGGCGGCCCAGGCGTCGGCGGCCGACCGAGCCGCGGCGACCGCGAGGTCCACATCGGCGGCCTGCGCCTCGGGCACGCGCCCGATGATCTCCTCGGTGGCGGGGTTCACCACCTCCATCCGGGCGTCGCTGGTCAGCGGCACCCAGGCGCCCCCGACATAGGTCACATCTCGATCGTTCACGGCTGGCCCTTCCGGTGGTGCCCGGGATCAGCGGAAGGCGCTGACCCCGGTCATCGCGCGTCCGATGATCAGTTTCTGGATCTGGCTGGTGCCCTCGTAGACAGTGGTGACCCGGGCGTCCCGCAGGTACTTGCCGACCGGGTACTCGTCGACGTAACCGTACCCACCGAAGACCTGCAACGCCGAGTTGGCCGCCCGCACCGCGGCCTCGCTGGCGTACAGCTTGGCCACCGAGGCGGCGGTCTCGAACGGCTGGCCCCGGTCGATCAGGTCCGCGGCCCGCCAGGTGAGCATCCGGGCCGCGTCCGCTTCCACCGCGATGTCGGCGATCTGCTCCTGCACCAGCTGGAAACCGGCGATGGGGCGGCCGAACTGCTCCCGGGTGGTGGCGTGGCCGACCGCCGCGTCCAGGCAGCCCTGCAGGATGCCCACGCAGCCGGCGGCCAGCGAGACCCGCCCCTTGGCCAGCGCGGCCATGGCGATCGCGAACCCCTGGCCCGGCTCACCCAGCCGCGCACTGTCCGGCACCTGGACCGAGTCCAGGCTGAGCTGGGCGGTAGCCTGACCGCGCAGACCGAGCTTTCCGTGGATCTCGTGGGTGGTGAAGCCGGGCAGGTCGGTCGGGACGAGGAAGGCGGTGATGCCGTTGGCGCCGTCTCCGCCGGTGCGCGCGAACACCAGCGCCACCTCAGCCCAGGTGCCGTTGGTGATGAACGTCTTCGTGCCGGACAGCACCCATCCGTCGCCGTGGCGATCGGCCCGAGTGGACAGTGACGCGACGTCGGAGCCGGCGTCGGGCTCGGTCAGCCCGAAGCAGCCGATCGCCTCACCGGAGCACAGCCGCGGCAGCCAGTGCTGGCGCTGCTGCTCGGTGCCGAACGTGGCGATGCTGCGCGCCACCAGGCCGATCGAGACCGACATGATCCCGCGCACCGATGAGTCGCCGCGTCCGAGCTCCTCAGTGACCAGGCAGTACGTAAGGTGGTCACCACCGGATCCGCCATACTGCTCGTCGATGGTGAGTCCCAGCAGGCCGAGGTCCCCGAGTCGGGTGATCACGCGCAGGTCGACCCGCTCGGCACGGTCCCAGGCCGCCGCGTGGGGCACGATCTCCCGGTCGACGAACTCGGCCGCCAGCGTGCGCACCGCGACCTGCTCGTCCGACAGCGCTAGATCCATGGACTTCGACTCCGACTTTCTTAAACTATCAGTGTTAGTTTCTCGAGACTCTAACCTAGCGCCGGCGCGGCTTGAAGGGAAGGACCGCCTGCCATGGCACGGCCCGCTCGCCCGGTCCTGAACCGGCAACGCATCATCGACGCCGCCCTCGCGATCATCGACGTGGAGGGGCTGGCCGCGCTGTCCACCCGCCGGCTCGCCCGCGAACTGCGGGTGCAGGCGCCGTCGCTGTACAACCACTTCGCCACCAAGGAGGAGATCCTCGACGCGGTGGGCGACGCGATCATCGCGCAGGTGGACCTGTCCATGTTCGGCCGCGACCCGTGGCCGGAGGCGCTCAGGTCATGGGCCCGCGCCTACCGGGCGGCCTTCGCCGCCCACCCCAACATCGTGCCGTTCCTGGTGCAGGGCCCCGGGCGGCGGCCGGCGGCGCTGCGGCTGGCGGACGCGGTCTACGGCGCGTTGATCGACGCCGGCTGGCCACCCGGGCACGCCACCCGTATCGGCGCCACCATGCGGTTCTTCGTGGCCGGCTCAGCACTGGGTTCGTTCGCGCTGGGATTCCCGGGTGACCCGGAACTGTACGCCGGGCAGTACCCGCACCTGACCGACGCCCACCGGCTGCCGGAGCACTCACGCCGCATCGACGAGGGCGCCTTCGAGCTCGGCCTGGACGCCCTGGTCGACGGCTTCGTCGCCCTCTACGACAAGGTCGTCACCCACTGACAGTGCCCCACCACGTCCCGTTGGCGAGGGTCAGGCGGGGAGCTTGACCAGGTCGGCCAGGACGGCCCGGTGCCGGTCCGGAGTGCCGAACCCGATCGCATCCGCCTTGGCCCGCTTCAGGAACAGATGCGCCGGATGCTCCCAGGTGAAGCCGATGCCGCCGTGAAGCTGCACGCACTCCTCGGCTGCGTGCACCGCCACCGGACTGCCGTACGCCTGCGCCAGCGCGGTGGCCACCCCCGCGTCCGGGTCGTCGCCGGCCACGCACACCGCGGCGTAGCGGGCCGCCGCGCGCGCCTGCGCCACGTCGACCCACACATCGGCCAGCCGGTGTTTCAACGCCTGGAACGAGCCCACCGCCCGCCCGAACTGGTAGCGCGACTTCAAGTAGTCCACTGTGGTATCCAGGCACCACTCGGCAATGCCGAGCTGCTCGGAGGCGAGCATGGCGGCACCGGCGGTCAGGCCAGCGCGCACCGCGTCGGCGGCTCCCGGGCCGGAGGCGATCAGCCGTCCGGAGGCGCCGCGCAACGACACGTCGCACAGTGGCCGGGTGAGGTCCAGCGAGACGACCGGGTGGCGCTCGACCCCGGAGGCGGTGGCCGGCACCGCGTACAGGCCGGTGTCGGCGGGCACCAGCAGCACGTCAGCCACCAGCGCGTCGGCCACCCCCAGGGCCTGGCCGGTCACCGCGCCACCGTCGCCGCGGAAGGGCGCCGCGTCGGCGACGCCGGCAGCGGTGGGTTCGGTGGCGAACGGCACCGCCAACGCCGCGATCGTGGAGCCGTCCGCCAGCGCTGACAACAGTTCGCCGTCGCCGGCCGCGCGCGCGGCCGCCGTGGCCACCACCGCACTGCCCAGGTACGGCAGCGGCGTCACCGCGCGGCCGAGCTCCTCAGCCACCACCGCCGCTTCACGCAGGCTCGCCCCGGCGCCGCCGTGCTTCTCCGGCACCGCCAGCCCGGCCAGGCCCATCTCCCCGGCCAGCACTCGCCACAGCGCCGGGTCGTGTCCGGTGCTCGTCTCGCAGCCGGACAACACCTTCGTGACCGGGCTTCGTTCGGCCAGCAGCTCGCGCACCGACCCGCGCAGTTGATCCTCGACGTCGCTGTACAGCAGGTCGGTCATTTCGGCAGGTCCTTCCAGACCACGTTGGTGTCGCTGCGGGGTTCGGCCGGCAAGCCGAGCACCCGCTCGGCGATGATGTTGCGCAGCACCTCGGAGGTCCCGCCCTCGATGGAGTTGCCCTTGGCCCGCAGGTAGCGGTAGCCGGGCGAGCGGCCGGTGAAGTCGACCTGCGGCGGACGCCGCATCGTCCACTCGTCGTGGCGCAGCCCGTCACTGCCGAGCAGTTCCAGTTCGAACCCGGATATCTCCTGGTTGAGGCGGGCGAAGGTGAGCTTGGCCGCCGAACCCTCCGGTCCGGGCTGGCCGGCGGCCAGTTGCTGCCGCAGCCGCTCCCCGGTCAGGCGCGCCACCTCCGCCCGGACCCACAGCCGCAGCAGCGCGTCGTGCAGGGCCGGGGTACGCAGCCCGGGCCGCTCCCGCCACGTACCCGCCACCACCCCGATCATGCCGCCCTCGCGCGGCAGGGCGGCGCCGCCGATCGCGACCCGCTCGTTCATCAGCGTGGTACGCGCCACCCGCCAACCGTCGCCCACCTCCCCCAGCCGGTGCGCGTCGGGAATGCGTACGTCGGTGAGGAACACCTCGTTGAACTCGGCCTCGCCGGTGAGCTGACGCAGCGGGCGTACCTCCACCCCGGGCGCGGTCATGTCACAGATGAAGTAGGTGATCCCCTGGTGCTTGGGGACCTCCGGGTCGGTCCGCGCCAGCAGGATCGCCCAGCGCGCCTCGTGCGCGATGGAGGTCCACACCTTCTGGCCGGTGACCAGCCAGTCGTCCCCGTCGCCGGCCGCGCGGGTGGCCAGGGCCGCCAGGTCGGAGCCGGCGCCGGGCTCGCTGAACAGCTGGCACCAGACCTCCTCGCCCGTCCACAGCGGGCGCAGGAACCGCTGCTTCTGCTCGTCGGTGCCGTGCGCGAGGATGGTCGGCGCCGCCATGCCGAGCCCGATGCCGATGCGGCGCGGGTCGTTGTCGGGCGCGCCGGCTTCCGCGAACGCCGCGTCGACCACCGGTTGCCGCGCCCGCGGCCAGCCGAGACCGCCGAGCCCTTCCGGGTAGTGGACCCACGCCAGGCCGGCGTCGAACCGCGCCCGCAGGAACTCGAGCCTGCTCAGGCGGGTCGGGTCGTGGGTGGCGAGGAACTCCTTGACCCGGGCGCGGACCTGCGACGGGTCCGGTGGCTGGTCCCGGCGTGCTTCCGGCGGCATGGGCCCTCCCTGCGACGCGTACGGAGAGCCCGATCATGCCCTACCGGCGGGTAACCTGCCAACCCCCCTGCTACCCGTCCTCCGGGTCGTCGGTTGCGGCCGGCTCGTCCCGCTCCCGGCGGTCGGGCCCCCGCGGCTCCATGCCGGCGTACCCCTCCGGTGACTCCGACTCCGGGATGCCCTCCGGCCCGCCGGGCATCTGGTCGGCGAAGGTGGCGCTGGTGTGCTCCTCGGCAAAGTCCGGTTCGTCCAGCGGGTCCGGCACTGACTGCTCCTGCGCCGGATCACGCGATCTGTCGTTCATCGCCGCCTCCCTGCTGTTCCGGTGATTGTCCGGTGGTTCCCCCGGACAGCGGATGTGAACCGTCCCGAGGCGGGTTTGCCGGGTGGCCCACCGGGAAGCAGGTCAACAGATCCCGCAGATCAGCGAGCGAAGGAGGTCGGTCATGACCACACCACTGCAGGGCACGCGGGTCGCGGTCCTCGCCACCGACGGAATGGACGCGCGCGAGTACGTGGAGCCGCGCGAGGCGGTCGAAGAGGCCGGCGGGCAGGTCGACCTCATCTCGATCAAGGAGGGACAGATCCAGGGCGTCAAGGGCCTGGACCGCACCGAGACGTTCCCGGTGGACCGGCTCGTACGGGACGCGAACCCGGACGACTACGACGCGCTGCTGTTGCCGGGTGGCGCCATCAACCCGGACACGTTGCGCATGGACCCCGACGCGGTCCAGTTCGTGCGCGCGTTCTTCGACGACGCCAAGCCGGTAGGCGCGATCTGCCACGCCGCCTGGACGCTGATCGAGGCGAACGTGGTCTCCGGGCGCACCGTCACCTCGTACCCGAGCTTGCGCACCGACCTGACCAACGCGGGCGCGAACTGGGTCGACGAGGAGGTGCACACCGACAACGGGCTGGTCACCAGCCGGCGCCCGGCGGACCTGCCGGCGTTCTGCTCCAAGGTCGTCGAGGAGTTCGCCGAGGGTCGACACCCGGCCCAGCAGGCCGCCTGACCACCGCGTACAGACGGTTAGGGATCGCAGTCGCGGCCACGGGTGGCGCGGGGTAGGTTCGGCGCGGTTCGTGCCGGTCCGCGAAGGGAGCCCCCGTGCCACCCACCCAGCGCGCTCCCGAGCTCGAGCAATTCCACGCGGTCCGCCGGTTCCAGCCGACCCTGGCGTTCACCGCGGACTCGTCCGCGCTGCTGTTCAGTGTCAACATCTCCGGCCAGTTCAACCTGTGGCGCCTGCCGGTCGAGGGCGGCTGGCCCGCCCAGCTGACCACCTTCGAAGACCGCACGGTGCGTGGTGTGGCGCCGTCGCCGGACGGGTCGACGGTGGTGTTCAGCGCCGACCGCGACGGTGACGAGTTCCACCAGCTGTTCGAGATCGACCTTCGCGGCGGCTGGCCGGTGGCGCTCACCGACGCCCCGCAGGTGCAGCACGAACTGTTGCCTGGCGCGTGGGACCCGACCGGCTGTCGGCTGGCATATGCGGCCAACTCCCGTAGGCCCTCCGACATGGACGTATGGATCCGTGACAGCGTCACCGGCGAGGTGACCCACGTGTTCGGTGACGGCCGGTACGCGGAACCGGTCTCCTTTTCGCCGGACGGCAGGCACCTGTTGTGCACGGAAGGGTTCGCCAACGACGACCACCGGCTGCACCTGGTCGACCTGGACACCGGCACCAGCCGCGCCCTGACCACCCAGCAGGAGCCTGCCAGGTTCATCCCCGGACCGTGGGCGGCAGACGGCTCCGGCTGCTGGGTCGCCACTGACCTCGACCGGGAATTTCTGGGGCTGGCGTTCCTCCACCTGACCGACGGGCGACTGGAGTGGCACGAGACCCCGGACTGGGACGTCGAGAACCTCGCCGGCGACGCCGCTGGCACGGTGCTGGTGTGGCTGGTCAATGAGGACGGATGGGGCCGCCTGCACGCCCGCGACCTGCGCACCGGCCGCGACCTGCCGACGGCCGACCTGCCGCCGGGGTGCGAGATGATCTTCGGCCACACACTGGCGGTGTCGCCGGACGGCCGGTATGCGGCGCTGGTGTGGGCCCAGCCGACCCGGTCCCACGAGGTCTACCTGGTGGAGTTGGCCACCGGCCGCACCCGGCGGCTGACCGACAACATGCTCGGCGGGCTGGACCCGGCACAACTGACCGCGCCGGACCTGATCCGCTACCCGAGCGCCGACGAGCAGGTGCC
>SLSW01000085.1 GCA_007130245.1 Micromonosporaceae bacterium
CCGCCCACTGACCGGCGATCACCTGCCGCCCGAAGGCGGTCCGGTTGGCCATCGCCCGGGTCTCGCGGGAGCGCCGCACGCGGCGCCCCTCCAGATAGCCGGCGTCGCGGTGGAACAGCCGGTGCTCGCTGCCGCGGTAACGCTTCGCCGCGAGTACGCACTCGCGGGTGGTGTCCGGCACCCCACGGCGGATCAGGTGGACGTCGGCCTCCTTGCCTGTCTTGAGGACGCCGAGTTCGGTGTCGACCGCGGCCAGCTCGGTGACCAGCCAGTGCGGGTAGGGCTGCGGGCCCCGCTCGCCGGCGGCGGAGAGGTCCCAGGTGGACCAGCGGTCACCCTGATCCGGTCCATCTGGTGCCGGATCCTCGTGATGGCGGCCGGTGCCTCGGGTGGCTAACAGCTCACCTTCGTCGTCGTCGAAGCGACGGGCACGGCGGCCACGCCGCCGCGATGGTTCAAAGTCACGCATGGTGGAGTCCCTCGGGTCGATCGGAACGGGAGCACGAGACAGCGCGAAACATCCGCAGGCATCGCGACCTCCTCTCCGACCGGCCGGAACCCCAGCGTGACAGATGACCCGGACACCCTGGCACCGCATGTGCGCCGGGTCAACTGAATTACCACCGCGGCCACCGGTCCGGCGCCGCGCCTCGCTGCTGCCGGACGGTTACCTGTCGGAGCCTCCTGCTCTGCTGACTCATGCGTCAGCGGCCGGGTGCCGCTGCGCTGAGAGTCAGCAGAGCAGGAGGGCGGTCAGGCAGCGCTAGGATGCCGGGCATGCGCGCGCTGCTGGTTCTGGCTTCGGTGGGCGCGGCCGCCAGTGCCTCAGCCACCGCCGCCGCCCTGGTGGGGGCGGTTGACCCAGGGCTGATCGACGTTCTGGTGTGGTTGCTGATCTTCGGCCTCATCGCCGTCGGTCTCCCCACCGTCATCGTGACGAACCGCCACCTCAAGCACTTCTTCGAGCAGCCACCACCGCGCCCCGTGACACCGCGCGGATGGCTTGTTGAGCTCACCGGATGGCGGTCGTCGCGCGAGCTGTTGCGGGTGGTGCCGCGCTGGGGTGCCGTGCTCGGACTGTCCGGCTTCGTGGCCGGGCTACTGGTGTTCACCACCGTCGCCGTCGCAGCGACAGCCGAGCTGCCCGGGCGCCCCGACATGTCAGTCGTGTTCACCGCCGGCCCGATGGCGCTCTACAGCCTCTACGCCCTCCTGCTCACCGCCGCCATCGGCCACCGGCGTCAGCAGGTCGAACATCCGGGCGCTTGACGCGATCCTCGTGGCAGCGTTTCTGATCATCTGCCTGTACTGCGGAGGGGCGATCATCGCGGAAGGCGCCGCGTAGTCCGGACGGCGATTCCGCAAGTCGGGCTTCGCGGACGATTGACCTGAAGCACGGTTCAGGTCCTACCGTGACGCGGTGCATGACTCGATCCTTGACGAGGCGTACGAGCGACTGCGACCCAGCGGCCCGGAGTGGGAGGGTTGGCTGTCGAATCACGCTCCGATGGCCGCGGAGGCGCTGGTCCGGCACGGGCATTCCGACCGGCTTCACCGCTGGCTCGACTCCTATGTCGACCGGCTGGAGGAGCGGCCACGCGGTCGCTGGCCGATCCCGCCGGAGCAGTGGCGCGAGCCGCTGGGCGACCCGCTGCGGACCGGCGACTGGCTCGACTTCTTCGGCCGGGAGTCGGCCGAGCAGCCGTGGCACGACGTACTGGTCCGGTGGTGGCCACGCCTACTGCCCGGCATCGCCGCTGGCGCCACCCACGGGGTGATCCGGGTCGGCCATGCCGTTCGGGCGCTGCGCGAACGGGAGACCGGGCCGCGCACCGCAGAACTCGCTGACGCACTCGGCTACTGGGCCGCCCGCTGGCAACCGCTCGCGCCGCCCGGTGCCGGGCCGTACCGAGGTGCCGATCCGCGCGCGGCGCTGGACGCGGTGCCCCGGATCCCGGACCAGCGGTTCGGCATCCGGGCCCGACTGGCGCAACTGGCCAATTTACCACAATGGCCGGACGTCGCCGGTGGTGTACCCGGACGCGAGGATCAGGACGCATTGGACCGGCTCACCGCGATAGTCGACGCCGCGGTGGTCCGCCACGGCGCGTACGGATACGCCAGCCCGATCATGATGGTCCATGCCGCCACCGCCCCGAACGCGGTGCTGCGCGTGCTGCCCGTGCTGCCACGGTCGCTGTGGCGCCTGAGCCTCGCCGCCGCCTGGGCGGCCACCGCAGCGATCACCGCCGCCTACACGCCGGCTGCGGGCCGCCCGGTGCCGGACGGTGCCGGCGCCGGCGACCCGGAAGAGGTGGTGCGGATGGCCGCCGAAACCGGCGACGAACACGCCATCAAGTTCGCCGACACCGCGGTCGACTCCTTCCACCGCACCGGCGACCCTGCCGTCTTGGCCATCGCCGCCCATTCGGTTCCGCTCATCGCCGAGGACTGACGGTGGCGTAGCGGTCCGACCGCCCGGTCAGGACGACCGGAGCCGCGCCGCAACCTCGGCGATCCGCGCCCGATCGCCCGGCACGGCCTGCCACGGCAGCACCAAGGGATCCCCGACATATCGCGGCACCACGTGCAGGTGCAGGTGAAACACCTCCTGCCAGGCGGCCACACCCGTGGCCTGGGTCAGGTTGACGCCGTCGGCACCCAGACGCTCCCGCACCCGACGCGCCATCTGCCGCGCCAACAGGATGGCGTCGGTGAGGTCATCGTCGGCGACCGTGGTCAGATCGGCGGTGTGGCGGCGCGGCATCACCAGCAGGTGCCCGTCGGTGGCCGGGTTGATGTCCATGATCGCCACAGACCGTTCCGTCTCGGCCACCACCTCCGCGGGCAACTCGCCGGCCACGATCCGGCAGAACACGCACTGCTCGTCGGCACTCGGCATGGTCCGCATCGTACGCGTCAAGACCCCGACCCTGTCCGCTGTCAGTGGAAGTCGGCGTGGCCACCGTTGGCGTACAGGCCGAACGCCGCCGGCACCTTCATGGCGTGGGAGCGGAACAACGGCAGCGCCACCGCCTCGGCATGGGTCACCCACCGGGCGTCAGTGGTCTCCTCCGTGACGGTACGCAGCCCTCCACCGGTCACCGCGCACTCGAACACGAGGTGATACATGTGACGTGCGCCGAGGCCGCGGCCAAAGGTCCGGTTGTCGTAGACGCCGAGCACGCGCTGCGCCCGTACCTGCAGGCCCGTCTCCTCGTACGCCTCCCGCACCGCCGCCGCCGACGGCGACTCCCCCACCTCGGCGGCCCCACCGGGCATGCACCACTCGCCACTGTCGACCCGCTGCACCAGCAGCAGCCGCCCGCGCGTGTCGAAGATGGCCGCGTCGGCCGCCGTCACCGGGGTGCGCACCTCGATCCGGCCACGGTAGATCCGTTCGATCTCCGCGGCGTCGCGCACGTCGACCAGCGAAGTCAACTCCGCGGCGATCCGCAGCACCCGGTCGTACCGGTCGGTGTCGTGACCGTTCACCGCATAGTGCAACCCGTTGGTCGCCAGCGCCCGCAACTCGTCGGCGAGTTGCGCCACCCGCGTGCCGTTGTCGATCTCCACCTGCTCGCCCCTCCAAGCCGTACGTACGGATTGCAAACTACCGCGGTACCTGACACGATCGACCCGTGCCCAGGGTCAGTCAAGACCAACTCGACGCGCGGCGGCAGGAGATCCTCGCCGCGGCGCGCACCTGCTTCGCCCGGTACGGGTACGAGGGCGCCACGGTGCGGCGCATCGAGCAGGAGACCGGGCTGTCCCGGGGCGCGATCTTCCACCACTTCCGCGACAAGGAGTCGCTGTTCCTGGCCGTGGCCGAAGACGACGCCGCCGCGATGGTCGCCACCGTGGCGCGCAACGGCCTGGTGCAGGTCATGCGGGACCTGCTGGCCGGCGCCGACTCCCCCGAGACCGCCGGCTGGCTGGGCAGCCAACTCGAGGTGTCGCGCCGGCTGCGCACCGACCCGGAGTTCGCCAAGCGGTGGGCTGCCCGATCCGAGGCGGTGGCCGCCGCCACCCGGGAGCGGCTGACCCGCCAGTACGACGCGGGGGTGCTGCGCGACGACGTGCCGATCGAGGTACTGGCCCGGTTCCTGGAGCTCGCCTACGACGGTCTGGTGGTGCACCTGGCCAGCGGTCGGCCCGCCGACGACCTGCACCCGGTGCTCGACCTGATCGAGTCCGCCGTCCGCCGCCACGCGTAAGCGATCCTTGACACGCTTGCGCACAATGAGGGTTCCCTCACCATGGGAGTCCTCGATGGGCGCAGACCCGATCATGCCTTTCCCCGGCATCAGCACGGCCGTCCTCCTCATCGGCTACTGGGCGGCCTGGGTTGCCGTGCTCACACCGGGGCTCGTCCACCTGGTACGCACCCGTACATTGACCCATGACGTCGATGTCGAAGCTCTCGACCCGCCCGCCGTCGGCTGTTTCGCCAACGGCAGGTGGCGGGCGGTCCAGGCGTCGCTCGTATGGTTGCGGTTCAGCGGGGCCATCGGCGCCGAGGGTGGCGCGCTCTACACCATGACAAGCGCCCCGCCGCCGGGCGCGTCTGTGCTCGACCGGATGGTGTGGAAAGCCTGCAGTCGCGGGGCGCAGGTGCACACCCTCCTTCGCGACATCCGGATCGCTCGGGAACTCGGCGCGCTGATCGCCCGCCTGGAGCGTCTCGGCCTGCTCACACGACGTTCCATCCGGCGCGGGCTCACGATCGGCACGATGGCCCTGATCGTGATGGGTGTGATCGGCTACGTTGCTGGGCTGGTCTACGGACACCAGGACGAGTGGCTCATCATCTCGACCCTCGGGTTCGGGGCGGCCGGGTTCGGCCTCGCCTACGCGATCACGCGGCCAGCCACCGCGACCGGGGAGTACGTGCTGCGGCAGCTGCGCTACCACTACCCGTGGCGGATCGAACAGCAGCATCCACCGTACATCGCTGCCATGGCCTGCGCGATCTCCGGGCCGGCCAGGCTGCGGGACGCGGACGAGCAGTTCGCTGACCACGCGGTGTTCTTCCGCCCGAGACACCCATGGGCGGGCATCGACCTGACCGGAGGCAGCGGCCCCACCGCCGGCTACCACGGCGGCAACTTCGCCGGCCTCGGCGACGGTGGAGGTGGTGGCGGAGGTGGCGGAGGTGGCGGCGGAGGCTGCGGCTGAGTAGCGCGGCACGGTTACTGTCACGCCATGTACGACGGACCGATCATCGACATACACGCGCACATCCGCCTCGGCGACGCCGACAAGGTGGACGATTCGCACGGCAAGGGCGTCAAGCCCCTGGTCGAGGCGGTCCGGGTCGACAACGTACGCCATGCCACCGCGATCGTGATCGCGATGCGGGACGACCCGGCCACCAGCGCCAAGAACGACGGCGCGCTGGCCGCCGGCCCCGACAGCGGCGACTTCCTGATCCCGGTCGTCTCGGTGCACCCGTACGACGGCGCCGCGGCGCTGACCGAACTGGACCGGGTCGCCGCCGCGGGTGCCCGGATGCTCAAGCTGCACCCGAACACCCAGCGCCTCGACGTCTCCGACGACGAGGTGGCCGCGGTGGTGCGCCGCGCGGGCGAGCACGGCATGGTGGTCCTGTTCGACGGCTGGAGCCCGTTCGACGCCAACCAGCCCGGCAAGTTCGCCTGGCTGGCAATCTCGTGTCCCGAGACCAGGATGATCCTGGCGCATCTCAACGGACCGAGCTTCCCGCAGCTGCTGATGTACTCCACCGTCGAGCGTTACCCGTGGTGGCCGGGCACGATCTACCATGACCTGTCGGTCACGGCCGAGATGTTCGCCGACAGCCCGTACGCCGAGCAGCTGACCTGGGTCATCCGCACCATCGGCACCCACCGGGTGCTGTACGGCAGCGACTGGCCGCTGTGCGACCCGGCCACCGCGCTGGCCGCGGTTCGCTCCCTTGGCTTCACCGACGACGAGCAACGCCAGATCCTGCACGACAACGCGGCCGGCCTGCTGAACCTGGACCAGGGATAGGCGACTGAATCGGTCAGTGGCCGACCTTGCTCAGCGCCTCGGCCGGATACCGCTGCCCCACCACCGCACCCGGCGGGGAACGGCGTCGTCCCGCTCGCCGTACGCCGCGCTCATTCCCATGCACCCGAGGCCGACCACCGATACCTGCGGCCCGCCCGTCCAGAACCTCGGTCATGCCGACAGCCTTCCTCTTCGAGTGCGGTGGAAGTCAAGCCCGCCGCCGATCCCGGTCCATCGCGCCCTCGCGCCCGGCACACGGATGCGGCAGGATGCGGTCATGGACCTCGGACATGGAGACCGCGTGTACATACTGACCGGTGCCTCCCGCGGCCTGGGCTTCGCCACCGCGCGGGCGCTGGTGGCCGACGGCGCCCGGGTGGTGATCTCCTCACGCGACGGTGACCGCGTCGCCACCGCGGTCAAGGAGCTCGGTGACGACCGCGCCACCGGCGTGGTCGCCGACCTGGCGAGTCCGGACAGCGCCGCCAAGCTGGTCGAGACCGCACAGCAGACGTACGGCCGGCTCGACGGTGCGCTCATCTCGGTAGGCGGCCCGCCTCCGGGGACCGCGGCACAGGTCAGCGACGAGCAGTGGCGCGAGGCTTTCGAGACCGTCTTTCTGGGCACGGTCCGGATGGTGCGCACGGTGGCACCGGTGCTGACCGACGGCGGCGCGATCGCGCTGGTGTTGTCGAGTTCCGCGCGCAGCCCGATCCCCGGGCTGGGCCTGTCGAACGGGCTGCGTCCGGGGCTGGCCGGGGCGGCCAAGGACATGGCGGACGAGTTCGGACCACAGGGCGTACGGGTGGTCAGTCTCTTGCCTGGCCGGTTCCTGACCGACCGGAGCCAGCAACTGTTCGCCGCGGCGCCGGATCCGGAGGCGGCCCGCGCAGCGGTCGAGGCGAGTATCCCGCTGCGCCGCATCGGTGACCCGGCCGAGTTCGGGCGGGTGGCGGCGTTCGTGCTGTCGCCGGCCGCGAGTTACCTGACCGGCCTGACCATCCCGATCGACGGCGGCACGATCCGGACACTATAGACCCTTTACTCGTTGATCTAGGGCTTATTCACGTGATTTGAGATCAAATCACGTGAATAAGCCCTAGATCAACGGGGTTTGGGCCGGCGTGGAGGGTGTGTCGAACTGGGTGCGGTACAGCTCGGAGTAGAGTCCGCCGGCAGCCACCAGCTCCTCGTGGCGGCCGCGCTCCACGATCCGCCCCCGGTCCAACACCACGATCTGGTCCGCGTTGCGCACGGTCGACAGCCGGTGGGCGATGACCAGGGCGGTGCGTCCGGTCAGCGCGGTCGACAGTGCCCGCTGCACCGCCGCCTCGGACTCGGAATCCAGGTGCGCGGTCGCCTCGTCCAGGATCACGATGGACGGCGCCTTCAGCAGCAACCGGGCGATGGCCAACCGCTGCTTCTCGCCGCCGGAGAAGCGGTAGCCCCGCTCCCCCACCACCGTGTCCAGACCTTCGGGCAGCGACTCGACCAGCTCACCGATGTGGGCGGCGCGCAGCGCCTCCCACAGCTCCTCGTCGGTGGCCGACGGCCGGGCGTAGCGCAGGTTGTCGGCCAGCGTCTCGTGGAACAGGTGCGCCTCCTGCGTGACCACCCCCACCGCGCCGCGCAGCGACTCCAGTGTCACGTCGCGCACGTCAATCCCGTTGACCAGCACCGCACCGGAGGTCACGTCGTAGATCCGGCTCACCAGCATCGAGGTGGTGGTCTTGCCGGCGCCGGACGGGCCGACCAGCGCCACCAGCTGCCCGGGTTCCACGGTGAAGGAGACACCGTGCAGGACCGGCTCGGTGACGGTGTGGTCGAGCACCGCCACGTCCTCCAGCGACGCCAGCGACACCTCTGAGGCCGGCGGGTAACGGAAGTGCACGTCGCGGAACTCGATTCGCCCGGGTCCCGACGGCAGGGCCGCCGCGTCGGGGCGCTGCGCCACGGTCGGAGCCAGGTCGAGCACCTCGAAGACGCGGTCGAACGACACCAGGGCGCTCATCACGTCGACCCGGATGTTGGCCAGCTGGGTCAGCGGCCCGTACAGCCGCACCAGCAGCAGCGCCAGCGCCACCACCTCGCC
>SLSW01000369.1 GCA_007130245.1 Micromonosporaceae bacterium
AGGTCGTCGAGGGTCTCGCCCACCACCTCGTGGCCGGGCGTGAACGGCATCGACACCACCGCCGACAGGTACGGCGAGTTGCGTCCGGTCAGCAGGCCCAGGTCGGAGCCGCAGATCCCGGACAGGAGGGGACGCACCCGGGTCCAGTCGTCACCGGGCCGGCGCGGGTCCGGCCGGTTGAGCAGCCGCAGCGGCGCGATGTTGGCCGCCAGCACGCCGGCCGCCCGCCCGCCGACCGGGGTGCCGGTCGCGGCCCGGCTGGCCACGTAGCGCACCGGGGAGCGGTGATATTCCAACGTGAGGTTCATCGGACCGTCTCCACCAGCGCGTCGTCGGGTGCCAGCGTGTGCCGGTGCCACTCCACCACCGGCCACCGGCGGGCGCGGGCATGGCGGTACAGGTGCGGGTCCGGGTTGACCGCCGCCGGATGCCCCACCACTTCCAGCAGCGGGCGGTCAGAGTAGCTGTCGCCGTAGGCGTACGAGTCGGGAAGCGACGCTCCGGCCGCGGCGGCGTAGCGCCGCAACCAGGCCGCGCGCGCCTCCCCGACCAGCGGCGGCGACTCCAGGAAGCCGGAGTAGCGGCCGTCGACCGCGTGCAGCCGGCTGGCCACCACCTCGTCGAACAGGGTCGCCAGTGGCTGCACCAGCACATCCACGGTGCCGGTGATGAGCACCGTGCGGTGCCCGGCGGCGCGGTGCGCCCGCACCCGGCGCAGCGCCTGTGGGAAGGCGCGCCGCAGCAGGGCGTCGCCGAGCTGGTCGCGCACCAGCCGGTGCAGCCCGGCCTCGTCCGCGCCGGCGTAGCGGCGCAGGAAGGTGCGGACGAATTCCCCCCGGTCGCGCCGTTCGGCGGCGAGATACTTCGGCAGCTGCCGGGCCAGGTCGGCCAGCTCCGGCAGCCACTCGGCGCGTGGCAGGTCGGCCAGCCGGGCCAGCAGATAGGTCTCGATCAGATTGGAGGCCACCAGGGTGCCCTCCATGTCGAACACCGCCAGCACGGTGTCGTCCTCGCAGCGAGCCAGCACCGGCAGTCCGGCGGCCCCGGCGGCGCGCCCGGCGGCGGCGCGGCGCACCGTGGCGGTGATCGCCGGGCAGTGCACCTGCTGCAGGTAGTGCGGCCAGTCGATGGCCGCGGCGTCGAAGCCGTGCGCGTCCACCCGCTCCGGCGGCAGCGACCGGTGCAGCGCCAGCAGCTTCGCGTCGGTGTAGAGCACCTCCGCCTCGGTGTAGACGCCGTACAGGTCGGCGTAGCGGCGCAGGAAGTCGACCTTGTCGCGTTCCCGGGTGAGGTCGTCCTGCCAGCGGCGGCTGCGCCCGTTCGCCGGCACCGACAGCAGTGCCTGCTGCGCGGCCGACAGCGCCCGCTCGCCGGCGCGCAGCATCCGCTCCACCCGGCGCGATCCGGGAAAGTCCCAGGTCGGCACCTTGACCTGGCCCCGACCACCGTCCGGCATCGGGTGCTCGGTGAAGTACTGCCGGACGTTGTCGTACATCTCCCGGAACGTCAACGGGTTCCGCGCCCCGGAGCCGACGTGGTAATACGTCGGCTGTGCGGTCGCCGGTGGCTGCGCGGCGGCGGCGAGGATGGCGTTGACCACCAGGTCCACCGGGATGACGTCCAGCACCCCGTCGGGCAGGCCGGGAAACTCCGGCAGGATGCCGCGTCCGAACGCGATGATCAGTGGGTCGGCCATCTTGAAGCCGTCGATCCAACCCGGGTACGGGTGGCGCAGCGCGCTCTCCACGATGGCCGGGCGCACCACCGACAGCGGCACGGCGCCTGCCAGCAGCTCCTCGGCGACGCGTTCGCCGAGCGCCTTGGTGAGGGTGTAGACGTCGGGCCAGCCCAGGGTCTGGGCGCGCAGCCGTCCGTACTCGACCAGCTGTTTGTCGACCCACTCGGCGCGCCGCTTCTCCGCGTCGGCGGCCACCGACTGCGGGCCGGACTTGCCGTGCTCGCGGCGGGCCTGTGCCAGCGCGCGGCGAAGCACCGCCGGGGCGCGGGAGTCCCACTCGACGCTGGTGCGGGCGGCGCCGGCGGCGGCCAGCTCGGTCCGCCAGTCCACGGTGTGGTCCAGCGACTGTTCCGGCACGCTGCCGCGGCGGGCGCCGGCGACGTACGCGGTGGACACGTGCACCACGTGCGGGGTGGTGCCGGTGGCGCGGACCGCCTCGTACAGGTCCACCACGCCCTGCACGTTGGTGCGGAACGCGTCGTCGATCGGCGGGTCGAACGAGACGGTGGAGGCGGCGTGGATGACCGCGGTCAGGTCGGTCGGCAGCGCGACCTCGCTGTTGCCGAGCTCGGCGTCGATGACCCGCACCCGCTCGGCCGCCGCCGCCCGGACCGCGTCCGCGCCGACCTGTTTGCGCCAGCGGGAGAACACCGGGCGCTTGAGGAGCTTGTCGAGGCGCTCGGCGCCGGAGGCGCTGCCGCGCGGGCGCAGCAGCAGGCTGATGCGGGTCGTGGGGTAGCTCGAAAGCAGTTTCTCCAGCAGTGCCTGGCCGAGGAAGCCGGTGCCGCCGGTCACCAGCAGGTGGGCCTCCGACAGTGGACCCGCGGCCGATGTGTCAGCCGTGGGTCCCTCTCCCCGCTCCTGCGCGCGCCGTGGCACCACCACAGGGTTACATGACCGCCATTCGCGATCAACCATCCTGGCCGGACGGGCGGTCGACACGTCGGCGGACCAGCTTGTCGATCTCGACCACGACCAGCACCGAGACGGACACCAGCACGATCCACAGCCACGCTTCCAGCGGGATGGGCTCGACCCGCAGGATGAACTGGGTGAACCCGAGGTAGAGCGCCCCGATGTGCACCAGCAGCGCACCGGCCTGGGCGAGCACGAGGAACCGGTTCGACACCGGCGACATGGCGAACACCGAACGCCGCTCGGAGCGGCTGGAGAACAGGTGGAACGCCTGGAACACCACCAGCGTGCTCAACGCGACCGTACGCTGCTGTTCCAGCGTCAGGCCGGCCTGCGCGGCCCAGTGGAACATCCACAGTGTGCCGGCGCCGATCACCGCCCCGGTGAGGATCGTGCGCCACCACATCGCCGCGGTGATCACCGGTTCCTTCCGCCGCCGCGGGGGCTGGTCCAGCACGTCGGGTTCACCGGGTTCGAACGCCAGCGACAGGTCCTGCAGGCCCTTGGTGATCAGGTTGGCCCACAGCAACTGGGCCGGCACCATGATCAGCGGCCAGCCGAGGAAGATCGAGATCGGCACGACGATGAACGTGCCCAGGCCGGTGGACAACAGGAAGAACGTCACCTTGCGGACATTGTCGAAGGTGATCCGCCCCTCCTCGACCGCGCCGTGGATGCTGACGAAGTTGTCGTCGGTGAGCACCATGTCGGAGGCTTCCCGGGCCACGTCGGTGCCACCACGGCCCATCGCCACCCCGATGTCGGCGCTCTTGAGCGCCGGCCCGTCGTTGACACCGTCGCCGGTCACCGCCACCACGTGGCCGAGTGCGTGACCGGCGTCCACCAGCCGTTTCTTGTGCTGCGGCGAGACCCGGGCGAACACCGGCGTGCGGTCCAGCGCCTCCGGAAGCTCCTCATCGGAGAGGTCGTCCAGGTCGGCCCCGGTGAGCACCGGCGCGTCCCGGTCGGACACGATGCCGATCTGCCGCGCGATGGCGCGGGCGGTGTCCGCATGGTCTCCGGTGATCATGATCACCCGTTGGCCGGCCCGCTGGCAGCCCGCGATCGCCTCGGCCACCCCGTCCCGGGGCGGATCGTAGAGGCCGTGCAGCCCGAGGAAGGTCAGCCCCTCCGGTTCCGGCGGCGACTCCGGGTCCGGCGCCTGGCCGATCCGCCGGTAGGCCGTGGCGAGCACCCGCAGCCCGTCGCGGGCCATCTGGTTGACAGCCTCGTGCACCTGCTGCTCATCGGTGACGCCCTCGCCGGCGAACTCCGTGCACATCTGCAGCACCCGGTCCGGCGCCCCCTTGACGAAGACGTAATGCTCCCCGTCGAACCCGCGAAACGAGCCTGAGTAGCGCCGCTCCGACTCGAACGGGATGGCGGCCTCCTCCTGCCACCGCTGCCGGCACTGCTCCGGTCCGAAGCCGTGGCGGGCAGCGTCGACCAGGAACGCCGTCTCGGTCGGGTCGCCGCTGACGTCCGCGCCGTCGTCGGTGCGCCGGAACCGCGCCTCGTTGGCGAGCACGCCGGCGAGCTGTGCCAGCACCCGCGGCTCGGCTGCCGGTTCGGGCACCTCGGTCGGCGGAGCATCCCGCAGGTCGGCGGGCACTCCCTGCTCATCCGGTTCGTGACGCCGCCCGTCGGCCCAGACCGACTGGACGCTCATCCGGTTCTGGGTCAGCGTGCCGGTCTTGTCCGAGCCGATGAGGCTGGTCGACCCCAGCGTCTCGACCGCCGGTAGGTGGCGGATGATCGCCTGACGCTTGGCCATCCGGCTCACACCCAGCGCCAGTGCCACCGTCACCACGATCGGCAGGCCCTCCGGGATGGCGGCCACGGCCAGCGCGGCGGCCACCAGGAACATCTCGCTGAGCCCGAACCCGAGCCCGAGCCCGGCGGCGAAGGTCAACGCGACCGCGATGCCGATGACCAGCCCGATTATCTTCGCGAGCTGGTCCATCCGGTCCTGCAGCGGCGAGCGCAGCTCCGTGGTCTCACGCATCTGCTCAGCGATCTGCCCGAGCTCGGTGGCCCCACCGGTGGCCACCGCCACCCCGCTCCCGCGACCACTGGCGACGGTGGCGCCGTTGTACGCCATGCTGGTGCGCTCGGCCACCGGCGCCTCCTCCCCGGTCGGGCCGGTGGCCTTGTCCACCGGCGCGGACTCGCCGGTGAGAAGCGATTCGTCGAGCCGCAGCGAGATCGTTGAATGCAGGCGCAGGTCGGCTGGCACCCGGACACCGGATTCCAGCAGCACCACATCACCGGGCACCACGCGGTCCGCCGCAACATTCTGCTGCCGGCCATCGCGCACGACCCGCGCTTCCGGGCTGACCAGCTCCATGAGCGAGCGCACCGACTTCTCGGCCTGCCGCTCCTGGTGGAATCCGATGCTGGCGTTGAGGATGAGGACGGCAGCGATGAACCCGGCGTCGATGTACTCACCCAGCACGATGGTGATGACGCCGGCGATCATCAGGATGTAGATCAGCGGGTTCTGGAACTGCGACAGCAGGGTCTGCCACCATGGCGTGGCCTCCTGCCCTGCCAGTGCGTTCGGCCCGTAGTGGTCCAGCCGGCGCTGCGCTTCCTCCGCGGACAGACCGGACTCGACGTCGGTGTCCAGATGATCGACCACCTCGTCCGCCGGCAGCGCGTGCCACGCGCGCTGCTCCAGCGCGGGCGGACTCTCCCGGGCACGGGTGCCCCCCGACGATCCGCTCCCCTGGTCGACCACGTGCGCACCCTTCCCGGGACGGCGTCGGGGTCTGCGATACCCGGGCGGGTGCACCTCGAAACCGCCGACCCGGCGTGGCGGGGGTTTGGCGGCCGCGGGTCGGAGGTACCTGGTCGGTGAGGGATGTCGCGGCGGAACCTGCCGGCCGCGCGCGCCCGGCAGGAGGGGGTCGAGGTTATGAGCACGCGACACGAGGACAGTGGTGTGATCTGGTATTCCCAGCTGTCTGCGGCCGACACGGGCCTGGTCGGCGGGAAGAACGCCTCGTTGGGCGAGATGATCAGTGCGCTGGCCGGCCGGGGGATCCGGGTGCCGGACGGTTTCGCCACCACCGCCCGGGCCTACTGGGAGTTCGTCGACGCCAACGGGCTGCGGGAGCTGATCGCCGAACAGATCGACCGCCTGCACGCCGGAGCGGAACTGGCCGAGGTCGGCGCACGGATCCGGCAGGGCTTCCTGGACGCGCAGCTGACCCCGTCATTCCGGCAGGCGGTGACCGACGCGTACAAAGAGCTCGGTGACCGGCTGGGGCGGGCGGACCCGGACGTGGCGGTGCGCAGCAGCGCCACCGCCGAGGACCTGCCGCAGGCCAGCTTCGCCGGCCAGCAGGAGAGCTTCCTGAACGTCACCGGGGTCGAGAACCTGCTGCGGGCGTGCCAGCGCTGTCTCGCGTCGCTGTTCACCGACCGCGCCATCAACTACCGCCGGGACCACGGCTTCGACCACACCGCAGTGGCGCTGTCGGTGGGCGTACAGCAGATGGTCCGCGCCGATCTCGCCGGCGCCGGGGTCATGTTCACCATCGACACCGAGAGCGGGTTCCCGGACACGGCGCTGATCAACGCGGCATGGGGGCTGGGCGAGGCGGTGGTCGGCGGGCAGGTCGACCCGGACGAGTACGTGGTGTTCAAGCCCAAGCTTGACGATCCGCGCCTGACCCCGATCATCCACAAGCGTCCCGGCGGCAAACATCACAAGATCGTGTACGCCGCGGACTCCTCCGCCGAGCTCGCGGGCGGGGCGACGACCCGTACCGTCGACACCGACGACGCCGAGCGCCGCGCCTACGTGCTCGACGACGACGAGATCGTCACCCTGGCCCGGTGGGGCGCGATGCTGGAGGAACACTACGGCGTGCCGCTGGACATCGAGTGGGCCAAAGACGGGCTCACCGGCGAGGTGCTCATCGTCCAGGCACGACCGGAGACCGTCCAGACCCGGCTCGAACCCAGCCACCTGCACACCTACCGCCTCACCGAGGAGGGCGAACGGCTGGTGACCGGCCTGGCCATCGGCGACGCGATCGCCACCGGCACGGTGCGCAACCTTGCCAGCCCAGCGGAGATCGACCGGTTCTCCACCGGTGAGGTGCTGGTCACCGGGATCACCGACCCGGACTGGGAACCCATCATGAAACGGGCGGCCGCCATCGTCACCGAACACGGTGGCCGCACCTCGCACGCCGCCATCGTCAGCCGCGAACTGGGGGTGCCGGCGATCGTCGGTGCCGAGGGCGCCACCCGCGAGCTCGCCGACGGCCGACCGGTCACGGTGTCGTGCGCCGAGGGCGACGAGGGGTACGTCTACGACGGGGTGCTCGGGTACGACAAGCACGAGGTCGACCTCGGGGAACTGCCGGAGATCCGTACCCGGATCATGCTCAACGTCGGCGAGCCGGCCGGCGCCCTGCGGTGGTGGCGGCTGCCGGCGGCCGGGGTGGGCCTGGCCCGCATCGAGTTCATCGTCGCCAGTGACATCAAGGTCCACCCGATGGCGTTGGCGCACTTCGACCGGGTCACCGACGAGCAGGCCAGGGCGCAGATCGAAGACCTGACCCGGGGCTACGCCGACCGGGGCGACTACTTCGCCGAACGGCTGGCGTTCGGGGTGGCGCGCATCGCCGCGTCCCGCTGGCCGGACCCGGTGATCGTGCGGCTGAGCGACTTCAAGACCAACGAATACGCGCGGCTGATCGGCGGGGCGCAGTTCGAGCCCATCGAAGCGAACCCGATGATCGGCTGGCGGGGCGCCAGCCGCTACTACAGCGACGGCTACCGCGACGGGTTCGCCCTCGAGTGCCGGGCGATGCGCCGGGTCCGCGACAACATGGGCCTGACCAACGTGATCCTGATGATCCCGTTCTGCCGCACACTCGGCGAGGCCGACGCGGTGCTGGATGCTATGGCCGACAACGGCCTGCGGCGCGGCGAGAACGGGTTGGAGGTCTACGTGATGGCCGAGATCCCGTCCAACATCGTGCTGGCCCGCGAGTTCGCCGACCGGTTCGACGGTTTCTCGATCGGCAGCAACGACCTGACCCAGTTGACGCTCGGCATCGACCGGGACTCGGACACGCTGGCGGCGCTGTTCGACGAGAGCGACCCGGCCTCGACCCGGCTGATCGAGCAGCTGATCGTGGCGGCGCACGAGAAGGGCCGCCCGGTCGGCCTGTGCGGCCAGCGGCCCAGTGACGACCCGGCGTTCGCCGGTTTCCTGGTGCGGGCCGGCATCGACTCGATCTCGGTGACACCGGACAGTTTCCTGAAGGTGTTCGACCACGTGATCGAGGCGGAACGGCGCACGGCGGAGCCGGTGCCGGCCGCCGGGTGAGTCGCCGCCGGGCAGGACCAAAGTCCCGTCCGGGGGTACACGGCGGCCCCTCGGCAATGTGGTCGGTGTCCCTTAGCGTGGTGATCGGGACCACAGGTCGCGAGAAAGGCGTCGCCATGACGACAACCGGCGCACCGGTGCTGCGCTTCGACGAGACCACGAAACGGTTCGGGGACGTGACTGCGCTGGACCGGCTGACGCTGCAGGTGCACGAAGGCGAGATCGTCGGGCTGCTGGGCCCCAACGGCGCGGGCAAGACCACCACTCTGCGCGTGCTGCTGGGGCTGATCCGGGCGACCAGCGGGAAGGCCGAGATCCTGGGCATCGACGCCTGGCACGATCCGGTGGCGGCGCACCGGGGGTTGGCGTTCATCCCCGGCGAGTTTCACGTGTGGCCGCAGCTGACCGGCGGGCAGATCCTCGACCTGCTCGGCGAGGTGTCCGGCGGCTACGACCCGGCCTATCGCGACGAGCTGATCGAGCGGTTCCGGTTCGACCCCGGCAAGAAGGGCCGCACCTACTCGAAGGGCAACCGGCAGAAGATCGCGGTGATCGCGGCACTGATGACCCGGGCGCCGCTGCTGGTGATGGACGAGCCGTCCAGCGGGCTGGACCCGCTGATGACCGCGACGTTCCAGGACTGCCTGCGCGAGGCCAAGGCCGCCGGGCAGACGATCTTCCTGTCCAGCCACATCCTGTCCGAGGTGGAGGCGGTGTGCGACCGGGTGGCGGTGCTGCGGGAGGGGGTGCTGGTGGAGGAGGGCACCCTGGCAGACCTGCGCCACCTGTCGGCCAACGTGGTGGAGGCCACATACGTGGGCGACCCGCCCGATCTGGCCGAGGTGCCGGGGGTGGAGGATGTCTACGCCCGTGACGGCACGTTGCGACTGCAGGTGTCCGGCTCCACCGATCCGCTGCTGAAGGCCTTGGCCGGCGCGACCATCACCTCCCTCCAGATGCGCGAGCCGTCGCTGGAGGAGCTGTTCCACGCCTTCTACGAGCAACCTGACGCCGTCGCGCCCACCGCGCCGGGGCGGGGATGATGCCCACCGCCACATCGCCCTGGTGGGGCTGGCGCCGCGGCTGACCGCCCCGCTGACGTACGCCCTGGTGCTGGCGGCCTACCTGCTCGACTTCGTGGGCGGGATGCTGAACCTGCCGGAGGCCGTGCTGGACCTCAGCCCGTTCCGGCACGTGGCAGCGGTGCCGGTGGTCGGCATCGACACATCTGTCACCATGGCTCCATGACGGCCACCGACAACTGGAGCACCGCTGACATCCCCGACCAGACCGGCCGGACCGTGATCGTCACCGGGGCCAACGGCGGCATCGGCGTGGCTACGACCGAGCTGCTGGCCCGCCGCGCCGCCCACGTCATCATGGCGGTCCGGGACGTGTCGCGCGGACGCCAGGCCCGGGCCGGAGTCCTCGAGCGGCACCCGGGCGCCAGTTTGGAGGTGCGTCGGATCGACATGGTCGACCTCGACTCGGTGCGCAAGTTCGCCGACGATATCCGTCGGGACGGGGTGGAGGTGGATGTCCTCATCAACAACGCCGGGGTGATGCTCACCCCGCGACAGCTCACCCCGCAAGGCCACGAGCTGCACTTCGCCACCAACCATCTCGGCCACTTCGCGCTCACCGGCCTGCTGCTGGACATCCTGGCCCACCGGAAGGACCCGCGGGTGGTCACGGTCAGTTCGCTCATGCACCGGGCGGCGCGCATCCGGTTCGACGACCTCACCCACGCGCGCCGGTACTCCCGGTTCGCGGCCTACGGCCAGTCCAAGCTCGCCAACGTGCTGTTCGGACTCGAGCTGGACCGGCGGCTGCGCGCGGCCGGCAGCCCGGTCCGCAGCCTGGTGACCAACCCTGGCTACGTGGCCACCGGCCTGCAGACCAGCCACACCGCCGGTGTGCTCAGGCTGATGCTGCGGGCGGGCAACCGGCTTATCGCCCAGGACGCCACCTCCGGCGCGCTGGCGCAGGTGCGTGCGGCCACCGACCCGGACGTCGAGGGCGGGCGGTTCCTCGCACCCGAGGGGTGGTGGGAGCTGCGGGGACACCCGCACCCGGTGCGGCCCGCGCCGGCCGCCACGGCCCTGGACACCGCCCGGCAGTTGTGGGAGCTCTCCGAACAGCTCACCGGAGTGCCGTACGACCTACCTGCGGCCACGTGACCGGCTCCCGGCCGGCCCGCCGCAGCCGTGCCAGCCGGCGCGCCTCCCGCAGCGGGGCCGGGGTGCGGTGACGCGCGACCGCCCGCACCACGGCCACCGCGGTGTCCGGGTCGGTACGCCAGCCGGCGTGCACCGCCACCGGCCGGCGGCCGGCCCGGGTGCGCAACCAGTGACCGACCCGCTGCCCGTCCAGCCACAACGGGCTGGTCGCGCCGGGATCGTCCGGCGGCCACTCGCCGGTGGCCAGCAGCGTGCGGTGGGTGACGCCTACCGTCGGCAGGGCCAGCACGGCACCGAGGTGCACCGCCAGCCCCGCCCGGCGCGGATGGTCCCGGCCGGTGGCATCAACCAGCAGCACATCCGGGACCTCGGGCAGGTCCCGGACCGCGGCCGCCAGCGGTGCGCCCACCCGCAGCGCCAGCAGGCCCGCCTCGTACCCACCGGCCGCGGTGCCGACGGCGGTGGCGCGTGCGACGCACCGCCGCCGCCGGAAGGTGGCCGCGCCCGCCCACACCGGATCTCCGGCGCCGCCGCGACCGGCCTGCCCGCGGGGCGTACAGGCGAAACAGCCGCCCACGGCGGACTCGTCCGGCGGCCGCCACGGTGGCGGGTCGGCGGCAGCGAGCCGGCGCTGCACGTCCACCAGGCCGGCGGCGGTGGCCGGCCAGCCCGGCGTCAGCTCTCCGGGTGCCGGCTCAGGTAGGTCGTGAACCATTGCGCCGCGCGATCGGCCACCTCCAGCAGCGCACCCGGCTCCTCGAACAGGTGGGTGGCGCCGGGCACGATGTGGGTGCGGTGGGGGGCCGTGAGGATGGTGCCGGCCTGCTCGTTGAGCTCGATCACCTGCCGGTCCCGTTCCCCCACGATGAGCAGGATGGCCGCGCGCACATCCCGCAACGCGTCACCGGCCAGGTCCGGGCGCCCGCCGCGGGAGACCACGGCGCGCACGTGCTCCGGGCGCTCCGCGGCGGCGACCAGGGCAGCGGCCGCGCCGGTGCTGGCGCCGAACAACCCGATCGGCTGGTCGCGCACCGGCTCGGCGGTCAGCGCCCAGTCGATGAGGGCGATCATCCGGCCGGAAAGCAGGCCGATGTCGAAGCGCAGCGCCGCCGTCTCCGCGTCGACGCGCTCCTCGCCCGGGGTCAGCAGGTCGGCCAGCACGGTGGCGAACCCGTAGTCGTGCAGGTGCTCGGCGACCATGCGGTTGCGCGGGCTGTGCCGGGAACTGCCGGAACCGTGCGCGAACAGCACCACCCCACGGGCGCCGTCCGGCACCGCCAGGTCGGCATCCAGACTCACTTGCGGCGTGTCGATGGACACCGCGGTGTCAGTGAACACAGTCGCCACCCCCCGGCGCGGTCAACGCGCGTAGAACTCGACGACCTTCGTCTCGTCACAGACTACCGGGATCTCATCGCGGCGCGGCGGCCTTTCCAGTCGGGCGCGCAACCGCTCCTGGTCCACTTCCAGGTAGGGCGGGTGACCTTCGACGTATGCGCCGGCCGCGGCCGCCTGGAACGGTGCGGCGGCGCGGCTGCGCTCAGCGATCTCGATGACCTGCCCCGGGCGGACCCGGTACGACGGGCGGTCGACCTTACCGCCGTCCACCCGCACATGGCCGTGGCTGACCGTCTGGCGGGCCTGGCGGACCGTGCGCGCGAACCCGGCGCGCAGCACCAGCGCGTCCAGGCGGGTCTCCAGGTCGGCCAGCAGCACGTCGCCGGTGCGGCCCGGACGCCGCGCCGCGCGCGCCGCCACCGCCCGCAACTGGCGCTCGTCCACACCGTACTGGGCACGCAGCCGCTGTTTCTCCAGCAGCCGGGCCCGGTAGTCGCTCATCCGCACCCGCGCCCGGCCGTGCTGTCCCGGGCGTTGCCCCGGCCGCCGGTCCATGACCCGGGCGGCCTTCGGCGTCAGGGGGATCCCGAGCGCCCGGCTCTGCTTCACCGCCGACTTCCGCTTACCGGTCATCCGCCATCCTCCCGGCCGTCACACACTCCCGTACCCCGGCCGCCGGCGGTTCACACGTCGCGCACTGCTCGCCTGGCCGGCGTGGGCGTTCGACGCCGACACCGATCCCTCCCTTCTGGACGCGATGGGCACCGCGGGAGTGGGTGCGGCATACGGCCTGTTCGCCGGGTGGATCGTGGGGCTGGCCGCACTCGCGGGCCGCTGACGGTGGTGAGCCACCTGCGTGGACGGCTGGAGTCGGCGTAGCCTGACGGGCTATGAGCGAACCGAACAAGCCGCAGATGCCGCGCCGCCTGAGCCTGTCCACCACTCCGGAGGTGGAGGCGGGAGTGTACGCCGACTTCGTCAGCGTCTGGCATCAGCCGCACCTGTTTGTCCTTGATTTCTCCGTCCACACCAACCCACCGCAGGTGATGGAGGTGGAAGGGCAGAAGGTGGTCAACGTTCCCGCGCGCATGGTGGCCCGGGTGCGGATCCGTCCGGAGCAGATCTTCGAGATCATGAAAGCGCTGAACCAGCAGCTGACGCGGTGGGAGAAGGAGCAGGGCAAACAACAGCGGCACGAGGAGCCGCCGGCGCCGCCGCAGCCACCGGAGAGCTGAGTACTACGCCGCGGCCAGTTCGGGCACCAGCAGCTCGGCGATCTGGGCGGTGTTCAACGCCGCACCCTTGCGCAGGTTGTCGCCGGTGACGAACAGCTCCAGCGCCCGCGGGTCGTCCATGGCGCGCCGGACGCGCCCCACCCAGGTCGGGTCGGTGCCCACCGCGTCGATCGGCATCGGGAACTCGCCGGCCGCCGGGTCGTCGACCAGGATCACGCCCGGCGCGTGCCGCAGCAGCTCGCGCGCGGCCTCCGCGTCGACCTCGCTGCCGAACACCGCGTGCACCGCCACCGAGTGCCCGGTCACCACCGGCACCCGTACGCAGGTCGCCGACACCTTCAGGTCCGGCAGCCCCAGGATCTTGCGGGACTCGTTGCGCATCTTGACCTCTTCCGAGGACCAGCCGCCGTCGCGCAGCGAGCCGGCCCACGGCACCACGTTGAACGCCATCGGCGCCGGGAACGGCCCGAGGTCCTCGCCGACCGCCTGGCGGACGTTGCCCGGCCGCGAGCCGAGCGCGCGGTCACCGGCGATCTTGGTGAACTGGTCGTGCAGCACGTCGATGCCGTCCTGCCCGGCCCCGGAGACCGCCTGGTACGACGCCAGGACCAGCTCCCGCAGCCCGTACTCGCGGTGCAGCGGCGCCACCGCCACGATCATGGTCAGGGTGGTGCAGTTGGCGTTGGCGATGACGCCCTTGGGCCGGTTGCGCACCTGCTCCGGGTTGATCTCCGGCACCACCAGCGGCACGTCCGGGTCCATCCGGAAGGCACCCGAGTTGTCCACGGCCACCGCGCCGTGCGCGGCGGCCACCGGCGCCCACTCCGCCGAGACCTCGTCCGGCACGTCGAACATGGCCACGTCGACGCCGTCGAAGACCTCCGGCCCCAGCGCCTGCACCGTCAGCTCCTCGCCGCGCACCACGATGGTGCGCCCGGCCGACCGCGGGGAGGCCACCAGCCGGATCTCGCCCCAGACGTTCTTGCGGGACGACAGCAGCTCGCACATCACGGTGCCGACCGCGCCGGTGGCGCCGACCACCGCGAGGGTGGGGAGCTTCTGACTCATCGCTACCTCCCGGTCCCGGCGTAGACGACCGCCGCATCGGTGCCGTTCAGCTCGAAGGCTTCGTGCACGGCGCGCACCGCCGTGTCCAGGTCGGTGTCGCGGCACACCACCGAGACCCGGATCTCCGAGGTGGAGATCATCTCGATGTTCACGCCGGCGTCACCCAACGCGGCGAAGAACTTGGCCGCCACCCCGGGGTGCGAGCGCATGCCCGCCCCGATCAGCGACACCTTGCCCACGTGGTCGTCGTAGAGCAGGTCGCGGAACCCGACCTTCTCCTGCACCTTCGCCAGCGCGGTCATCGCCGCCGGCCCGTCGGTCTGCGGCAGGGTGAACGAGATGTCGGTGTAGCGGCCGCCGCCGTCGCCGTCGGTGGTCATCGTGGACACGTTCTGCACGATCATGTCGAGGTCCAGGTCGGCGTCGGCGACCGAGGTGAATATGCGCGCCGCCGCCCCCGGCTCGTCCGGCACCCCCACGACGGTGATCTTCGCTTCGCTGCGGTCGTGTTGCACGCCGGTGATCATTGCCTGTTCCACCGAAAGGTCCTCCATCGAGCCGGTGACCAGCGTCCCGGGCCTGGTCGAGTACGACGAGCGCACGCGGATCGGGATCGACGATCGTCGAGCGTACTCCACGCTGCGCAGGTGCAGCACCTTGGCGCCGCACGCGGCGAGTTCCAGCATCTCCTCGTACGTCACCTGGGCGATGTGCGCCGCGTTGTCGACGATGCGCGGGTCCGCGGTGTAGACGCCGTCCACGTCGGTGTAGATCTCGCACACGTCCGCGCGCAGCGCCGCCGCCAGCGCCACCGCGGTGGTGTCGGAGGCGCCGCGGCCCAGCGTGGTGATGTCCTTGGTGGTCTGCGACACGCCCTGGAAACCCGCGACGATCACGATCGCGCCCTCGTCCAGGGCGCTTCGCAGCCGGCCGGGGGTGACGTCGATGATCCGCGCCCTACCGTGGGCGGCGGTGGTGATCACGCCGGCCTGGCTGCCGGTGTACGACCGGGCCTCGTACCCGAGGTTGTGGATCGCCATCGCCACCAGCGCCATCGAGATCCGCTCACCGGCGGTCAGCAGCATGTCCAGCTCCCGCCCGGGCGGCACCGGGCTGACCTCGCTGGCCAGATCACGCAACTCGTCGGTGGTGTCGCCCATGGCCGAGACCACCACCACGATGTCGTCACCGGCCTTGCGACGAGCCACCACCCGCTCGGCGACCCGCTTGATGCGCTCCGCGTCCGTCAGCGAGGATCCGCCGTACTTCTGCACTACCAGCGCCACGGCGACCTCCCTCCCGCTACCGCGCACGCGCCCATCAGAGTACCGGCCCGGCATCCTACGCGTACCTGGCATCATTGCCCGCATGCTGACGCTGCACCCGCTGCTGGCGGAGGGCCGCAGCACCCGCGCGTTCGATCCGTACGCGGAGGTGACCTCGCAGGAGCTGGCGGTGCTGCTGGAAGCGGCGCGCTGGGCGCCGTCGAGCCGTAACAGCCAGCCCTGGCGGTTCGCGGTGGGCCGTCGCGGCGACGACACCCACAAACGGATCTTCGAATCGCTCGCGCCGGGCAACCGGCGCTGGGCCGCCCGTGCGCCGCTGCTGCTGCTCGGCGCCCATCTGACCAGCGACGGCGACCGGCCGCTGCCGCACGCCGCCTACGACCTCGGCCAGGCGGTGGCGCACCTGGTGGTGCAGGCGGGCGCGCTCGGGCTGATCGCGCACCAGATGGGCGGTTTCGACGCGGACGCCCTGCACAGCGAACTGAACCTGCCCGCCGACGTGCGCGCCACGGTGGTGATCGCGCTCGGCCGACCCGGCGACCCGGCCACGCTGCCGGACGACCTGCGCCGCCGCGACGAGGCCACGCGGGAGCGCCAGCCGGCCGCGCGCCTGCTGCTCACCTGAGACCCGGCGTTCCGACGTCGGCGGCACCATCGTGTGAACTACCCCACGTCCACGCCTCCCACATAGCGGGCAACAGCTTCTGTACCGCTGACGGTGTCGTACGCTGGGTGCCGTCATGTGGCAGGCGCTGCTTCTTCGCTGCCGCGGCGAGGCCCCACCGGCCGGCACCTCGCCGCGGTGTCGCAGCGCGTATACCGCCTAGTTGCCGGTCGACCCGTTCGACCCCGCTGCGGACAGCGTCGTCCCCGCGGCCACCCCCAGTCCCCCGTACGCCGCATGACCCGTGGAGCACCATCACATGTCTGTCATATCGCATAACTCCCCTGTGGTGCCGACTCCCGCCGGCACCGACCCAATCCCCCGGCAGCGGCCCAGCGGAATGCCGTACCACCGCTACCGGCCCTACCAATCGATGCTGCCGGTGGACCTGCCCGACCGCACCTGGCCGCAGCGACGGATCGAGACCGCCCCGCGCTGGTGCGCGGTCGACCTGCGCGACGGCAACCAGGCCCTGATCGACCCCATGTCCCCCGAGCGCAAGCGGCGGATGTTCCAGCTGCTGGTGCGCATGGGTTACAAGGAGATCGAGGTCGGCTTCCCGTCGGCCAGCCAGACCGACTTCGAGTTCGTGCGTGAGCTCATCGAGCAGGACCTGATCCCCGACGACGTCACCATCCAGGTGCTCACCCAGAGCCGCGAGCACCTGATCGACCGGACCTTCGCGTCGCTGCGCGGCGCCAAGCGCGCCATCGTGCACTTCTACAACTCCACCTCGGTGCTGCAGCGCCGGGTGGTGTTCGGACTGGACCGCGCCGGCATCACCGCCATCGCCACCGACGGCGCGCGGATGTGCCGCAAGTACGCCGAGATCCACACCCCGGACACCGAGATCTTCTACGAGTACTCCCCGGAGTCGTACACCGGCACCGAGCTGGAGTACGCGCGGGAGGTGGTATCGGCCGTCGTCGAGGTCATCGACCCGACCCCGGACCGGCCGCTGATCGTCAACCTGCCGGCCACCGTGGAGATGGCCACGCCGAACGTCTACGCCGACTCCATCGAGTGGATGCACCGGCACCTTCCCCGGCGCGACTCGCTGGTGCTGAGCCTGCACCCGCACAACGACCGCGGCACCGGCGTGGCCGCCGCCGAGCTGGGCCTGATGGCCGGCGCCGGCCGGGTGGAGGGCTGCCTGTTCGGCAACGGCGAGCGCACCGGCAACGTCGACCTGGTCACGCTCGGGCTGAACATGTTCGCCCAGGGCGTCGACCCGCAGATCGACTTCTCGGACCTGGACGACATCCGGCGTACCGTCGAGTACTGCAACCAGCTGCCGGTGCCCGAGCGGGCGCCGTACGCCGGCGACCTGGTCTACACCTCCTTCTCCGGCTCCCACCAGGACGCCATCAAGAAGGGGCTGGAGGCGCTGGCGCGCGACGCCAGGGCCGCCGGAGTGCCGTTGGAGGAGTACGAGTGGGGCGTGCCCTACCTGCCGATCGACCCGCACGACGTGGGACGCACCTACGAGGCGGTGATCCGGGTCAACTCCCAGTCCGGCAAGGGCGGGGTCGCGTACCTCATGCGCGAGGAGCACCAGCTGGACCTGCCGCGGCGGCTGCAGATCGAGCTGTCCGGCGTGGTCCAGCAGCACACCGACGCCTCCGGCGGCGAGGTCAGCGCGTCGCAGCTGTGGGACATCTTCGCCCGCGAGTACCTGGTGACCCACCAGGAGTTCGCGCGGGTGATGGTGACCGGCTACGAGACCAGCTCCATCGTCAACGGCAAGGTCGACCTGGCCGCCGCGCTCGACGTGGACAACGCACGCCGCGAGGTGGCCGGCATCGGCAACGGCCCGATCGACGCGTTCATCCAGGCGCTGGACGGCATCGGGATCGGCGTGCGGGTGCTGGACTTCGTCGAACACGCGCTGTCGTCTGGCGGTGACGCCCGGGCCGCGGCGTACGTGGAGTGCGAGGTGGGCGGTCGTACGGTGTGGGGTGTGGGCATCGACGCCAACATCGTCACCGCGTCGCTGGACGCGGTGGCCAGCGCCATCAACCGGGCTCGCGCCGTGCGCGGATGACGTAGCGGCGGGCTTGACCTCACGCCGGGTCGAGGTGTGAGGCTGGCGGCCGCACGCGCGGACACACCCGGAGGGACGGCGCATGACGGCACGCCCGCACGCACTGGCGGTGGGCACCAGCGGGATGCTCGCTGGTGCCTGCCGCGGCCTGGCCGAGCGGGGATGGCAGGTCACCATGGTGGCCCGCGCCCGCCGCAAGCTCGACGCCGCGATCGCCGGCACGCCCCACCTGTGGCCGGCGCCCGTCGACTACCGCGACGCGACCGCGTTCGACACCGCCGTGAAGGACGCGATCGCGCGCGCCGGCCCGGTGCGGCTGGCGCTGTGCTGGATCCGCGGCACCGCTCCGGATGCGCTGACGGCCACCGCAGCGGTTGTCGTCGACGGTGGGCGGGTGGTGCACGTGCTCGGCAGCGCCGGCGGGCGTCATCCGTCCACGCTGGGCAGTGGCGCGCTGCTGGCGCAGGACCGGGTGCGCTACCAGCGGGTGGTGCTGGGATTCGTGGTCGAAAGCGGGCGCTCGCGCTGGCTGACCGACGCTGAGATCTCCGCCGGTGCCCTGGCCGCCATCGACGACTCTGCTCTCGACCCGCACGTGGTCGGGCAGGTCGAGCCGTGGCACGCGCGGCCGTGAGGCCGCACCGGGGCGCCGGCGCGCGATCAGCCCTCGACGTCGGGCAGGTCGAGCAACTCGGCCAGCGCGGCCCGCCCGGACGGCGTCACCCGCACCGCCCGACCGGACCCGATCCGCCGCACCCATCCGCGTTCCAGCAGGCACCGGCAGATCGCCGCGCCGACCGACCCGCCGAGATGCGGGCGCCGTTCGGTCCAGTCCAGGCACAGCCGCACCAGCGGCCGGCGGGTGCTGCGCAGCCCGGCGGGGTCGACGCCGACCGGTCCGGCCAGCCATTGCCGTCCGGCATCGGTCAGAGCGACGCCGCCGGCCTGGTCCAGCAGGCCGGACCGGGTCATCGCGTCGGTGATCGCCACGCCGAGCCGTCCGGCCACATGGTCGTAGCAGGTGCGCGCCCGCGCCAGGGCCGCGGAGGCGGTGACCGCCCGCAGGCCGCTGCGCGACTCGGTGACCGGACCCGCCGCCGCGACCAGGTCCTCCAGCAACTCCGCCGTCCGGTGGTCGGCCAGGCGCAGATACCGGTGCCGGCCCTGTCGGTGCTGCACCAGCAGGCCGCGCTCGACCAGTCGGTCCAGGTGTGCGGTGGCGGTCGGCGGGCTGACCCCGGCGTGCCGGGCCAGCTCGCCGGCGGTCCATGCCCGACCGTCGAGCAACGCCAGGCAGAACGCCGCGCGGGTGCGGTCCGCGAGCAGCCCGGCCAGGTCGGCCAGCGCGGCGCTGCGCGGCCGTGGTCCGGTGGTGGTCACAGGTGTCATTGTCGCCGGTGACCGTTCGACCCGCACCGAAGTGTCCCGCCGCTAGCGTCCACGGTATGCGGATCACTACCCATGCCGGGGTGCGGGCGGCCCTGTCCAGCCCGCACCTCGAGGTCCCGCCGGCGGCACCGGCGGACGACACCGGTGGCATGCGGTGGCTGCGCGCCACCGTGGCCCGTTTCAGCACCGGCCGGGCGCACCGTCGGCGGCGGCGGCTGGCTACCGACGCGCTCGCCGACATCGACGCCGCCACCCTCGGTCGCGGTGCCGGCGCGCGGGCCGGCGAGATCCTGGCCGGCGCGGGCGACCGGCCGCTCGACCTGATGTCCCGGATCGCGTTGCCGGTGCCGGCGCAACTCCTGGCCCGGGCGCTCGGCATGCCCGGCGACGTGACCGGCGCGGTGCTCGCGGCGGCACCCGCCTACCACCCCCGGTCGGAGATCACCCCGGTCGCCGACGAGGCGGTAGCTGCGCTGATACGCGCCGCGGGCGGCGTCGCCGACGAGCGCACCGCCGCCCGGATCGGGCTGCTCATGCAGGCCGCGGAGGCCACCGCGGGGCTGGTCGCCCACGCGGTGCTGGCGCTGGGGCATCAGCCGTCGGCCGCCTCCACCCCGGCGGTGCTCGCCGAGACGTTGCGCTACGACCCGCCCGTACGCCTGACCCGGCGGCGCGCCACCGGACCGGTGCGGTGCGGCCACCTGGATCTCGCCGCCGGCACGGAGGTCGAGGTCGACCTGGCCGCAGCCAACCGGGACGGGGCGGTCTTCGACCACCCGGGACGGTTCGACCCGGGCCGGGCGGGCGCCGACCGGCACGTCACCTTCGGCGCCGGGCCACGGTCCTGCCCCGGTGCCGCGCACGCGCGGGCGCTGGCCGGCGGAATCGTGGACGTGCTGCGGACCCGCCGGCTCGAGGTCGACACCGTGCGGTACGGGGCGGCGGCGAACCTGCGGGTGCCGGCGAGCCTGATGGTGCGGATCCGATGAGCGCGCAGGCGGCCGCGGCCTTCCGTACGCTCCATCACGACGGCCCACCGCTGCTGCTCCCCAACGCCTGGGACGCCGCCTCCGCGGCCGCGCTGGCGCAGGCCGGTTTCACCGCGATCGGGACCACCAGCCTGGGAGTGGCCGCTGCGGCCGGCGTGCCCGACGCCGCCGGGCGGACCCGCGCCGAGACGCTCGCGGTGGCGCGGCGGCTCGTCCGGCTACCGGTGCTGGTCACCGTGGACGTCGAGGCCGGCTTCAGCGACCGGCCGGACGACGTGGCGGCGCTGGCCGCGGAGCTGGACGCGATGGGAGCGGTCGGGGTCAACCTGGAGGACGCCCGTCCCGGCGCCGGGCTGGCCCCACCGGACCAGCAGTGTGACCTGATCCGGGCGGTCAAACAGCGGGTGCCGCAGCTGTTCCTGAACGCCCGCACCGACACCCACTGGCTGGCCGGGCATCCGCCCTCGTTGCCGGACACGCTGCGCCGGGTCGAGCGTTACGCCGCGGCGGGCGCGGACGGGGTGTTCGTGCCTGGGCTGACCGACCCGGCGGGCATCGCGGCCGTGGTGGCCGCGGTCGACGTGCCCGTCAACGTGCTCTACGCACCCGGTCACCACACTGTGGACGACCTGGCGGCGCTCGGGGTGCGCCGGGTCAGCACCGGCTCGCTGCTGTTCCGGGCCGCGATACACGCTGCCGTCAGCGCCGCCGAGCGGATCCGTGACGGCGGGACGGTCGCCGGCGACCTGCCGAGCTACACCGACGTGCAGCGACTCGCCGACCCACGTCCCCGCGGTCCCGAGGGCCGGTCCGCCCGGCAGCAGTAGGCGATCTCGTGTGACGCGGCGTAGCATTACCGGTATGAAAGAGCGTCTCTCCCTCAGCGTGGAGGCTTCCACAGCCCGCTACCTGGACCAGCGTGCCCAGCAGGAGACCGACGGCAACGTGTCAGCGCTGGTCGAGCGGATCGTCCGCGACCGGCAACTCGCCGAGGCCGTCCAGGCCGAGGCCGCCTGGTTCGTTGCCAACCCCGGCTACGCCGAGACCGCCGAGGCCGAGCGCCACGCTGCCGGTGCCGCGTGAGGCGCGGTGAGATCTGGCGCTACCAGCCGGTGGCCGCCCGCCCCGGCCAATCCACCCTCCGGCTGATCGTCTCGGCGGACGCCATCAACGCCGACGACCGGCTGCCTGTCGTGCTCACACTTCACGTGGTCGACACCGACCCGGACAGTCTGCTCGCGGTCCGCGTCGGCGAGCACGGCTGGGCGCGTGCGCTCAGCGTCGAGCCCGCGATGCGCAGCCGACTCGTAGAGCAGGTCGCCGCGGCGGAGCACGACACTATGGAACAGGTCTCCAATGCGCTCCGGGCCGTGCAGGATCTGTAAGGGCAACCGGTGCTGTCGGTGCTGCGGGGCCCCCGGCCGGCTAAGGTGTCGTCGTGTCCAGACGCCCCCGCAAGCGCGGTTCCGCGTCGCGTAACCGCAGGTCTTCGCCGCGTAGCCGCTCCTCGTCCCGTAAGCGTGGCACACCGGCCAAGTGGCGTCGGCGGCGCCGGCAACTGGTGCTCGTCGCGGCGGTCGCGGTGGTGGCGTTCGGTGTGGGTGCGTCGGCCGGACTCGACGGACTCCGGGATCTGCTGCCGGACGAGACCGACATCGGGCTGGCCGATCCGGACGGTTCCGCGCCGGGCGGCAGCAGCGGGGATGTCGACGCTGACGAGGCCCGGACGCTGCTCGCCGAACTCGAGGTCGGCGAGTGGGCGGACATGTCGGGATACAGCCGGGACCGGTTCTCGCACTGGCGCACCGTGGACGGTTGCGACGCCCGGCAGACGGTGCTGGCCCGCGACGGCGAGGACGTCGAGGTCGACGACGACTGCCGGGTGGTCTCCGGCACCTGGTACAGCCCGTTCGACGGGTTCACCACCGACGATCCGGGTGAGATCGACATCGACCACCTGGTGCCGCTGGCGAACGCGTGGCGCACCGGGGCGAACGACTGGGACGACGACCGGCGCGCCGATTTCGCCAACGATCTGGACACACCGCAGCTCATCGCGGTGTCCGCGACCTCCAACCGCGCCAAGGGCGACCAGGACCCGTCCGACTGGAAACCATCCGAGCGCGGTTACTGGTGCCAGTACGCCCACGACTGGGTGGTGGTCAAACACCACTGGCAGCTGTGGGTGACGAGCGCGGAGAAGGACGCGCTGTCCGACATGCTGGGCACCTGCGACTAGGCTGGGACGCCATGATCGAACATCGCGCCACCGACATCACCGCGGGTCCGGGCGGGGTCATGACCGACGAGGTCGGTGTGATCACCGGAGAGCTGACATTGTGGACCGGACGCGGTGCGGATAACCAGGTCACGCTCTGGGTGCAGTACCGCGGCGCCGATGAGTGGTATGTGGTCACCGGCGGCCGCGCGGTGCTGGCCGACCCGGCCGACCTCGAGGCGGTGCACCGCATCGCGGTCGGGCTGCTGGACCGCCCACTGGGCTGAGCACCCGCGCGTGCACCGCGGGGATCGTCCCCGCGCTCGTCATCCCGCCGCGGGTGCGGTGCCGTTGTCCTGCTGCACCGTGGTCGGCGAGATCACTTTGCGGTCGATCTGACCCCGGGCGATCTCCTCCACCCAGTGGCACGCCACCTTGTGCCCGGGCCGCGCCTCCACCAGCGGTGGTCGTTCGGTGTCGCACCGGGTCGGCTGCTTCCACGGGCACCGGGTGTGGAACCGGCAGCCGGGCGGCGGGTTCGACGGCGACGGCAGGTCGCCCACGAGCAGGATCTGCTCCCGGCTGTCCTCCACCACCGGATCCGGCACCGGCACCGCGGACATCAGCGACCGGGTGTACGGGTGCAGTGGCTCGGCGTACAGCGAGTCTGACGGTGCCTCCTCGACCAGCGTGCCGAGATACATCACCCCGATCGTGTCGGAGATGTGTCGCACCACCGCCAGGTCGTGCGCGATCACGATGTACGTCAGGCCGAGCGAATCCTGCAGCTGCTCCAGCAGGTTGATCACCTGGGCCTGGATGGAGACGTCCAGGGCCGACACCGGTTCGTCCGCGATGATCAGGTCCGGACCCAGCACCAGCGCCCGCGCGATGCCGATGCGCTGGCGCTGGCCGCCGGAGAACTCGTGCGGGTAACGCGACAGCGACCACCGGGGCAGGCCCACCGCGTCCAGCGTGTCGATGATCTTCTCGCGCCGCTCCGCGCGGGTGCGGCCGATGCCGTGGGCGATCAGGCCCTCGGTGAGGATCGACTCCACGTTCTGGCGGGGGTCCAGGCTCGCCATCGGGTCCTGGAAGATCATCTGCATGCGCTTGCGCATCGCCCGCAGCGGCTCACCCTTCAGGCCGGCGAGTTCGACACCGTCGAAACGGACCGACCCCTCCGTGACCGGGTTCAGCCGCAACAGCGCCCGGCCCAGCGTGGACTTGCCGCACCCGGACTCGCCCACCAGGCCGTACGTCTCGCCCCGCCGGACCGTGAGGTCCACGCCGTCGACCGCGCGCACATGCCCGACCACCCGGTCGAAGATGATCCCTCGGTAGATCGGGAAGTGGACTTTGAGTCCCTCGACCTCCATCAGCACCCCGCCCTCGCCCTGCCGGGGAGTGGGCACCGCGACCTGTTGCTGACTCATGGCGTCTCCACCTTCACGGTCTCGCGCTGCGGACCGCCGCTGAGGTCCGGGTTCACACAGCGGTACGCCCGCCCGTCAGGGGTCAGAGTCAGCTCCGGCGACCCGTCCAGGCACTGTTCGATGCGTCGGGGGCATCGCGGCGCGTAGGCGCAGCCCTCGTCCCACGGCAGCACGTCACGAACCGAGCCGGGGATCGGGTTCAGCGGCTCGCCGCGCACGCCGTCCAGCCGCGGGATCGACCCGAGCAGGCCGACGGTGTACGGGTGACGGGGCTCGGCGAACAGCGGGTAGCGTGCCGCGGTCTCCACCACCCGGCCGGCGTAGAGCACGTTGATGGTGTCGCACATCCCCGCCACCACGCCCAGGTCGTGGGTGATCATGATGAGGGCGGTGTCCAGCTCCTTGACCAGGTCCGTGAGCAGTCGCAGGATCTGCGCCTGGATGGTCACGTCCAGCGCGGTGGTCGGTTCGTCGGCGATCAGCAGCCGGGGCTGGCAGGCGACCGCCATGGCGATCATCGCCCGCTGGCGCATCCCACCGGACAGCTGGTGCGGGTAGTCCTTCAGGCGCCGGGTGGGGTCCGGAATGCCGACGCGTTCCAGCAGTCCCACCGCCTCCCGACGGGACGCCTTCTTGTCCATGGCCCGGTGCCGCTGCAACACCTCGGTGACCTGGATGCCGATCGGCACCACCGGGTTCAGCGACGAGATCGGGTCCTGGAACACCATCGCGATGTCGCGGCCGCGCAGGTCCCGCCGCTGGCGCGGGTCCATGGTGAGCAGGTCGACACCGTCGAAGGCTGCCAGGCCGCCGACCTCGACACCGCGCTCCGGCAGCAGCCCGGTCACCGCCAGTGCGGTCACGCTCTTGCCGCAGCCGGACTCGCCGACCAGCCCGACCACCTGCCCGGAGTCCACGGTGAACGACACGCCGTCCACCGCGTGCACATCCCGCTGTCCCCGCCGGCGGAAGGTCACCGACAGGTTGCTCACGTCAAGCAGCGCCATGGGTCGTCACTTTCGCAGCTTCGGGTCGAGGGCCTCACGCATCGCCTCACCCAGCAGGGTGAAGCCGAGCGCCACGATGATGATCGCCAACGCCGGATACACCGCCAGGGTGGGTCGGGTGAAGATCTGGCGCTGCGCCTGGGCCAGCATGACCCCCCACTCCGGCACCGCGGTGTCCGGGTTGCCCAGGCCGAGGAACGACAGCGCCGCCGCGTCGATGATCGCCACCGCCAGGGTGAGCGTGGCCTGCACGATGACCGGCGCCAGCGAGTTCGGGAACACGTGCGCGATCACGA
>SLSW01000291.1 GCA_007130245.1 Micromonosporaceae bacterium
GGTCAGCACCGCCGGGTGGGAACCGGGGCGCACCACCTCGGACGGGTGCGGGTCGAAGGTCACCACCGCCGACTGCAGCCCCAGGTCGCGGGCGCGCTTGACGGCCCGGCCGATGATCTCCTGGTGCCCGCGGTGCACCCCGTCGAACACCCCGATCGTGACCACCGAACGTCCCCAGTCGCTCGGGACCGCGTCGTACCCTCGCCAGCGCCGCATACCGGCAAGTATGACCGACCCGGTGATCTCACCCGCCGGGGGCGAGGACCACGTCCGGGCGGGCGGCGCCGTCGCGTTCGGTCACGATCGCCACCACGGCGCCGTCGGGGGCGAACACCGCGTACGGTCCGTCGATGCCGGCCGGTGGCAGCCGGCCGCCGTGCGACAGGAGCCGGGCCTGCTCCGCGGTGGCCTCCCGGTGCGGGAACGTGCGGCGGGCCGCCGCGGCCAGCGGCAGCGTGACCACCTGCGGCGCCCACCGTTCCAGATCCTCCAGCGGGTGCGCCTCGGCCAGCGTGAACCCGCCCACGAAGGTGCGCCGCAGCGCGGTCAGGTGCCCGCCGACGCCGAGCCCCTCCCCCAGGTCCCGGGCGATGGCGCGGACGTACGTGCCGGCCGAGCAGGTCAGCTCCACCTCCACGTCGACCAGGTCCGGCGCGGGGCGGCGTACCGCGCGTAAGTCCAGGCGGGACACCGTCACCCGGCGGGGCGCCAGCGCCACCTGTTCACCCGCGCGCACCCGCCGGTACGCGCGCTGCCCGGCCACCTTCACCGCGCTGACAGCGCTCGGCACCTGGTCGATCTCGCCGGTCTGCGCAGCCAGGCCCGCCCGGATCGCCTCGTCGGTGACGTGCCCGGCCGGGACGGACGCCTCGAGATCCCCGTCGGCGTCGTCGGTGACCGTGCGCTGACCGAGGCGGATGGTGGCGGTGTAGCCCTTGTCGGTGCCGGTCACGTAGGTCAACAGCCGGGTCGCCCGCCCCACGGCCACCACCAGCACCCCGGTGGCCATGGGGTCCAGCGTGCCGCCGTGGCCGACGCGCCGGGTGCGCGCCAGCCGCCGCACCCGTGCCACCACGTCGTGCGAGGTCATCCCGCCCGGCTTGTCGACGATCACCAGCCCGTCCAATGCCTGCTCCTTATGAGGTAGCCGCGCCGTGGAATAGATTGGCACACACGGGGCGTGCGCCGGCCGGAGGAGGTGTCGGTACGGGTGGGGGTGCGGCAGGCACTGCAGGGTGTGAACCGCCAGCTCGACACGGTGGTGGCGCGTACGCCGGAGCACCGCGACCGCTACGTCGACCTGCTGCGGGTGCTGGCCATCAGCGTCGTGGTGATCTGGCACTGGGCGCTGTCGATCCTGTACTGGTCCGACGACCGGTGGGTGATGCCCAACCCGATCCACGCCGTGCCCGGCGGCTGGGCGGCGACCTGGCTGCTGCAGATCGTGACGGTGTTCTTCATCGTCGGCGGTTACGCCAACTCGGCGGCCTGGTGGGCCGCCCAGCGCGACGGCAACGGGCTGCGCGGGTACGTGTCGGCGCGGGTGCGCCGGCTGATGATCCCGATCGCGGTGTTCCTCGCGGCGTGGGCCGCTTTCGACCTGCTGATGCAGCTGCTGGTTCCCGGGTACCCGGGGGTCCTGACCTACGGGATCATCCTGTTCACTCCGCTGTGGTTCATCGCCGCGTACGTGTGGGTGGTGCTGCTGACGCCGCTGACCGCCACCGCCCACGCCCATGCCCGCTGGCTGACCCTCGGAGCACTCGCGGCGGTGGTGATCCTGGCCGACGTGGGCCGGTTCGCCGGCGGTGTCGAGGCGCTGGCATGGCTGAACACCGCCCTGGTGTGGGTGCTGGTGCACCAGTTCGGCTATTTCTACCGCGACGGCACGCTGGACCGGCTCGGTCGGTGGGGCGCGGTGGCACTGGTGGCGGCCGCGGTCGCGGTGCTGGCGGTGCTGACCTCGCTGGAGCCGTACCCGCGGTCGATGGTGACCACGGTCGGGCAGGAGCGCAGCAACATCCTGCCGACCACGGTCACCATCGCCGTGGTGGCGGTGCTGCAGCTGGGGGTGATCATGCTGGTGCGCGCCCCGGTCACCCGCTGGCTGCGCCGCGGTCGGGTGTGGAAGGTGGTGGTGGCCGGCAACGCGGTGATCCTCACGGTGTTCCTGTGGCACATGACCGCGCTGCTGGTGGTGCTGGCGGTGCTGCGGGCGCTGGACGTGGAGCTGCTGACCGAGCCGACCGCGGCGTGGTGGCTGCAACGTCCGCTGTGGGTGCTGGCGCCGGCGCTGGTGCTGATCCCGCTGGTGGCGATCTTCGCGCGGTTCGAGACGGCCGGGCGCGTGACCGGCCGGGGGCGGAGCCGCAGCTCATGACGACGGCCGGGCACCCGCGGCGGGTGCCCGGCCGTCGTACCGTCCTACTGCCGGATGTCCATCGAGGTCTGCAGCGCGCGGCGAGCCTGCTCGCGTGCATCCTCGGTGGGCTTCGGCGGGGCTGTGCTCCGCATGGCCAGGTCCTCTCAAGGCTCCGGTCGGGATGAGTGCGCCACCCAGATGTGTCTGGTGGATCAGGTGTCACCGCAGGGCCGGACGGGGTCTCCGCGGTCGGCGGCTGGCGGCGCGTGCGGCGGCGTCGGCGGCGGCGGTGTGCCGTGGCGCGCCTGCCTTCCGTACGTCGGGTGTCTCAGGCCAGCGCCGGAACTCCGCAGCGGGGGCCGGCCCGGTGTGGGGTCCCGCTGCGGCGGCGAAGGATGAGTACGGCGCGCATCGCCCTCCACGCTAACGGGGGCGTCCCACTTGGCGCACCAGATTCCCAGATAGCGGGATAAGCGATCCGGATGAGCGACCGGGGCCTGCCCAGCCGGTCACCGGTCAGTGTCGAGCTGCTCCCGGATCGCCGCCACCACATCGGCCACCTCGCCGTAGGCGGTGAAGCCGGCGGCCAGCCGGTGGCCGCCCCCGCCCAACGCGACCGCCACCGCGCGCACGTCATTGGCGCCCTTGCTGCGCATGGACACCGACCACTCGCTGGCCGCCACCTGTTTGAGCACGCAGGACACTTCCGCCTCGGCGGTGCAGCGCACCGAGTCGATCAGCGGCTCCAGCACGTACGGGTGCTGGCCGTGGCGAGCGAGATCGTCCAGCGTGGCCCAGGTCCACACCAACCCCTGCCCGCCGGCAGCGTCCGGGTCCAGCTGCGTGCGGCTGAGCACCTCACCGTAGAGGCGCACCGCGCCGAACGGGCGGGTGTCGAAGACCCGGCGGGTGATCTCCGACGGTTGCAGCCCGGTCGCCAGCAGCTTGGCCGCCAGCTGGTGCACCTCCGGCGTGGTCATGTCGAACTTGAACGACCCGGTGTCGGTGACCAGGGCCACATAGAGGCACTCGGCGATCTGCGCGTCGAGCCGCACCCCGAGCCGGTGGAGCAGCTCCTCGGCCACCACCGCGGTCGCCGCCGCCTGCGGGTCGACCAGGTGGACCTTGCCGAACCCGGTGTAGGAGGCATGGTGGTCCAGCACCACGGTGGTGCCCGCGGCGGTGACCCGGTCGGCCAGCTCACCGAGCCGCGAGGCGCTGGCCGCGTCGAAGCTCATCATCAGGTCCGGGGCCGCGACCGCCCGCGAGGACGGCACCAGCAGGTCCAGGCCGGGCAGGCTGGTGAACGGTTCCGGCACCTCCGGCGGGCCGGGGAAGCTGGCCTGTACGTGGCGGAACCCGAGCGCGCGCAGGCCCAGGCCCACGCCGAGCATGCTGCCGATCGCGTCACCGTCGGGGTTGACGTGACACGCCAGCAGCACCGTGGCGTCCCGGGGCAGCTCCCGCACGGCGGCCACCGCGGCGGACCACTCCTGCGGTGACAGCCGGTCGGTCATCGCTGCTCCTCCTCGGACGCCTGATCGTCCTCTTCCGTACGGTACGGGTTCGGGTCGCCGGCGTACCGCGCACCCGCCGCCCGGCGTTGCACCTCGGCGTCGGCGCTGCGAGCCGCGTCGAGCAGCTCATCGATCTGCTTGGCCCGCTGCGGCACCTCGTCCAGCACGAAGGTCAGTGACGGCGCGTGCCGCAACCCCAGCGCCTTGCCGACCGTGCTGCGCAGCAGGCCGGTGGCGCTGGCCAGGGCGTCGGCCGTGTCCGCCTTGGCGGCCGCGTCACCCATGACCGTGTAGAAGACCGTCGCGTCCCGCAGGTCGGCGGTGATCCGGGCGTCCGTGATGGTGATCATGCCGAGGCGCGGATCCTTGATCTGGGTCCGCACCACCTGGGCCACCAGCTCCCGCACCCGTTCGGCGTGCCGGCGCACCCGGGTCGAGTCGCTCATCGTCACCACCTCCCACGCTCCCCCCATGCTCGACACTACCGGCCGGACGGCCGGCATCCCGGCTTGCACCCCGGTCATCAGTCATCGGTGTGATGCAGTCGTCGCCGTACCGCCAGCAGCTCCAGTTCCGGGCGGGAGGCCACCAGCCGCTCGCAGCGCTCCAGCACCTCCCTGGCGTGGTGGGCGTCGACGGACACCGCCGCGACCCCGATCTCGGTGCGACCGTAGCGGTCCAGCGCGCCCACCTCGGCCACCGCGACGTCGCACTTGCGCAACGCGGCTACCACCGGTCGCACGTACGCGCGCTTCGCCTTCAGCGAGCGTGAATCCCCCGGCAGCAGCACGTCGAACACGGCGGTCGCGGTGTACACGCGCCGCAGCGTACCGCCCGCCACGGTCCCAGGAGGGCGCCCCTGTGCATGTTCCAGCATGAGCAGGGCGCCCCGCTTCAGGTGGGCTTGCGCGCCACCACCACGTCGCGGGTGATGCCCTGGTCGACCCGGTGGGACAGCCCGTCGTACCCGGGGCCCGAGACCACCGACAGTCCCGCGCGTTCCAGCAGGGTCACGATCTCCGTGCGCGGTGTGACGTGGGAGTTGAACGACAGACCGAGCGCGCCACCGCGACGCAGCAGTTCCACCCAGCCGTCGAGCGCACCAGCCAGCAGCGCCCGCGGGTTGCGCGACGGCCCGGCCCACTCGGTGGTGCGGCTGCCGTGGACGACCCCGTACGGCGCGTCGGTGACGATCACATCGCAACACCCGGCCTTGAGCAGCTCGCGGGCGCGGGTGGTGTCGGCGTGGAAGACCGTCACCTGCTGGGTGTCACCGGCGCGGTGGGCGTCCCGGCTCGGTGCCATGGTGGCGGTCAGCTTCCTGGCCACCCGCTTGCGCTCCCGGCGTACCGGCGTCACCTCGACCGTGTGCTTGAGCCGCTTGCGGCGCAGCCAGGTGCGCAGGAAAGTGGCGTACGCCTCGACGTGGCCGCCGTCGGCCTCGATGCCGATCGCGTCGTAGCCGTACATCAGCGCCTGGTTGCAGGTGGTGCCCCGGCCGCACAGCGGGTCGAGCACCACCAGCTGCCGTTGCCGCATCTCGGCGGCGCGCCGCGAGGCGAGCACGGTCAGGTTGAGCAACAGCCGGGTGAACTGCTCGTTGGTCTTGCCGGCGTACTTGGGGATCGTGATCAGGTCGTCGTCGTACCGCGCCGGTGGTGTGAGCGTGACCGGCCGCAGCAGCGCGCCCTCGCGGGCGAACAGTGCGTATGCGCTGGACACGTGGGACACGTACGCCACGTCGTCGTGGTCGAGCGGGCGCGCGGTGCGAAACCCGACGTACGGCAGGCCGCCGAGACGCACCTCGGCCACGTCGCGCAGCCCGGCGTGCAGCACCCGGTCACCGAAGGCGGTCAGCTCGGCCTGCGCCAGCCGGGGCGCCTGGTCGGCGTACACCCGGTTGGCCGACGGCGCCAGCAGCAGCGCGTACTCCTGACCACCGCCGCCGCCCTCGCCGGCGCCGTCCTCCCCCGCCGATCTAGGGCTAGTTCGCGTGGTTTGATCTTCAATCACGCGCTCAAGCCCTAGATCGACGAGGTGGGTACGGGTCGGCGTCAGGCGCGCGGCTTCTCACGCAGCTCGAAGGTCTCCACCACGTCGCCTTCCTTGACGTCGTTGAAGTTGCCCAGTGTGAGCCCGCACTCGAAGCCGTCACGGACCTCGGTGGCGTCGTCCTTGCCCCGGCGCAGCGAGGCGATGGTGAGGTTGTCGGCCACCACCGCACCGTCCCGCACCAGCCGCGCCTTGGCGTTGCGGCGGATGACGCCGGAGCGGACCATGCAGCCGGCGATGGTGCCGAACCGGCTGGAGCGGAAGATAGCCCGCACCTCCGCACCGCCGAGCTCGACCTCCTCGTACTCAGGCTTGAGCATGCCCTTGAGCGCCGCTTCGACCTCTTCGATGGCCTGGTAGATGACGCTGTAGTACCGGATATCGACGCCCTCGCGGTCGGCCAGTTGCTTGACCGTCGCCGAGGAGGTCCGCACGTTGAACCCGATGATGATGGCGTCGGACGCGCTGGCCAGCATCACGTTGCTCTCGGTGATCCCACCGACCCCGCGGTCGATCACCTTCAGCTGGACCTCCTCCGGGATGTCCAACTTGAACAACGCATCTTCCAGCGCCTCCACCGAACCGGACACGTCACCCTTGAGGATGAGGTTGAGCGAGGTCTTCTCGCCCTCCTTGATCTGCTCCATGAGCGTCTCGAGGGTGGCACGCCCCCGTGAGGTGGCCATCTGCGCCGCTCGGCGGCGGGCCTGGCGCTGCTCGGCGATCTGCCGCACGGTGCGGTCATCGTCGGCGGCCAGGAACGTGTCCCCGGCGCTGGGCACCGCGGTCAGGCCGAGCACCAGCACCGGCCTGGCCGGGCCCGCCTCGGTGACCTGGCGGCCGCTCTCGTCCAGCATCGCCCGCACCCGACCGTGGGCACTGCCGGCCACGATCGAGTCGCCGGCGCGCAGGGTGCCCTTCTGCACCAGCACGGTGGCCACAGCGCCGCGGCCGCGGTCCAGGTGCGCCTCGATGGCCACCCCCTGGGCCGGGCCGTCGGTCGGCGCGGTCAGCTCCAGGGAGGCGTCCGCGGTCAGCAGCACCGCCTCCAGCAGCTGGTCCATGCCGATGCCGGGCTTGGCCGCGACCTCCACGAACATGGTCTCGCCGCCGTACTCCTCTGCCACCAGCCCGTACTCGGTCAGCTGCTGACGCACCCGGTCCGGGTTCGCCTCCGGCTTGTCGATCTTGTTGACCGCCACCACGATCGGCACCTCGGCCGCCTTGGCGTGGTTGAGCGCCTCGACGGTCTGGGGCATGACCCCGTCATCGGCGGCCACCACCAGGATCACGATGTCGGTGACCTGCGCACCACGCGCACGCATCGCGGTGAACGCCTCGTGACCCGGGGTGTCGATGAAGGTGACCGCCCGGTCCCGGCCGTCATGCTCCACGTGCGCCTGGTACGCGCCGATGTGCTGGGTGATGCCGCCGGCCTCGTCGGCGACCACGTTCGAACGCCGGATGGCGTCGAGCAGCTTGGTCTTGCCGTGGTCGACGTGACCCATGACGGTCACCACCGGCGGGCGGCTGACCAACTGCTCGGCCGGCACGTCCGCGTCGAGGTCGATGTTGAACTGCGCCAGCAGCTCGCGGTCCTCGTCCTCGGGGCTGACGATCTGCACCTCGTAGCCGAGGTGCTCACCGAGCAGCAGCAGCGTGTCGTCGGTGCACGACTGGGTCGCGGTCACCATCTCGCCGAGCGAGAACATCTCCTGCACCAGCGAGCCCGGATTCGCGTTGATCTTGTCAGCGAAGTCGGACAGGGAAGCCCCCCGCGGCAGCCGCACGGACTGGCCCTGGCCGCGCGGCGCGCCCGAGCCCATGCTCGGCGCGGCCAGGTTGTCGAACTCTTGACGCCGCTGCTTCTTCGACTTACGGCCGCGGGCGGGCTTGCCACCCGGACGACCGAACGCGCCGGCGGTGCCGCTGCCACGGCCGCGACCACCCGGACGGCCACCGCCGCCCGGGCCACCCCGGAACCCGGTCGCGGCGCCGCCGCCGCCACCGGGACCGCCACCACCGGGACCGCCACCACCGGGACC
>SLSW01000247.1 GCA_007130245.1 Micromonosporaceae bacterium
CACGTGATTTGATCTCAAATCACGTGAATAATCCCTAGATCAACGGGGGCCGGGGGTGGGGGTCAGCGGGGGAGGCGTACGGCGCGGTAGACGTCGGTGACGTACGGCAGGTCGAAGGTGTCCCGGCCGGCGAGGTCGGGATGGGTCGCGGCCAGGTGGCGCACCCGCCGCTCCAGTTCACGCTGCCGCGCCGGGGAGGCGGTCAGGTAGTAGGAGCGGGTGGCGATCAACCCGAACAGGGTGTCCGGCGTGTGGGAGACGGCGTGGCGGACCATCGTGCGCTCCAGCGGGCCGAAGGCGGGGCCGAACGAGTGCACTTTAGACTCCGGCTCCCGGATGCCCCGGCCGGCGGTGTCGTCGTCGGTGATCGCCGACAGCTCGGCCACCCACGGCACCGTCTCGTCGCGCCGGTTCCAGACCGGCGCGAACACGCCGCCGGCGCGCAGCACCCGGGCAACCTCGGCGTGGGCCGGCTCCGGGTCGAACCAGTGGTACGCCTGCCCGGCCACCACCGCGTCCACGGACGCCTCCGGCAGCGGGATCCGTTCGGCCGTGCCCTCCAGCGGCTCCAGCAGCGGGCTGGCCGCGGCCAGCCGGGCGCGCATCGCCGCGTCCGGCTCCACCGGGATCACCTCGTGGCCGAGCCCCATCAGCACCCGGCTCAGGATGCCGGTGCCGGCGCCCACGTCGACCACCCGCACCGGGGTGTCGCCGAGCGCCCACCGCACCGCCTCGGGCGGGTAGGTGGGACGCAACCGGTCGTAGCTGTCGGCCGCCGGGCCGAACGACAGTGCCCGCGCAGTCTCGGAGTGGTCGACCATCAGCCGATCATCCTACTGAATCGGCCGGCCGGGCTGCGTAGGGTGAAGGCGTGCACGAGGACCGGGGCCGGGTCAGCTACTGCCGCGTGCCAGGCGACCACAGCGTGGCGTACGCACAGATGGGGTCGGGCAGCCCGCTGGTGATGGTGCCAGGGTGGCTGTGCCACCTGGAGCAGAGCTGGAGCCATCCGGCGGCGACGACGGCCCGGGCCAAGTTCGCCGCCGCCCACCGGTTCGTGTGGTACGACCGGCTCGGGTGCGGCCTGTCCGACCGGGACGGGTTCGAGCTGTCGGTCGACAACGACGTGGCGCAGCTGCGGGCGGTGATGGACGCGGCCGGCATCGGCCGGGCGCACCTGATCGGCTACTCGTTCGGCGCGCCGCCGGCGGCGGTGTTCGCCGCCCGCTACCCGGAGCGGGTGGACCGGTTGGTGTTCTACTCCGGATTCGCTCGCGGTACGGCGATGATGCCGGCCGAGAGCCTGCAGGCGGTCACCCAGCTGATCCGCGCCGACTGGACCATGGCCTCGCAGTTGCTGGCCACGCGGCTGCTGCCGAACGCCAGCTCGCAGGACCTGCGGTGGTTCAGCCGATTCCAGCAGGTCGCTGCCGCGCAGGAGATGGCCGCCCGGCTGATCGAGCACACCTGGTCAATGGATGTGCGGGCGGCGCTGCCCGGGATCACCGCCCCGACGCTGGTGGCGCACAACCGTGACGACCAGGCGATCCCGTTCTCGGCCGGGCAGGAGATCGCCGCGTTGGTGCCGGGCGCGGAGCTGCACCTGCTCGACGGCAATGAGCACGACCCGTTCATCCGCGACTCCGGGTCGGTGGTGGAGACCATCCTCGCCTTCGTCAACGGCCGTCCGGTGGCGGCCGCCGACCCGCCGCGCCCGCCGGGCTCGCCCGAGCCGGGTCTGACTGGCCGGGAACGGGACGTCCTGCGCCTGATCGCCTCGGGTGCCACCAACGACCAGATCGCCTCCGCGCTGGAGGTGTCGGTCAAGACCGTGGAGCGCCACGTCACCAGCGTCTACCGGAAGGTGGGCGCCGGCGGGCGCGCCGACGCCACCCGTTGTGCGGTGGCGATGGGGATGGTGTGACCGGCGTTCCCGGGCGGGGCGGGTGAGGGTTTTCCCTCACCGCGGAGAGGGACTGTCCCGATGCGCGGCGATCGGGCGCGCCGTAACGTCGATCGTGAAGCCGCAGGGTACGCGGCAGCCACGGGAGGCCGACATGGATGATCACGGCGTACACCGGGCGATCTCCGCCGACGGCACCGAGATCGCCGGTCGGGTCATCGGTCAGGGACCGCCGCTCGTTCTTGTCCACGGTGGGCTCGGTGACGGTGAGCTGACGTGGCGGGGGATGCTGCCGCTGCTGGCCGACCGGTTCACCTGCTACACGATGAGCACGCGAGGGCGCGGCCTGAGCGCGGCACCGTCCCCCGCCGACTACACCCTCCATCGGCTCGTGGACGACGTGGTCGCGTTCGTGGACAGCGTCGGCGGACCGGTGGGCCTGGCCGGCTACTCCTCCGGCGGCATGTACGCGCTGGGAGCGGCCGCCAGGTCGGCGGCGGTCCGGGCGGTGGCGGCCTACGAGCCGCCGGTGCTGGCGGCCAGCGAGGAGGACCGGCAGCGGTTCGCCGCGGCCGCCGCCCGGCTGGAGGAGCAGGTCGCCGACGGGCGGCTGGCCGACGGGGCCCGGACCATGATCAGCATCGTGGCGCACGACGACGAGCTGGCGGCCCTGACCGCCGCCGGTGCCTTCGAGGAATGGGCCCGCAACGTGCCGGTGGGCAGGCAGGAGGTCCGGCACGCCGCCGCCGGCGACGGTCCGAACCCGATCGCGCCGGAGGCGCTGGCACGGATCGCGGCCCCGGTGCTGTTCCTGCACGGCTCCCGAGCGCACAGCTGGTACCGCAATGGCGCGCGTCACCTGGCCGAGCACGTGGCCGACCTGCAGGTAGGGGAGGTGCCCGGCGTCGGGCATTTCGGGCTGCTGCTGGAGCCGGCGCCGGTGGCCGACGCGCTCGTGCGTTTCTTCGAGGCCGCGCCACGGCCGGCCTGACTGACCCCGCTGTACGACGAAAGGGCGGATCGACAGTGACCGGGATGATCCACCGGGTGGTACGCGACGACGGCACCACGTTGGCGCGCGGTACCACGCCCTGCACGGTACGGGTGACGGTCTCGTCGCCGACGGGGACGGTGGCGTCGTGGATGTTGCCGGCGATGGTGCTGCCGACGTGGCTGCCGTGCCCGCCGGCATCCCCGGCGTCGGGTGAGTTGGGGTGAAAGTTTCAGGCGCTGATCAGCTTGTCGTTGCAGATGTCCCGGTGGTCCGGGTGGGCGATCGGGCGCCGCCGGGGGTACCGGCGGCGCCCGGTCATGTGACACCAACTGGATGTGGGTTTCGGACAGCTCTAGAAGTCCACGGCGCACTGCGTGTCGAGGGCGGCGCCCTCGTCGTCGTCGACCGGGAGGGTCAGCGGGCCCTCCTCGGGGGCGCCGAGGAAGGTGACCATCACCGTGGTCTCCTCTGTCGTGCTGGGGTTGTAGGCGGTGTGTATGTTGTCACCGCCCGGGTCGACGAACGCCGTTCCGGCCGGGTAGGAACGCTCCACACAGTCGTCAGCGTAGATGTAGATGAGCTCGTTGCTGGTGACCGCGGCCAGCGCCGGACCGGGATGCGTGTGCCACGGGAACCGGCCACCTGGTGCGACCGTGATCTCCGCCACCGCGATCCGGGACGCGTCGTCCAGCTGCACGACGTGCTCGTCACGGCCGTCGGGCTGGATGCCGATCGACACGGAGATGCTGTCGGCGAACTCGTGGCGTTGCGTCAGCGGCTCCGCTGTCACCGGATCACCGTGATCATGGTCGTTCTGGCTTCCTTCCTCGCCGCCGTTTCCGCCGGCATCGCCGGCGCCTTCCGAGGCGGCGCTGTCGGAGGCGCAGGCGGTCAGGGCCAGCGCGCCTGCCATCAGCAGAGCGGTCAGGGTGGTACGTCGCACGGGGTTCCTCCTTCGTTGTTGGTACGGCATGGGTTCTGGGACACCGCGGGATCGGGTCACGCGCGGCGGCCCCAGGTCAGGGCGTGCACGGGGGTCAGCTCGGCCGAGCCGAGCTCCGCGAACCCGTGCCGGTTCAGCAGGTCGTCGTAGGCGCGCCGTGGTAGCAACTGGTCGTCGATCTGCGCCTCGAAGAACTGGATGGCGCCCATCACCCGGCCCGGCACGCTGGCAAGTCCCTCGTCGGTGTCGGGGAAGGGGAAGTCGCTGATGACGAACCAGCCGCCGGGTTCCAGCGCGGCCTTGACTTGCCCGGTGGCGCGGTCGGGGTCGCGGCACTCATGCATCGAGATGTTGTTGATCGCGAGTGCCGCCGGCGGCGTCAGGCGCATCTGCTCCAGCGGGCTGACCTGCAGGCTGATCCGGTCGGCCAGCCCGGCCGCGGCGACCCGTTCGCGGGCCAGGCCGATGGAGAACTCGTCACCGTCCACACCGACGATCTCGCAGGCCGGGTAGGTCTGCGCCAGCCGCACCAGCCCGGCCCCGGCGCCGCACGCGGTGTCGACGATGCGGCAGCCGACCTGCAGCCGCTGCTCCAGCCCGGGCACCTGCGCCAGCCCGGCGGGGATCAGCCGGGTGTAGAACGGGGCGCCGGTGCCGGCGACCCCGGCGATCCACTCGGGGGAGCACCCGTCCCACCACAGCCGCTCCCCGGAGGCGAGCACCTGCTCGAACCGGTCGAACATCTCGTGCTGCTCGAAGACCCCGAAGATCCCCCCGACGTAGGCATGCGACGAGGTGTCCAGCAGCATGGTGTCCATGTGCGACGCGAGCCGGTAGCCGTCGGCGGCTCGCACACACACCCCGGCGGCCAGGGCCGCGCGGCACCACACGGACACGTAGAACGGATCGAACTGTTGCCTGTCGGCCAGCCGGCCGGCGGTGAGCCCCTCGGGTTGTTCGGCCAGGGTGGCGATCAGCCCACTGCGCAACCCCAGGCTGATCGTCCGGTGGCTGGCGTAGCCGGCGGCGTGGGCCAGCAACCGTCCGGCCTGCTCAGGCACGCTCGGTGTGGGCGCGGCGGCGTCGGTGGCTGTCGCGGTGTCGGTCACGGTCATCCTCCTGCGTGCTTGATCCCCTGCGGTTACCTGCGAACGGCCATCACGCTAGGAGCCCGGTCACCCGGGCCACCTCCGTAGCACCTACGGGGATCAGAAGCCGCCGCCGCGCGACATCCAGGCGCGACGACTGGCGCGGGTACGTATCGCAGGCACGCGGAACCCGGCTCACCACGCCCACCGGACGGGACGTGCCTCCGTAGCGGCTACGGAGGTCGGTACGGGCTACGGTCGGGGCGAGCACGGGAGCTGAGGGGGGACGATGACGGGGCTTCGCGAGCGGGAGAGCGCGATCCTGCGTGACCTCGCCGCTGCGGCCGCGCGCGGCCGCGGCGCGGTGGCGGTGGTGGCCGGCGAACCGGGCATCGGCAAGACCAGGCTGCTTGCCGAGGCCGCCGAGCATGCCCGGGCCGCGGGGTGCCGCACGCTACGCGCCGGCGGCGACGAGCTTGTCGCCGACCGCCCGTTCGCACTGCTGGCTGACGCGCTGGAGGTGCGCCGCCGTGGTGACGACCCTGAGACAGCGGAGATCGCGGCGATGCTGGAACCGGGCTACCGGGGCCATCCGGAGTTGGAGTTCGTCATCATCGACCAGATCGTCGACGTGGTGGAACGCCGTGCCACCCGAGCGCCACTGGCGTTGACCTTCGACGATCTGCAGTGGAGTGACAGCTCGTCGCTGCGGGTGCTGCACCGGCTGGCCACACTGGCCGCCAGCGCCCCGCTGCTGCTCGTGCTCAGCCACCGACCCGCGCCGCGTCCGGTCACTCTCGACCGCCTGCTGCGTCACCTGGAGGGGCGTGGTGCCACGCACCTTCCGCTCGGCCCGCTCGCCCCGGCCGAGGCGCATGCGTTGGCCACGGCGCTGCTCGGGGCGCCGCTGGGCGAGCGGCTGCAGCGGTACGTCGACGGTGCGGGCGGCAACCCGTTGTTCATTGAGGAGCTGGTCGCGGCGCTGCTCGCCAGCGGCCCGCTGGACTCGGCCGGCGACCAGGTGGAGGCGCCGGATCCGCTGCCCCGGTCGGTCACCGAGACCATCATGAACCGGATCGGCTGGCTGCCCGAGGAGGCGCTCGGCCCGCTGCGCAGCGCCACGGTGCTCGGCACCCCGTTCCGGCTGGTTGACCTGGCGCTGATCACCCGCCGGGACGTACCGGACCTGCTCGACCTGCTCGGCGACGCCATCGCGCAGGGTGTGCTGACCGAGCAGGGCGACGCTTTCGCGTTCCGCCACGACCTGGTGCGGGAGGCGATCTACCGCGCCATGCCGGCGCCCGTGCGGTCGGGACTGCACACCCACGTGGGTCAGGCGCTCGCCGGGGCGGACCGCGACCCCCTCACGGTGGCGTACCACCTCAGCCGGGGCGCGTCCGTGGACGACCCGGCCGCCCTGGAGTGGTTGTCGCGCGCGGCGGACAGCGTACGGCCGCACGCACCCGCCACCGCGGCCGACCTGCTCGACCAGGCCATCGTTCTGGCCAGCCCCGGCACGCCGCGTCACACCGAGCTGCGGCTGGCGCAGCTGGAGGCCAGGGTCGACGCTGGCGCGTTGCCTGCGGCGGCTGCGCTGGCCGAGCGGCTGCTCGCCGAGCACCCGCCCCGGACGGTGGCGGTGCGTGCCCGGCACGCCCTGGCCGAGGCCCGGATGTGGCAGGTCAGGGCGGCGGAGGCGGCGCAACAGGTGGGTGTGTTGCTCGAGGATGCCGACCCGGCGGCGCACGCCGAGCGGTCACGCCTGCTCGCGTGGCATGCCTTCCTGCTCAGCATGACCGACCCGGACAGTGCCGACCCGCTTGTCGAAGACGCGCTGGCCGCGGCTGACACTACCGAGCGAGCCTTCTTCGCGCGTGCCGCCGACGCCAACCGCCTGCTGCGCCGCGGCCACCTCGCCCAGGCGGCCGACCAGGCCGCGGCCGCCTGCGCCATCCTGCAGGCGCAGTACGACCGGGGTGAGCGGGTGCGCCTGCTGCCTCCGGTGCAGCACCTCCAGCACGCCGACCGCTTCGACGAGGTGTCCGAGCTGCTGAACCATCCGATCTGGGCCGACCGCGCGCGTCACCAGCCGCTGCGTCACTACACCCTCGCCAACATGCATTACCTTCGTGGCGAGTGGGACGATGCGCTGGTCGCCGTCGCCACCTCCACCACGCTGGCCCAGGAGATCGACAGCGCGCCGGATCTGAGCGCTTCCCCGGTGCAGTGCCTCATTCTGCTGGCGCGCGGGCAGCTCGATCAGGCGGCGGCCGCTGCCGGTGACACGCCGCCACCGATGCTCGCCCTGCTGCTGGCCCACGCCAGGGGGGACACTGCTCAGGCCCGTGCCGAGATTCCGGCCGCTCTACGGTCTCTGCGCACCTCCCCGGTGGGGCGGGCCGCGACGCACGCCTCCTGGCCGGTCCTGCTGCCGCTGTGCCTGGCGGTGAACGACCGCGACAGCGCGGAGGAGTGCGCTGCCGTGGTGAGCGAGATAGCCGAACACGGCGGGACCCGTTCGGCGACCGCGGGCGCGATGCACGCGCGGGGCCTGCTCGACGACGACCCGAGGCTGCTGCTGGCGGCCGTCGATGCCTATCAGGACACGCCACGCCTGGTCAACCGGGTCGCCTGCCAGGAGGCGGCCGGGCTGGCGCTCGCCCGCCGGGGGGACGGCGCCGCCGCTGTCGACCAGCTGCGCGCAGCCGCCGAGACGTACGAGGTGATGGGCGCGGTCCGGCATGTCGCGCGTGTGGAGGCGGCGCTGCGCAAGGTCGGTGTGCGGCGCGGTCGCCGCACGTCGTCCCACCGCAGGCCCACCACCGGATGGGACAGCCTCACTCCCACCGAGCGTTCCGTCGCCGCGCTGGTTGCTGACGGGCTGGTCTACCGGGAGGTGGGCGAACGGTTGTTCATCTCCCGCCGCACCGTGGAGACCCACGTGGCCAACATGTTCACCAAGCTCGACATCACCAGCCGCAACGAACTCGTTGACCTGGTCCGCCGGCACACGAGCAGTTCGTA
>SLSW01000163.1 GCA_007130245.1 Micromonosporaceae bacterium
ACGAACAGCGCCGCCATGATGCTGGCGGTGCCGGCCATCGCCAGCCCGGTGACGACGAGTGCGGCGGTGAACGCCACCGGGTGCCAGATCGGCACCACCACCCCGAACACCAGCCACGCGGCCAGCCAGGACTCGGCGAAACCGACCAGGCTGAGCAGCGTCACCGCCGCGATCCGCCCGGTCACCACCGCGCCGAACGAGGCCGGCGCGGCCACCAGGCCCTCCAGCGAGCCGAACTCGCGCTCCCGCGCGACGATCTCGCCGGAGATCTGAAGTGCGGTCCCCCACAACACGATCAGCGCCGGCGCCAGCACCACGTACGGCGCCAGGTCGTCGCGGCCGGCGTGGCGGGTGATGGCCAGGAACACCAGCGTCATCAGCGGCGCCGTCACCAGCACCACCATCTCGCCGAGCGACCGGCGCAGCACCCGCACCTCGAAGGCGAATCCGGTCACCAGCCCGCTGATCATCGGCCGACCCGCATCCCCCGCTCGCCGATCACATGCAGGTAGACCTCTTCCAGGTCCGGCTGCACGGTGGCGACATGGGTCACGCCTGCGTCCAGCAGCAGGCGCAGCACCCGCGGTGCGGCGTCCTCCGCGTCGGTGTCGACCCGCAGCCCGGCCGGTGGGGTGCGGCGCACCGCGGCCACGCCGGGCAGGTCGCCCAGCTCGGCGACGAGCCGCTCGGCCAGCGGCGGCGGCACGTCGCTGGCCTCCACCCGGGCGTACGTCGACAGCCACCGGGTCAGCGACGCCGGCCGCTCGGTGGCCAGCAACCGCCCCTCGTCGATGAGGGTGACCCGGTCACATAGCGCCTCCGCCTCGGCCATGTCGTGGGTGGTCAGCAGCACCGTGCGGCCCTCCGCCCGCAGCTCCCCGACCAGCGTGCGGAACTCCCGGGCGGCCACCGGGTCCATGCCGGTGGTCGGCTCGTCGAGCAGCAGCACCCGCGGGTCGCCGACCAGGCCACGGGCCAGGTGCAGGCGCTGCTTCATGCCGCGGCTGAACCCTTCCACCCGCTGGCCGGCGCGTTCGGCCAGCCCCATGCGCTCCAGCAGGTCGTCCACCCGACGGCGCAGCTCCCGCCCGCGCATGCCGTACAGCGCCGCCCAGAACGCCAGGTTCTGCCGGGCGGTGAGCCTGGTGTACAGGCCCCGTTCGCCGCCGAACACGATGCCTATCAACCGGCGCACCGCCGCGGTGTCGGTGACCACGTCGTGGCCGGCGACCGCTGCCCGCCCGGAGGTGGGAAGCAACACGGTGGACAAGACTTTGCAGAGGGTGGTCTTGCCGGCCCCGTTGGGGCCCAGCAGCCCGTGCACCTCTCCGTCCGGGATGGTCAGGTCCACACCGGCCAGGGCCACCACCTCCGGCGAGCGGCGCCGGCCGCCGAAGACCCGGCGCAGCCCGGCCACCTCGATCGCGGGTCCGTCAGGCATGGCGTCGATCATGCCGTGAACCGAGCCGGGCCGCCGTACGAATAAATGACTACACTGCCGGTGGTGACGCCACTGATCGGACGTGACGAGGAACTCGCCACGGTGCGGACGGCCGTGACCGCCGGCGAGCCGCGTACCGTCGTGGTTACCGGCCCGGCCGGGGTCGGAAAGAGCCGACTGGTGCGTGAAGCGGTCGCCGGCATCGAGGTGGCGTGGGCGATGGCCAGCCCGGTCGCCCCGGTGCCCTTCGGCGTGGTCCGCGAGCTGGTGAGCGTTGACCATGCGCCCGAGCACGCCCATGCCGTACGGGCCTACGTGGCGGCCCTGCGGCGCTCGGCGCACCAGGTGATCGCGGTCGAGGACCTGCACTGGGCCGACGCGGACAGCCTGGCGGTGCTGGTGGATCTCGCCCGCTGCCCGGACGGCCCGGTGCTGCTCGCGACCACTCGCGACGATCCGCACCGGTCACTGGTTGACGCGCTCGCCCTGCTCACCGCCACACCTGGTGTGAGCACGGTCACCCTGCCAGGGCTGTCCACCGGTGCAGTCGCCGAGCTTGTCGGCGCCATGTGGGGCACCCGGCTACCGATGCGTACGGCCGTGCAGGTGCGACGGCGGACCGACGGCCTGCCGTACTGGGTGGAGGAGCTGGCCCGTTCCGCCGCCACCGCCGATGAGCTGGCCGGCGCCGCCCTGACCGGCCTCGCCGGTGCGGCGTTGCTCGGTCGCGTCGACGCCGCCGGGCCGGAGGCGGTGCGGGTCGCCGAGGTCGCCGCGGTGCTCGGCGAGCAGGTCGATGTGCACCTGCTGGCGCAGGTCATCACTGAATCTGTCGACCGGGTGCTGCCGGCGTTGCGCACCCTGACGGCGACCGGGACCCTCGTCGAGGTGGGCCCGGACCGGTTCGCCTTCCGCCACGCGCTCACCCGGGAGGCCGTCGCGGGCCGGATGCCACCGGAGGCGCGGAAGCGGTGGCATGCCCGGGCGTACGCGGTGCGCCGCTCCGGTCGCGCCCCGGATGCGGTGCTGGCGTGGCACGCCGCTGGGGCCGGGCTAGCCGCCGAGACGGCCCACACCGCACAGCGCGCCGCGCAAGGGCTGCTGGCCGCCGGCTCCGGCGCCGAAGCGCTGCGGATGGCGGAACTGGCCCTGGACGCGGGCTCCCAGCCAGCCTGGCCGGTGCACGCCCTCGCCGCCCGTGCCGCCTATGCCGCCGGCTGGTTCGACGAGGCGCAGGCCCACGCCCAGGCGTGGCGCGACGGCGCCACCGACGACACCACCGCCGACGCCTGGTGCCTGCTGGCGCAGTTGCGCTGGCATGCCGGGGACCCGGCCGGGCAGTGGTCCGCGCTGCGGGAGGCGCTGCGGCTGCTGGGTGACGACCAGCCGGACACGCCGGCGGCGGCGCGGGTGCACGCGGCCTGGTCGCGCGCCCTGATGCGGGCAGAGCGGGGTTCCGAGACGGTCGCCGCGGCCGACCGCGCGCTGGCAGCCGCCGAACGCGCCGGTGAACACTCCGCATGGCGCAACGCACTGACCGACAAGGCGACCGCGCTGTGCGAGCAGGCGGACGCCGCCGGCGACCCGGACCTGCGTGCGACCGGCCTGGCGCTGTTCACCGACGCGGAACGCGCCTGTGAGCAGGCAGGTGACCTCGTCACCCTCGGCCGGGCGCTCAACAACAGCCTGGGTGCGCGGTTGGCCGACCGGCCGGCGACCGAACAGTGGGCCGTCTGGGAGGCGACCTGGCAACGCGCCAGCCGGCTGGGGCTGCACCCGAGTCTCGGCAAGATCGTCCGGCACGCGGTGGATCTCGCCTACGAAACCGGCCAGTGGGACCGCGGGTGGCGGACTGTCACCGCCCGACTGCCGGAGGAGACCGAACCGGTGGAACGGGTGGTGCTGGCGGCCAAGGCGGCGCTGCTGGCGCTGGAGGCCGACCGGGTCGACGAGGCAACGGCGCTGGCTGAACGCAGCACACATGAAGCCACCGGCATGGACCAGTTCTGGGCGGTGCTGTATGTGGCACTGCTCGACGTCGCACTGACCTCCCGGACCGGACCAGCGGCGCGTACCACGCGCGCCCTGAGTCGCTACCGCGCCGCCGTCTCGCCCGCCGACCATGCCCGCCGCCCGCACCGGGCGGCGACGGCCGCGATATGGGCGCTCGACGGCGGTGTCCCTCCCCCGGCGGTACGAGGTTTCCTGAGCGCTGTGCTGCCGGACGGACTGCCGGACCGGCTCGCCGACGAGATGGAGCTCGCGCTGGCCGAGGCCGCCGGCGACGATGAACACGCGGTGCTAGCCGGCCAGCGGGCGCTGGAGCGGGCAGACGAGGTCCCGGTCCATGCGGTGTGGCGCGCGGACACCCTGACCAGGCTCGGCCGCAGCCTGCTGCGGCTCGGTCGCGCCGCCGAAGCCCGCAACGCCGCCGACGAGGCGTGCGGGTTGCTGGCCGCCTGGCCCGGCACCCGGCTGGCCGCGGCGCGGTCGCTGCGCGAGGCGGCCGGGCGTACCGAACCCGCGCTGACCCCCCGCGAGCGGGAGGTGCGGGACCTGGTCGCCCAGGGACTGTCCAATCAGGAGGCAGCCGACAAGCTGGGCATCTCACCGCGGACGGTAGCGGTGCACGTGTCGCGGCTGCTGGCCAAGACCGGCGCCACCTCCCGCACCGAACTCGCCGTCCGCCACCTGCGGCGCAGCTGACCGGAGCGAGGTTGTCACGGCGCAGTAGCGTGTAGCGGATGGAACCCGACAAGATGGTCGCAGCCGCGATCGAGGTGGCCGAGGACGGGATGGCCGCCGGGGAGCTGCCCATCGGCGCGGTCGTGGTTACGGGAAACGAGATCATCGGCCATTCCTTCACACGAGACGCTGCGACGGGCAGACGGCTGGTCCACGCGGACCTGCTGGCGATGACCGCCGCCGACGAAAAGCTCACGACGTCGCGACACCCCGCGCCGCTGCGGCTGGCGGTCAATCTGGAACCCTGCCTGATGTGCCTGGGTGCGGCCATGAACCTGGGGGTCTGCGAGGTCTACTTCGGGCTGGAGTCGCCGGGCGACGGGGCGGCCGGCCTGGTGCGCACCTGGCAGCCGGCCAGCGCCGACATGCCGTGGTTCCGCCCACCGTCCGTAGTGGGTGGGATCCGGCGCGACCAGGTGCGGGAGCAGTTTCGACGCTACTGCGAGACCGCCCCCGACTCGAGATTCCGGCGCTGGGCGCAGACGCTGGTAGACCTACCCGCCTCCGGAGGAGGGTGACGCCGGCGCGCCCCGCCACGGACGCAGCCGCGGCCACCATCCCGGCACCGCCCGCCGGTAGGTGTCGTACTGCTCACCGAAGCGCCGCCGCAGGGCCGGTTCCTCGTGGAGACGCACGAACGCGTACTGCAGCGCGAGGATGACAGCGGCGTACGCCAACAGCACGGGCCGGGCGAGCAGCAACGCCTGACCGAGGATCGCCGCGGCCACCGCCAGGTACATCGGGTTGCGCACGTGCCGGTAGATGCCGCCCACCACCAGGTGCTCAGTGGGGGCCACCGGCGCCGGCGTGCCGAGCCCTTCCACGACGAACCGGACGAACGCGGTGACGAGGAACCCCAGCCCTGCCGCCAGCAGCAGTCCACCCGCCACCTGCACCGGCAGCGCGTACGGCCACGGCTCGCCCGTCTGCCAGCGGGTCAGCAGCCACGGTCCCACGCCGACGACCAGCCCGGGCGCGACGCAGAAGAACAGCACACTGCCCAGCGCCGCCCGCACCCGCGTCACGCCACAATGGTACGGGCGGCTGGCCACGACGCCGGACCGGAGAGCTACATGTAGCCCAGTTCGTTCATGCGCCCGACGTAGTTGCCGGTCAGGCGCTGCACTGTGCGGTCATCGCCACCGGCATAGACCTCGATGGAGAAGTCGGACACGATCGCCGCCGCCTCCGCGTTGAACTGGATCGTCTCCTCCTCCCCGAGGATCTTCAGCAGTTCGTCCACCTCGCCGTCGGCGATCATGAAGCCGCCCTGCCTGCCGGTGAGCGCGAAGAACTCCCGGTGGCCGTGCAACCGGCCCTCCTTGGCGTACTCCTCGAACCGGGCGACCGCCTTTCCGAAGACCTCCAGGCCCTTGGTCTCGCGACCCGGGATGTTCTGGCCCCAGCGGATCATCATTGCTCCGTTCATGATCCCCCCCGTGTCCCTCGGTCTTTACGCTCTCGGCTCCTGATACCCCGCGGGGCGGGGTCTATGACAGCCGTGCCGCCCGGATCTGCCGGGCGCGTGGCCGGTGGCCGCCTGCGCTCGATACCTTTGTTCGGCGAGGTGACCGGTGACGGCGGAGGAGTGACATGTCGGGCCTGAACGAGATGCTCGAGGCGCTCCGGCGCTGGCCCGCCCGACGGTGGCTGGTCGCCGCGCTGGCGGGGGCGGCCTTCCTCCTCCTCGTCGGGGTGGGCACCTCCGTGATCGAGACCCCGGTGTTCACCCGGATGATGCCGCCGACCTGGTGGGCCTGGCCGGCGCTGATCGTCACCTCCGCGCTGGCGGGCCTGCTCATCGCCTCGTACGTCCGGGCCCCGCAGGCCGCCACCGTCCGCGACGCCGGCGCGGGCTACGCCGGTGGGTTCCTGACCTTCCTGGCGGTGGGCTGCCCGGTCTGCAACAAGCTGGTGCTGCTCGCCCTGGGCAGCGCCGGAGCGATGACCTGGTTCGCGCCGGCGCAGCCGCTGCTGCTACTGCTCGCCATCGGCCTGCTGCTGTGGGCGCTCGCGCGCCGGCTCAGGTTCGAGTACGCCTGCCCGGTCCCGCAACCGTCGATGGGAAGCACCAATGTCTGACCCGACCCCCCGGCCCCCCGGGGCCGCCTCCTCGCCGCAGGAACCCGGCGCCACGGCGGCGGACCCTGGCGCCACGGCGGAGGACACCGACTCCGGCTACCGGCCCCGCAGCCCGAAGATGGCGACGGCGGTGGCCCTGATCGCCGTGCTGGTCGCCGCCGTCGCGCTGGCGTTCCAGTCCAGCGGTGGCGGCGAGGACCCGGTCGCGGATGCGCCAGGCGCGACCGGTAGCGGTCAGGCCACACCGTCGCAGGAGGAGGCGATCGAGGCTCTGGCGGCGCTGGCCCGTCGCGACCCGGACGACCCGCTGGCGCGCGGCGCGGTCGACGCGCCGGTGGTGATGGTCGAATACTCGGACTTCCAGTGCCCGTACTGCGGCCGCTACGCCGTCGAGACCGCGCCGGAACTGGTCGAGCGCTACGTCGACACGGGCCTGCTGCGCATGGAGTGGCGCGACTTCCCGTACCTGGGCGAGGAGTCGCTCACCGTTGCGGTGGCCGCCCGCGCCGCCGGCGAGCAGCAGATGTTCTGGGAGTTCCACCACGCGTTCTTCGCCGCGCAGCCCTCCCCCAACAGCGGTGAGATCGACACCGCGTGGCTGGTCGCACTGGCCCGGAACGCCGGCCTCGACACCGACTGGTTCGCCGCCGACCTCGACGACCCCTCCCTGCGGGAGCGGGTGGAGCGCGATGCCCGAGAGGGTCAGCAGATCGGCGTGTCCGGCACCCCGGCGTTCCTGATCAACGGCCACCCGATCATCGGCGCCCAGCCGACCGAGGCGTTCGTGCAGGTCATCGAGCAGGTGCTCGAGACGACCTCATGACCGATGTCGGTCTGCTGGTCGCGTTCGCCGCCGGCGTGCTGTCGCTGCTCTCGCCGTGCAGCGCGCTGCTGCTGCCGTCGTTCTTCGCGTACGCCTTCGCCACGCGGACCGCGTTGCTCGCGCGCACCGGCGCCTTCTACGCCGGCCTGCTGATCACCCTGGTCCCGCTGGGGATGGGCGCGAGTGCGGCGTCGACCCTGTTCTACGGGCACCGCGCCCTGCTGGTGACCGTCGCCGGCTGGGTCCTCATCGCCCTGGGCCTGGTCCTGATCGCGGGCAGGAGCTTCGCGGTGCCGTTCAGCGGGCGGCTGGCGCAGGCCGGAAACGCCCTGTCGCAGGGCACCGGTTGGGCATTGACGGTGGCGCTGGGGTCGGTGTACGGGTTGGCGGGGTTCTGCTCCGGTCCGGTGCTCGGCGCCATCCTGACGGTGGCCGCCACCCGTGCGTCCCCTGCCGGTGGTGGCTTCCTGCTGGCGGTCTACGCGCTGGGCATGGCGCTGCCGCTGTTCCTGCTCGCCGCTGCCTGGGACCGCTTCGATCTCGGCCGTCGCGGCTGGCTGCGCGGACGCATGCTCGCCGCCGGCCCGCTGCGGGTGCACACCACCTCGCTGGTATCCGGCATCATGTTCGTGATCATCGGTGTGATCTTCCTGCGGTTCGACGGCACCGCCGGCCTCATCGGCATGGGTGGGCTCGACACCAGCGGGATCGAGTACGCCGCACAACAGCGCCTGTCCGACTGGTTGTCCGAGGTGCCGCTCTGGACCGTGCCGGCGGTTGTCGCCGTCGTGGCCGGTCTGGTGGCGCTACGCCGCTGGCGTGCCGGCCGGCGTCACCCCCGTCGATCTAGGGATTGTTCA
>SLSW01000349.1 GCA_007130245.1 Micromonosporaceae bacterium
CGCGGTGCAGGGCACGTGCGCGCGCAGCGCCTCCACCGCCGGGTTGCGCCCGACCAGCAGCTCCGGCGCGTCCTTGGCCGGCGCCGCCCGCCGCCCCGGCGCGACCTTGGGGCCCCGCCGCACCGTTTCCTTCGTACCCGGACGGCCCACCTTCGGCGCCCTGCCCTCGGCGGCCGCGGCCCGGCGCTCCTTCTCCTGCTTCCACGCGGTGCGCTTCGGCAGCGGCTCGGTGCCCGAGTAGCCCTTGTGCCACGGGCGCTCGTCGGCCGGCAGCGTGCGGCCCTTGCCCTTCAGGCCGCCGCGCCGCTTGCCCCCCGAGCCGGACGCCGGCACGCCCTTGGGTGAGGTGCGCCGTCCCCGGCGCTGCGAGTTGCCAGCCATCAGCCCGCCACCGTCCATCTCGGTCCGTGCGGGGTGTCCTCCACCGCGACACCGGCCAGCTTGAGCTGGTCGCGCACGGCGTCGGCGGCGGCGAAGTCCTTACGCGCCCGCGCCGCCTCCCGCTGCTGCAGCGCGATCGACACCAGGGCGTCGACCACGCCGCGCAGTTGCTCGTCCGCGCCGCCGCCGGCCCACGCCTCGTCCAGCGGATCCAGGCCCAGCAGGTCCAGCATCCCGCGTACGCTCGCCAGCGCTCCCCGCAGCGCGGCGTCGTTATCCTCGGCGTACGCGTTGTTGCCCTCGCGCATCACCTCGTGCACGCTGGCCAGCGCCCGCGGCGTGTTGAGGTCGTCGTTCATCGCCTCGACGAAGTCGGCGCACAGCGTCCCGGGCTCGCCGGCGCCGACCCGCTCGGCGGCGCGCTGGACGAAACCCTCGATGCGCCGGTAGGCGACCGCCGCCTCCCGCAACGCCTCGTCCGAATAGTCGATCAGCGACCGGTAGTGGGCCGACGCCAGGTAGTAGCGCAGCTCCGCCGGCCGTACCCCGAGCGCGGCCACCCGCCCCAGATCGATCACGTTGCCGTCAGACTTGCTCATCTTCGACTCGCCGAGATTCAGCAGTCCGTTGTGCACCCAGTGCCGCGCGAACCCGAGCCCGGCCGCGCGGGACTGGGCGACCTCGTTCTCGTGATGCGGGAACACCAGGTCCAGCCCGCCGCCGTGGATGTCGAACTCATCGCCCAGGTAGCGCCGCGCCATCGCCGAGCACTCGATGTGCCAGCCCGGCCGGCCCCGACCCCACGGGCTCGGCCACGTCGCGTCGGCAGGCTCGTCCGGCTTGGTGCCCTTCCACAGCGCGAAGTCGCGCGGGTCGCGCTTGCCGCGCGGGTCGCCGTCGGCGGCCGGCTGCATGTCCGCCGGCTTCTGCCCGGACAGCGCGCCGTAGTCGGCGAAAGTGGCCACGTCGAAGTAGACGTCGCCGGAGCCGTCGACGGCCGGGTAGGCGTGGCCCCGGTCGATGAGTGTGGCGATCAGCTCGTGGATGTCCGGCATGTGCCCGGTGGCGCGCGGCTCGTACGTGGGCGGCAGCGTGTTCAGCGCGCGGAACGCGTCGGCCATGGCGCGCTCATTGGCGTACGCGATGGACCAGAACGGCTGCTGCTGCTCGGCCGCCTGCGCCAGCACCTTGTCATCGATGTCGGTGACGTTGCGCACCAGCGTCACCTGGTAGCCGGAGTGCCGCAGCCAGCGGTGCAGCAGGTCTGCGGCGACCCCGAGACCGCGCAGGTGCCCGATGTGCGGGCCGGACTGCACGGTCAACCCACACAGGTAGATTCCCACCCGGCCGGGGACCATCGGGACGAAGTCCCGTAACTGACGGGTGGCGGTATCGTACAGTCGCAGCGTCACCCTTGCAGGGTATCGGGCGTGGCCGGCTCCACGGAAAGGTCACGGGGGCCTTCGTTGAGCGGATCCTGCCGCTCGCCGTCGCTCCACCAGGCGCCCGGACGCCGCGCGCGGGCCGGGGCGCCCTCGTCGGTGCCGTGGCTACCGGCCGTGTCCGCTTCGGCGGGCGCGGCGGGCGCGGCCAGCCACAGCGCCGCGCCGAACAGGATCAACGTGACGTAAGCCAGATGCAGTCCCCACCCGGTGGCAGGCTCGACGTCCCCCGGGAGGAACCCGAGTTGGGAGTTCTCAGCGAGGCTGATCGTCGCAGCGACCAGGATCACCGCCACGACAACGCAGGTGACCAGGCCGATGGCGCGGGTCCCGGTGGCGGGGGCCGGCCGGCCGACCAGTGTCAGCGCTACGAGCGTGGACAGCACGGTCGCTGCGAAGATCCACCATGTGCCCCAGCTGGCGAGCCGACCTGGCCCCAACCCCAGAGTCTCCGGTACGCCGAACAGCTCCGAGTCGAACACCTGCCAGGGGCCCACCAGGGAACCGATCATGGCGAGGACACCGAGACCGGCCAGCACCCAGACCAGGGATCTGCGCCACCGGCCGGTGGCTAGTGTGGCGAGCCGACCAGCACGGTCGCGGTCGCCCCATTCAACCGTGCTCGTGGCCTGCGTCTCATCAGTCACTCGCGCATCATTGCACGCAGTCGCCACCGGACAGGAAAAATCCCTGGTCGATCTGGCCAGCCGGGTTTCGGCCGGCGGCCGGGAGGCGTACACCTGAAAGGGTGAGGGACAGCTACCCGGACCGGGAGGCCGCCGGCGAGCACCTGGCGGGGCTCCTGACGCACTACGCCGGCCGTGACGATGTCACCGTGCTCGGCCTGGTACGCGGCGGGGTGCCGGTGGCGAAGATCGTCGCCGATCGCCTTGGCGCGCCGCTGGACGTGCTGGTGGTCCGCAAGCTCGGCGTGCCCGGGGCACCGGAGCTGGCGTTCGGGGCGCTCGGCTCCGGCGGTGTGACCGTCTACAACGAGGAGATCGCGGGGCTGCTGGCCGAGGGCGACATCGAGGCGGTCCGCCGGCGCGAGGAGGTCGAGTTGCACCGACGGGAGCAGCGTTACCGCGCCGGCCGGCCGCCGCTGGATCTCACCGGGCGCACCGCGGTCATCGTCGACGACGGCCTGGCCACCGGCGCCACCGCCCGCGCGTCGGTGCCGGTGGCCCGGGCGCTGGGTGCCGAACGGGTGGTGGTGGCGGTGCCGGTGGGCGCCCCGGACGCGGTGGCCAAGCTGCGCCGGGTCGCCGACGAGGTCATCTGCCCGATGGTGCCGCCGGATTTCGGCGCGGTCAGCCGCTACTACGACCGGTTCGACCAGACCAGCGACGACGAGGTCAACGCCCTGCTCGGCGCGGCGGCCTAGCGTGGCCCCACCGGTTCGGGCGTGCCCCGGACCGGCTGACCTGCTCCCCCTGCGGGGACATGCCGCTACGCTGTAGGCGCATTGTGCCGCCGAACGGGGGGACGTCGTGAAGCTGTCGATCCTGATGCCGGTCTACAACGAAGAGGACTACATCGCCGAGGCGCTGAAGCAGACGCTCGCGGTCGATTATCCGTGCGAGATGGAGCTGCTGGTCGTCGACGACGGCAGCCGCGACGCCACCGCCGACATCCTGGCCCGCACCGACGACCCGCGACTGCGCGTCATCACCCATCCACGCAACCAGGGCAAGGGCGCGGCGGTGCGCACCGGCGTCCACCACGCCGAGGGCGAGTACATGGTGATGCAGGACGCCGACCTGGAATACGACCCGCAGGACCTGCCGAAGCTACTCAACCCGGTGCTCGACGGCCGGGCCACCGTGGTCTACGGAAACCGGGTCTTCGGCGCTCACACGGCGTACTCGTTCTGGTACGTCATGGGCAACAAGGCCATCACCACGGCGGCCAACGTCTTCTTCAACTCGTACCTTGGTGACCTGGAGACCTGCTTCAAGCTGATGCCGGTGCCGCTGTTCCGGTCGCTGGACATCCGCTCCAACGGGTTCGGCATCGAGGCCGAGATCACCGCGAAGTTGCTGCGCCGCAAGATCAAGCCGTACGAGGTGCCCATCTCCTACCGCGCCCGTAGCCGCGAGGAGGGCAAGAAGATCACGTGGCGCGACGGCGTCGAGGCGCTGTGGATCCTCGGCCGGGAGCGGGTGCGCCGTCCTCGGGCCGACACACCGTTGCGTTGACCGGGGCGGTCGCCAGGAAGCCGGTCAGCGAACGTCGCAGGCCGGCCGCGTCCAGCCCGTGCCAGCGGGTGTGGTCGCCCGGCGTGCCGTAGCGGTGCAGATCGATCCGTCCCACCCCGAGCGCCAGCAGCCGGTGCGGCACGTGAGCCAGCGCGTCGGCGATCACGCGGGACGAGGTGCCGGCCAGGTACGGCTCGACCAGCACCACCACCGCGGGCTCGCCCAGCAGCGCCCGCAGGCCGGCCACGTCGAACGGGCGTGGCGTGTGGGTGTACGCCACGGTGACGTCGATCCCGTCGACCGCCGGGAGGACCTCGTGGAGTGCCGGCCCGACCGCAACCACCACCGGCGCAGCGGCTGAGCCGCGATGGATCACCTGCAGGCCTTCGCCCGGGTGCGCCACGTCGTTGCGCTGCGTGGACAGGCGTACGTAGGTGCGGTCATCCCGGGCGGCGGCGGCGCGCAGCAGCGGCGGCACCTCGCCCGGATGCCCGGGCACATGCACGGTCCAACCCGTCAGCGTGTCCAGCAGCGCCACGTCCCCGGGCGAGAAGTGGGTGTAGCCGTACTGCGACCCGTCGTACGACGCGCCCACGCTGACCACCACCGCGCCGGCGTCCTGGTGGTCCAGATCGAGCTTGAGCTGCTCGTAGACGCGGTCGACGGTGAAGGTGGCGTACGAGTGGACGATCGGGCGCAGCCCGGTCAGGGCCAGCCCACCTGCCACGCCGACCATGAGCTGCTCGCGGATGCCCACGTTGTGCACCCGCTCCGGGTGGCGCGCCGCCGCGTCGGTGAACAGGCTGGCGGAGATGTCGGCCAGCACCAGAGCGGTGCGCGGATCCTCGTCCAGCAGGCCCGTGGTGGTCGCTACGAACTCGTCGCGCATCAGTGCGTACCCTCGACTTCGGCGACCACCGCGTGCGGGCGGCCCGGTTCGTTCGCCCGCAGCGCCTGCTCGACCGAATCGTGGTCGCGACCGTCCACGGTGGCGGCGGTCCAGCCGGCGATCATGAACCGGCTGGCGATCCCGCCGGGCCAGCCGTGGGTGGCGGTGCGGTTGTCGATGACGACGGCAGTGAGCGTGTCCAGTCCGGCCACGGCGGCGTATGCGATGGCCTCGTGGTTGGAGCCCTCGTCCAGCTCGCCGTCGCCGAGGAGCACATAGACGCGAGGGTCGAACCGCCGTTGGATCCGCAGGCCGAGTGCGATGCCGACACCGAGTCCGAGGCCGTGCCCCAGGGATCCGGAGGCGATCTCCACTCCGGGCACCAACGTCCGGTCCGGGTGGTGCCCGAGTGGGCTGCGGGGGCCGGCCAGGTCGTCCAGCCAGCTGACCGGGAAGTAGCCCTTGGTCGCCAGCACCGCGTAGTACGCGTGCGGGCCGTGGCCCTTGGACAGCAGGAACCGGTCGCGGTCCGGGTCGGTCGGCCGGGACGGGTCGACGCGCAGCACGCGGTCGTAGAGCACCCAGATCACGTCCAGCGTGGAGTAGGCGCTCGGTTCATGCTTTTCGGCACCGGTCAGCCGGCGCAGCAGCGGTGTGACCTGCGCGAGGTCTGCCCGGTCATGGAAGGTGGCGGTCATGGCGACTACCATGCGACCTGAAGCTCACTTCAGGTCAAGCGACGGAACGGGGTACCGGGCGGGATGCTCTCCATCGGGGACCTGGCTGCGCGCAGCGGGGTGGCGCACTCGGCGCTGCGCTACTACGAGCGGTTGGGGCTGATCCACTCGCGGCGCACCAGTGGCAACCAGCGGCGCTATGACCCGAGCCAGCTGCGGCGGGTGGCGTTCGTGCGCATCGCCGCACAGGTCGGATTGTCGCTGGACGACGTCCGCGCGGCGCTCGACTCGCTGCCCGACTCACGCACCCCCACCCGCGCCGACTGGGAGCGGCTGTCGCGCGCGTGGCGCAGCCGCATCGACGAGCAGATCGGCCTGCTGCAGCGGCTGCGCGACAACCTCACCGGCTGCATCGGCTGCGGCTGCCTGTCGTTGAAGACGTGCGCGCTCTACAACTCCGACGACCACCTCGCCGCCGAGGGCCCCGGACCCCGCCGCATCCTCAACCCCACCGGGGACGGCTGACCCGACTCGTTTCCGCCACGTCCCAGCCGGCTGACCCGGCGCCACCGTCCTGGTCAATGTCGTAAGGAAGCGCTACATTGGCGGCGAACGGCAGGGGGTGAACCGTGGCGAAGCATCCGGGACTCGCGGGCCGCTGGCCGGCCCGGCCGCCGGTCGTGGCCACTCCGGCTGGTCCCGCCTGGTCAGTCACCCGCCAGCCCGTCCCCATCCCCGCCGCGTCGTGATCATCGAAGTCGACACGGCCGGCCCGGTGCCGCCGTACGAGCAGATCCGGTCCCAGGTCGCGACGATGATCGCCACCGGGACCCTGGCACCCGGCGACCGGCTGCCGACCGTACGCCAGCTCGCCGCCGACCTAGGGCTGGCTGTCAACACCGTCGCCCGCGCCTACCGGGAGCTGGAGGGCGCCGGGCTGGTGGTCAGCAAGGTCCGCACCGGCACCCGGGTGGCGGCGGCGCCGCCGACGGTGCCGGCGGCCGAGGTGCGGCGCCGGCTGGCCGAGGCCGCCCGCGCCTACGCGGTCACCGCCCGCCAGCTCGGCGCCAGCCCCGAGGTCGCGCAGGCCGCTGTCCGCGAGCAGTGGCAGCGGTGACAGTGGCGACGCCCCGGTCACTCCCCCCGCTCGTCCACCGACCACGGCTGCCCCCCGGCGGCGTAGTAGCAGTGCGCGTCGGCGAGCACGCGCTGCCACTCGACGCCCTCGTCCCACCAGACGGCGCCGTTGTCAACCCGGTCCGGCGGCAGCTGGAAGTCCTCGCGGGACCGGGGCAGATCCAGCTCGAGCCAGACGGTCTGGGTGCCCCACCACCGGTCGACCTGCACCGGCACCGGCCACGGCTCGTCGGGCACCGCGTCGCAGTCGGTCACCCGGTACGCCACGCCGAGAAACGCCTCCTCACCGGGTCCGAGCCGCGCGGCGGTAACCGCCTCGGTGGGGTATCCGCCGATCTCGGACGGAAACGGCACCTGCGCCAAGCCGGGCCCGGAGCGGCCGACGTCGACGATCTCGATCGGGAACCGCCCCTCGTTGACCACTCCGAAGTCGTAGTGGATCACGCCGATGTCGCGGCCGTCGCCGTACCCGCTCGCGTGACCGTGCGCCAGGTGCGCCACCAGCAGGCCGGAGCTCGCCACGGCATAGCCGGCGACCAGCAGCGCCGCCACGGCCACGCCGGCCAGCACCGCACGCCTCCGGTCGCGCCGTGACAGCCGGCCGGCGTACGGGTCGAGGGCCTGCCACGTCTCGTCACTGAGCAGCCGCACCGGTCACCACCGTGGTCTCGTGTTGGCTAATGTCTTAGATAGTTGCTACATTAGCTCGAAGCGACCGAAGGGGCAAGCTATGAACGCGGCCGTCGGGGTTCTGGGACTACTGCTAGTCGCGGCGGTCATCGTCTTGCCCGTGCTGCTGATCACCTCGGCGAGCGCACCGGTGAGCCGTGCGCGGGTGGAGCGGTTCGCCCGCCGCCAGCAGTTGCCGATCACCTCCGGCAACGGCAACCAGGTCATCGCCTACCTCGCCACCACCCGTCGCTGGCGCGTCGCCGGCCTGCTGGTCGCCATCGCCGTCGGCATCACGTGGGGGGCCTACCAGGTCACCCGCGGCAGCGGCGAGGGCACCATCACGTTGCTGCAGCTGCTGGCCGGCTGGTTCGTCGGCGCGGTCATCGCCGAAGCCCGGCTCGCGCAACGCCCGCGCGGCCAGCGGCGCACCGCCGCGCTGCGCCCACGCCACCCTTCTGCATACCTGTCCCGGTTCGCCCGCGCGGTGCTGCCCGCGGCACTGGCCATCAGCCTCGCCGTCACCGCCGTCACCGCCGTCACCG
>SLSW01000029.1 GCA_007130245.1 Micromonosporaceae bacterium
GCCGCCGGCTGGGCGCTCGCGATCACCGACCACCGGACCACCGACGACTACGCCGACCGGTTCACCGACGAACTGACCGACCAGACCGGACCGGCCCCGTCGCGCCGTCGGGCTCTGGGTCTGGCGCGCGCGCTGCATGCGGGCGTGCTGTCGGCCACCACCATGCCGGCGCCCCCCGAGCTCGCCGACCTCAAGCCGGTGCTGGCCGCCGACAGCGCGCTGGCCACCGGGCGCTATGGCGCCGCCGTCGCGCTGCGCGAGGTGCTCCGCGAGCTGTACCCGGCCGCCCTGCGGGCCTACCCCGACCCCGCGGATCCAGTCGCGCTCGCGGTCATGGACGCGTTGCCGGAGCCCGGCACGCTGGCCGCCTCCCCGGGTGCTCGGGGGCGGGACGTGGCCGCAGCGGCCGACGCGGTCACCGCCCGGTTGACCGCCGACGGCATCGCCGACCCGGCCACCATCACCGAAGCGATCACCGCGCTGCGGGTCGCCATCGCGGAAACACCACGACGGGGCGTCAACCGCGCGCTCGCCGCCACGGTGGCGGAGACCGTACGCAAGACGGTCGCTTCGGTACGCGCCTGTGACGAGTCACGCAACGTCCTCATCAGCGCCCTGGCCCAGCGGGTCTGGTCACCACCAGCGACAACCACGTCATCGCCGCCGGCCACCCCCCGGCCCCCGCAGCCCGCAGAGCCGCAGGCGTCCGATAGTTACGGTGCACCGGCGGCAGCCGGCGGCGGATACACCGCGCCCGCGACGGATTACCAGGCATCCTCACAGCCGCACGGGCAGCCAGCGGCAGGTTACGCCCCGGCGACAGGTTACGGCGCACCGGAGCCGGGATATGCCGCGCCCGAGCCGGGATATGCCACGCCCGAGCCGGGATATGCCACGCCCGAGCCGGGATATGCCACGCCGGGGCAGGACCACGCGGCGCCGGCGGGCTCTCCGACACCGTGGTCCCCGACTCACTCCGCGCCGCCGATGTCGGGCCACGGGTACGGCGCCTCGACTCCCGGCAGCGGCCATCCGGTCTCCGCGCCGGCCAGTGCTTACCCGGCGTCCGGGCCCGGCGGCACCCGTCCAGTCTCACCGCCTCCGCCGCCGCCACCCGGAATCGAGCCGATCGCCCCGTCCAGCCCGGGCCATGTCCACGCGCCGCCGCGGACCGACCACCAGCCACCGGCTCCGCGCCACGCGGGCGCCTCTCCGACGGCTGGTGCCGGCTCGCCCGACTACGAGCCGCGGGTGCCGACGCCACGCAGCTCACCGGAGGGCCCGCCGCCCGGTTCGCGCGGCGGGTGGCCGACCACGCCACCGGCCGATGATTGGGCAGTCACCCCGGTGGCGCAGAGGTCGGAGCCGTCCGGGCAGGTGACGCCGCCCGGGTCCACTCCGCCGCCCGGCTCCACTCCGCCGGCGCCGTCGGATGCACCGGTCGCGCCGCCGTGGCGTGCTGACGACCTCCAGCCACCCGAGCCGCCCTCCCTGCGCCTAGTCGAGCCCACGCTTCCCGAGGAGCTGCGCGAGGAGCTCGGCAGCTACGGCAGCTGGTCTGAATCGCCGCCACTGCGCCTGGTGGACTCCGATGAGAGCATCCCGCGCAGCATTCCGCCGGTGGACCCCCCCGAGGGTGACAACGATCTGCTGATCTTCGCGCAGGCGCGGTCCGCGTGGTTCAGTGACCACGACGCCGACGCCCCGTGGAACTCCCCCATGGACGCCGGCTGGCAGGCGGCCGAGCAGGCGGCCCGTCCGGCGGTCGACGAACACACCGAGTCGGGCCTGCCGCGCCGGGTGCCGCACGCCAACCTGGTGCCCGGCTCACCTCCGACCGAGGAGGAACGACCGCTGCGTGTGGTCCGGGACCCGGCCAGCATCGCCGCGCACACCAGCGGTTACTTCAACGGTTGGCGTCGCGGTCAGGACGTCGGCGGGTATCCGCTCGGCAACCGGACCCGGCAGGGCGGCGGTGCCTGGGACTTCGCACGCGACGACCGACTTTCCGGCTGACCGGCCGCCGGCAGATTCGTTCGGCCTAAGCCCATCAGGGGCGCCGTAGGGGCGCTCCAGGGGTGCTGTCACCCGTCAGCGGCACGCCGCCACCCGTTGATCATGGACCTTTCGCGCGACACGCCAGGACGACACGCACGAGAACTCCATGATCAACAAGGGCTGGGGTGGGCGGGCGCAGGCGTAGCGGCGCAGGGTGTGACCTGAGTCGCGGTCGGGTCAGGCAGGGGTGGCGGTGCGGTGACGGCGCATCGACAGCACGTACTCCACCAGCGAGATCAGTACCTGCTTTGTGGACTCCCGTTCACGGGCGTCACACGGGATCACCGGAATGTCCGGCGAGATCGCCAGCGCGTCGCGTACGTCCTGGGCGTCGTGGTACTGCACCTTGTTGAAGCAGTTGATCGCCACCAGGTAGGGCAACTTGCGGTTCTCGAAAAAGTCGATCGCGGCGAAGCAGTCTGCCAGCCGGCGCGTGTCGACCAGTACCACAGCACCGATCGCGCCACGCACCAGCTCGTCCCACATGAACCAGAACCGGGTCTGCCCCGGCGTCCCGAACAGGTAGAGAATCAGATCACGGTCGATCGAGATACGGCCGAAGTCCATCGCCACCGTGGTCGTCGTCTTACCCGGCACCTCGTTGGTGTCGTCCACATCGACACCCGCTGATGTCATGATCGCTTCGGTCGTCAGCGGTGTGATCTCCGACACCGAGCCGACGAGCGTGGTCTTACCGACGCCGAAGCCGCCCGCGATGACGATCTTCGCCGAGGTCACCCGACCCGCCGCCGAGCCGGACATCCTTTCAGAGCCGTCGAAGTCCACTCAGCACCCTCTCCAACAGTTCCGTACCCACCGCTTCGTTATCGTCCAATGAGGTTGGCTGGTGCACCGCGACCAGCCCCTCTGCGGCCATGTCCGCGATCAGGACCCTGGCCACACCGAGTGGCAGCTGCATGCGGGCCGCGATCTCGGCGAGCGACTGTAGCCGCCCGTCGCACAACGCCGCGATGTGCTGATGCTCCCGCCCGTGCCCGCTCCGGCTCGCCGCGCCGGAACGGCCCTGGACCGTGGTCTCCACCAGCGCCTCGAGTGCGATCTCGAGTCTTGGCCTGGTTCGGCCCTTGGTGACGGCGTAGGGCCGCACCAACGAGCCGGTCGGTTCGTCACGATCGGCCATGCTCGCCGCTCACCACCTCTCTCGACCGTCACCTTGCCCTCCCCAGTACACCGTGCGGGTCAGCTCACCATCCCCGCGGCGGTGCGGGGCGGCGGGGTCAACGCCTCGCCGACCCGGTCGACCAGCAACGCCATCTCGTACCCCACCTGCCCGACGTCGCAGTTGCGCGCCGCCAGCACGGCGAACGACGATCCGTCGGAGATGGACATCAGGAAGAGGAAACCGTTGTCCATCTCGACCACGGTCTGCAGCACCGCGCCACCCTCAAAGCAGCGCGACGCGCCCAGGGTGAGGCTCACCAGCCCGGACGCGATCGCCGCGAGTTGGTCGGCCCGGTCCCGCGGCAGATCTCTGGACGCCGCCAGGAGCAGCCCGTCAGCGGAAACCGCCACGGCATGCGCGACCCCGGGTACGCGGTCGGAGAAGTTGGCCAGCAGCCAACCAAGGTCCTGCGTCGTTGTCATGCTCCATGCTCCTTGCCAGCCTGCGCCGATCGCTCATCAGTCGTGTTCTGCATCCGACCCCGCTGGACACCCCGGTGGTACGCGGACAGCAGCCCCCGAACCGCCTCCGGTGTACGCCTTGCCGGGTCCGCAGTGGCGGCTTCCTCCACCCCGCCGGGAACCAGCTGTTGCATCGGGCGCCGCTTCGGCAGTCCAGCCTCGGTCGTCTCGGTCACGTCCGCCTCGGCAAGTGACGAGGCCGCCCGCCAACCCTCGTCGGCCGCGGTGCGCCAACCGTGGCTCGCCTCGCCACCGGTCGGAGGCTGACCTTCGGGGACCATGCTTCTCGCTGCCTGCCCCATTGCTGCGTCCCCTGTCGTCATGCCGGTCGCACCGACGGCGGCGAACTCGGCGGTTTCGCTCCCATCCTGGTCTGCCCCGGCCGCTGCCGGTGCGGGCTCGCTGGCGGGGCGCCGGGTGCGGAACCATGCCGACTCCAGTTGGGTGAAGATCGGCAGCTCCATCGTCTCATCGGCGTAGTTCCGGGGCTCCCGCGGTGGCGGTGCGTACGGCTGCGGAGCCGGAGCAGCGGGCCGGGGCGGCAGGCCGGCCTGCTCTGTGCGCTCCTCGGCGGACTCGGTCCCGACCGGCTGCTGCTCGCTGTCGGCGGACACCGGCGCTGCCGGCGTCGTTGCCGCAGGAGCCAGCGGCGGCCACGCCGGTGGCGGCGCCGCTTGCGCAGCCGGCGTGGCCTCGCCTACCTCGTCGGGCGCCTGGGTCTCCTCCACCGGTCGTTGCCGCGGGATGAGCGGTGCTCCGGTGGCCTGGCCGTCACCGGTCTGGCCGGCCCCGTCCCCGTCGTCCGGCTGGGTGGCGCCCGGTCGCCGCTGCGGGAGCGGACCCACTGCGGCGGGCGACTGGTCGGTGCCGTTCGGCCCAGCGGCACCGGTCAGATCCGACCACGCCGGCAGCCGCGAGCCGGCGCGGATGGACGCGGGCGCCGGGGGTGGCGGCGGCGGTGACTCGGACCGGCTGGTCGCGGGCGACGGAGTCTCGGCGGGGGGCCTCGCGAACGGTGGCGGGTCGAACCGCAGTGGCGCAGGGGAATGCGGCGCCGCGCGCTCGGTCGACGGGCCGCCCTCGAGTGCCAGTGGGGAACCAGGGCCCGGGCGCGCCAGCTGGTCGGGCTGCCGGGCACCGCCGTCGACCGGCGCCGCGTCCCCGATCGCCCGCGGGACCAGCACCGACGCCGGCAGGGTCACATCGGCCACCGTGCCGCCCTCGGCCCGGCGTCGCAGTTCGACCTTCACCCCGTGACGAGCGGCGAGGCGGGACACCACGACGAGGCCCATCATCCGGGAGACCGTCACGTCCACCAGCGGCGGCGTGGCCAGCCGTTCGTTGATCTCCGCCAGCTGTTCGGCGGTGAGTCCGAGGCCCTGGTCCTCGACGTAGAGCACACACCGGTCCCCGACCCGACGCGCCTCGATCGTGACGATCGAGTCCGGTGGCGAGAACGAGGTGGCGTTGTCGAACAGCTCGGCCACGAGGTGCACCAGGTCGTTGACGGCGTGCGCCGCGATCTCGATGTCCCGGTCCACCACACCGAACTCGATCCGGGTGTAGTGCTCGACCTCGGACTGGGCAGCGCGCAGCACGTCGACCAACGACGCGGGTTCGCGCTGCACGCGGGTGGAGTCCGCGCCGGCGAGCACCAGCAGGTTCTCGTCGTTACGGCGCATCCGGGTGGCGAGGTGGTCCAGCTGGAACAGCTCGGCCAACCGGTCGGGGTCCTCCTCGCCCCGCTCCAGCCGGTCCAGGTGGCCGATCAGGCGGTCCACCAGGATCTGGGACCGGCGGGCGAGGTTGACGAACATGGTCGCGACCGACGACCGCAGCGACGCCTGTTCGGCGGCGGTGCGCACCGCCTCCAGGTGCACTGCGTTGAACGCCTCGGTGACCTGTCCGAACTCGTCCCGGCTGCGCACCGGCAGCGGCTCGGCGATCTGGCTAGCGACCTGGGACGGTGACAACTGGGTCGACAGCGCCGGATCCCGCAGCCGCGCGACCGCCTGCGGGAGGCCATACTGGGCGACCGCCAGCGCACCCTGTCGCAGCTCCCGCAGTGACCGGGCCATCGAGCGGGCCACCAGCCAGGCGAACAGGATCGCCAGTAGCAGCATTCCCAGCAGTGCGCCGGCCTCGACCAGCAGCCGCTGGATGACCGCGTTGCGCAGGTCGGTGGCCTCGACGACGACCTGCGCGTCCAGGCCGGTCTCGATGTTATGCAACAGGTTCGCGTGGGCGGCCATGACCGCGTCCCAGGACTCGGCATCCCACGGTGGCGTGCCGAGTTCCTCGCCCTCCAGGCTGTCGAGATAGCCCTGGTAGAGCGTGGACTGGCGCACGTCCGGCTCGTCCAGGGTCTGCTCGAGTTCTGCGCGCTGCTGGGTGCTGGCGACCGCGTTGAACTGCTCCAGCGCCTGCTCCTGCCCGGTCTGGGTGCCGATGAAGGCCGTGCGCAGGTGCGGATGGTAGGCGTCGCGGATCAGCACCTCGTGTCCGACCACCCGCTGCCGGGCGAGGAACTCCTTGGCCCGGGCGATGCCCGCCGCCGCACGCATCTGGTCGCCCAGCGCGGTGTCACCTGACAACTGTGCCGACGAGTCCCGGATGTTGATCAGACCGTTGATCAACTCCTCGTAGCTCTGCGCGGCGTCGGAGATGCCGAGTTCGCCGGCCGCTACCCGGCTGCGCACCTGGGGCAGTCCGGACAGCCGTCCCCCGATCTCGCTGAGCAGTGACCGGAAGCCGCTCGGCAGTCCGGTCAGTCCGGTGCGGTGCCGCTGATACTCCCGCTGCGCCTCGTCGGCCCGTTGCTGCACCTCGGTGTAGGTCGCCACGCGTTGCTCGGTCTGCTCCTCACCGGCGGAGCCCAGCAACATGACCGCGCTGGCGCGCTCGTCCTGCAAGTGGTGCACGAGCTCGCCGGAGGCCTCCGACAGGTTCGCCAGGATCCGGGCGCGTTCGGCGCTGTTATGGGTATCGATGTGACTGATCAGGCCGTTGGTGCCGACCACGATGGTGGCAAGAGTCGGCACAAGCATGATCAGGCCCAGCTTCGACCAGATCGGCAGGTCGCGCAACCGGCCAAAGGACCGGCGGGGACGCGCCTGCCCGGCATCCGCCATCGTCGGCCGCTCGCTCACGTCACCGCCCTCCGTACCGGCACCCCTCCGGCGGGCACCCGTTGCTCATCCAGAAGCAAGACCGGACCCCCGAGATTCCATCACGCCCGACGACAAGAAGAAAGCCCGCGCAGGGCTGATTCCTGTGCGCCGTGATGCGCACAGAACATGGCAGACGGGCGATTCCGTCACCAATAACCGATATAACCGGAACGACATACCTGACTAAACCACCAAGTCACGCAATCCGCTTCGCGTACCAGGGCTTGATCACCTCGTTGATGATGGCCAACCTCTCATCGAACGGTACGAAGGCGCTCTTCATAGCGTTGACGGTGAACCACTGTAGCTGGCCCCAGTCATAGCCGAACGCCTCCACCAGCAGCGCCAGCTCCCGGGACATCGACGTCTGGCTCATCAACCGGTTGTCCGTGTTGACCGTCACACGAAACCGCAGCTGGTGCAGTAACCCGATCGGGTGGCTCGCGATGGACTCCGCGGCGCCGGTCTGCACGTTCGACGACGGGCACAGCTCCAGCGGTATCCGCTTGTCCCGCACGTACGCCGCGAGCCGTCCCAGCTTCGCCTCCCCGGCCGAGCCGTCCACGGTGGCGATGTCGTCGACGATGCGTACACCGTGCCCGAGCCGGTCCGCGCCGCACCACTGGATCGCCTCCCATATCGACGGCAATCCGAAAGCCTCCCCGGCGTGGATGGTGAAGTGGAAGTTCTCCCGGTGGAGATACTCGAACGCGTCCAGGTGGCGGGTGGGCGGGTACCCGGCCTCCGCCCCGGCGATGTCGAACCCGACCACGCCGACGTCGCGATACCGTACCGCCAGCTCGGCGATCTCCATGGAGCGGGCGGCGTGACGCATCGCGGTCAACAGCGTGACCACCCGGATCGTCGAGCCGGCGGCTGCGGCCCGGGCACATCCGTCGGCGAAGCCGGCCAGCACCGCCTCCACGACCTGCTCCAGGGTCAGGCCGCCGGCCAGGTGCTGTTCCGGCGCGAACCGGACCTCGGCGTAGACCACTCCGTCGGCGGCGAGGTCGATGGCGCACTCGGCGGCCACCCGGCGCAGCGCCGCCTCGGTCTGCATCACCGAAACGGTATGGACGAACGTCTCCAGGTACCGCTCCAGGGAACCGGAGCTCGACGCCTCGGTGAACCACCGGCCGAGCGCGTCAGCCTCGCTCACCGGCAGCTCGTGATCGACCTCGCGCGCCAGTTCCACCACCGTGGCCGGCCGCAGACCGCCATCGAGGTGGTCGTGCAGCAGCGCCTTGGGCGCCGTACGAATCTCCTCGTACCGCGGCAGTGCGACCATGGACAACGACCCTATCCGGAGGCATCCGTGCTTACTGAGCTGCTACCGCACCTGCGTTGTCCGGTCTGTGCGGAGCCGGTGGCCGCCTCCGGACAGGCGGTGCGCTGCCACCGCGGGCACGCGTTCGACATGGCGCGGCAGGGGTACGTGAACCTGGCCGCCGGACGGCTGACCCACGCCGGCGACACCGCCGAGATGGTCGACGCGCGCGCACGGTGGCTGGCCTCCGGCGCGTACGACTTTCTCAGCGCGGAGCTCGGCGCACAGGTCTCCGGGGCGACCGGTCTGGTGCTCGACGCCGGCGCGGGCACCGGCCACCACCTCGCGCGGGTACTGGACGTGAACCCGGATGCGGTCGGGCTGGCGGTCGACGTGTCCAAGCCGGCGGCGCGGCGCGCGGCCCGCGCCCATCCCCGCGCGGCGGCTGTGCTGGCCGACAGCTGGCACCGCCTGCCGGTCGGCGACCGGGCGGCCACGGTGGTGCTGAACGTGTTCGCGCCCCGCAACGGCGCCGAGTTCGCCCGGGTGCTGCGCCCCGACGGCGCGCTGCTGGTGGTGACCCCGGAGCCGGGGCACCTGGGCGAGCTGGTCGACGCCCTGGGGCTGCTGCGGGTGCCACCGGACAAGGCCGACCGGGTAGCGGGGGACCTGACGACGTGGTTCCGGCTGGCCGCCACGCGGGTGCTCGCCCGCACGCTGCACCTGTCCCGCGCCCAGGTGCGCACCCTGGTCACGATGGGGCCGAGCGCGCACCACACCGACCCGGACCGGCTGGCGGCTGCGGTGGCCACGCTGGCCGAACCGGTGCCGGTGACCGCCTCGGTCCGCCTCTCGCGCTACCACCCCGCGCGCGTCAGGTGGACAGATCGATCTCTTCCCAGCCGCGCGGCGGGTCGTGGTAGGGCCCGACGAGCGTGACCGCCCACTCCAGGGCCCAGCGTCGCTGCCCGATCGTGTGCGAGTCGATGACACCCGGCAACCGCGACCGGTGCCGTTCGGCCTCCAGGTACGCCCAGTCCAGGCAGTAGTAGAGGTCCAGCATCGCCGCCGCGGTCGGCGCGTCACGCGGGGCGACCAGGGTGCGCGAGCGCCAGTGGTCCATGGTCTCGGCCTTGCGCAGGTCCGGCAGGGTGTCGACCAGTCCCTCGGCCGCCGGTTGCGCCGGATCCAGGTGCGGGGTCACGCCGAGCAGCCAGGTGAGTCCGTTGATGGCCTCCAGATGCAGCGCCAGCGCGCGCCGGTCACCCTTGTCAGCGATCACGAACTGCCACTCCGGCCGGGTCAGGGACTCCACCAGCCGCGCGGAGAGCAGCCAGCTCATCGCCGCCTCCTGCGGCATCCCGTAGCAGCGGGCCAGCACCACGTTCAGCACCGCCAGGCGGGCCTCGAGCTCGGCGGTCGGCCGGAGCGTCACCTTGTCACCGGGCTCCCAGACCAGCGGGAACTGGGCCGGGAGCGGCGGCAGTCCGAGCCGCTGCAGCTCGTCCCGGCTCGCGGCGCGCACTTCGCGCGGGTCGGGGGCGGGAACAGTCACCGGTGCGTTTCTCCTGCTGATCGGCGGTGGGCATCCGGCGGATCGGGGGACCCTCCTTGGCGACGCAGCCTATACGCTACGCAATCGTCGACACCATCCCGCCCCACAGATAGTTGATCATGACGGCCCGATCCGGTCGATGATCAACGGTCCGCCCGTGCGAGGGGCCGCCCCGATCGTCACCGCCCCGGCGACCGCAGCCAACGCGTCCGGAAGGCGCGCCGCCTCATGGCTGCGCAACTCCAGCAGCGGCTCACCCGCCCGCACCGCGTCACCGGGCCGGCGCCGCAGCACCACACCCGCCGCGGGGGCGACCGGATCCTCCTTCCGCGCACGCCCGGCGCCCAGGCGCCACGCCGCGACGCCGACCGCGAGCGCGTCCACCGCCGCCACCACCCCGTCGCGCGGAGCCGGCACCACCTCGATCTCCGCAGCGGTGGGCAGCGCAGCGTCCGGGTCGCCGCCCTGCGCGCGCACCATCGCGCGCCACACATCCATCGCCCGGCCGTCGGCGAGCGCGGCGGCCGGGTCAGCGTCCGCGAGTCCAGCGGCCGCCAGCATCTCCCGGGCCAGCGCGAGCGTGAGTTCCACCACATCCGCCGGCCCGCCGCCGTCGAGCACCTCCACCGACTCGGCGACCTCGACGGCGTTGCCCACGGCGTAACCCAGCGGCGTGGACATGTCAGTCAGCAGCGCGGCGGTGCGGACCCCGTGGGCGGCGCCCAGATCCACCATCGCCCCGGCCAGCTCGCGGGCCTGCGGCACCGACGTCATGAACGCCCCGGAGCCGACTTTGACGTCGAGTACCAGCGCGCCCGCGCCCTCCGCGATCTTCTTACTCATGATCGAGCTGGCGATCAGCGGGATCGACTCCACGGTGGCGGTGACGTCACGCAACGCGTACAGCTTCCGGTCCGCCGGCGCCAGGTCGTCGCCTGGTGCGCAGACCACCGCCCCGACCTCACGCAACTGTGCGGTCACCTCGGCCGTGGACAGCCCCACCCGGAAGCCCGGGATCGCCTCCAGCTTGTCCAGAGTCCCGCCGGTGTGGCCGAGCCCGCGACCCGACAGCTGCGGCACCGCCGCCCCGCACGCGGCCACCAGCGGTGCCAGTGGCAGCGTGATCTTGTCGCCGACACCTCCGGTCGAGTGTTTGTCCACCGTCGGGCGGTCGCCGACCGACAGGTCGAGCCGCACCCCGGAGTCGATCATCGCCTGGGTCCACCGGGCGGTCTCGGCCGCGGTCATCCCCCGCAACAGGATGGCCATCGCCAGGGCCGCCATCTGCTCGTCGGCGACCTCGCCGCGGGTGTAGGCGTCGACCACCCAGTCGATCTGGTCGTCGGACAGCACCCCGCCGTCGCGTTTGGTCCGGATCACGTCCACGGCAGCGAAGCGGCCGCGACCGGCGGTCGGCGGCACCTCCCGACCGGTGGTCACTGCCGCTCCAGGCGGCCGCCGTCGAAGGCGGCCGGCAACAGGTCCGCCACGCGCCGCGGCGCCGGTTCGGCGTCGACCAGGCAGTCCGGGCCGCCGTGCTCGAGCAGCAGCTGCCGGCACCGCCCGCACGGCGTCAGTGCCCGGCCCGCGCCATCCACGCACGCCAGCGCCACCAGCCGCCCCCCGCCGGTGGCGTGCAGCGCCGAGACCACGCCGCACTCGGCGCACAGGCCCAGCCCGTACGAGGCGTTCTCCACATTGCAGCCGGTCACCACCCGGCCGTCGTCGGCCAGCCCGGCCGCGCCGACCGGAAACCGCGAGTACGGCGCGTACGCGTGGCCCATCGCCTCGGTGGCCGCAGTGCGCAGCGCCGCCCAGTCCACCATGTGTATCCCTCCGATCCGGTACGCCGCCCCGTCGGTGCCCGGTCAACCCTTGATGTACGGCTTGCCGTCGGCCGCCGGCGGACGCGCCCTGCCCACCAGGCCCGCGACCACCGCGATGGTGGCCAGGTACGGCAACATGTTCAGGAACTGGCTCGGGATCGGGCTGCCGATCGAACCCAGGTAGACCGCCAGCGCCCGGCTGAAACCGAAGAACACGGCCGCCAGCAGCACCCCGACCGGGTTCCACCGCCCGAAGATCATCGTGGCCAGCGCGATGAAGCCGAGTCCAGCGGTCATGCCCTTGTTGAAGTTGGTGGTGGCCAGCAGCGTGAAGTAGGCCCCGCCGACGCCGGCGATCGCACCGGCCAGCAGCACGTTGAGGTAGCGAAGCCCGAGCACCTTGACACCGACCGTGTCGGCCGCCGCCGGGTGCTCCCCCACCGCCCGGGTGCGCAGCCCCCACCGGGTGTGGAACAGGCCCACGTACACCAGCACCACCAGCGCCAGCGCCAGGTAGACGAAGATGTTGGCGCGGAACAGCACCGGCCCGACCAGGGGGATGTCGGACAGCGCCGGCACCTCCCAGGTCGGCACCCGGGACGGCGCGTTGTAGCGGGTCGGGGCCGGGGCCATGAGCTGCTCGAACAGGAAGCCGGTGACACCGAGCGCGAACACGATCAGCACCACCCCGACCACGATCTGGTCGACCACGAACCGGATCGCCAGCATCGCCAGCAGCGCCGCGATCAGCAGTCCGCCGATCGCCGCGGCGACAATGCCGAACCACACGCTGGCCGCCACGGTCGCCACCAGCGCGGCGAAGAAGGCGCCCATGATGAACTGGCCCTCGATCGCGATGTTGATCACGCCGGAGCGCTCACCGATGGTGCCGGCCAGGCCACCGAAGATGAGCGGTAGCGCGAAGATCACCGAACTGCGGATCACGTTGCCCAGCGGCAGCACGTTCTGCGGCGACCGGGACAGCTGCCAGCACAGGAACGACACCACCACCGCGACGATGCCGGCGGCCAGCAGCAGCACGAACCACCGCCGCGCCCGCGGCGCCCACAGCGCCGCTCCGGCCACGGCCGCGAGCAGCCCGAACACCACCGCGCCCAGCGTGCCGTTGATCTCCACCGTGTCACCGGCGGTGGTCTCGGCGAGGGTGAACGCCGCCGGGCGGTCGCTGGCCAGCGCACCGAACAGCGCCGCGGCCACCAGGCCGGTGACGCCGAGGCCCGTGCCCGCCTTGCGCTCCCGGGTCCAGAACCGGGCCGGTTCGGCGACCGCGGCCGTGGCGGGGACCGTGTCGGGTGCTGTCATGGCCTCACCACCCGTGCCCGCCGTCGGCCGCGGCGATGCTGCGAGCCCGGGCGGCCCGCAGCGCGAAGATCGCCTTCACCAGGGCCGGTGCCGCCACGAAGACGACGATCAGCGCCTGGATCACCTGCACCAGTTCCAGGGAGACACCCGAGGAGACCTGCATCCGGTTGCCGCCGGCCTGCAGCGCGCCGAACAGCAACGCGGCCGCGAACACGCCCCACGGCTTGGCCCGGCCGAGCAGGCCCACCAGGATGCCGTCGAAACCCACGTTGCCGATCACCGCCGGGGTCAGCGCCAGCGCCGGGCCGAGGACCATCGTCATGCCGCCGAGCCCGGCCAGCGCGCCGGCGACCACCATCACCATCACGTACGTGCCGGTGACGCTCATGCCGGCGACCCGGGCCGCGTCCGGGCTCAGACCCACCGCGCGCAGTTCGAACCCGAAGGTCGCCCGCCGCAGCAGCCACGCCACCGCCACCACCGCGAGCACCGCCAGCACGATGCCGAGGTCGACGCGCAGGCCGGGTCCCAGCCACGCCAGCAGGCGTGGCAGCCGGGCGGACTCGTCGACCGGGCGGCTGATCGCGTCCGCGCGGGTGGGGTCGGCCACCCATGCCTGCACGATCAGCCAGCCCAGGAAGATGAGGCCGACCCAGTTGAGCATGATCGTCACGATCACCTCGTGGGCACCCGTACGCGCCTTCAGGAAGCCCGGAATGAACCCCCAGGTCGCCCCCAGCAGCGCTCCAGCGAGCACCGCGGCGACCAGGTGCAGCACCACCGGCAGCGGTAGCAGGAAGCCGACCAGCGCCGCGCCGATCGCGCCGAGGATCGCCTGGCCCTGCACCCCGATGTTGAACAGCCCGCCGCGGAAGGCGATCGCGAAGGCCAGGCCGGTGAACACCAGCGGGGTGGCGAACCGCAGCGTCTCCGAGATCGGAGCGAACGCCCGCGCGGGCGGCAACTCGCCCTCGATCACCCTTGCCACCACGCCCGGGTCGACGATCGCGCCCCGGAACAGGTTCGCGTACGCGTCGGCGACCCGGTCCCAGCTGGCGCCGAGCGCGTCGGTGGGGCGGGCGAAAAAGTAGCCGTACATGGTGCGCAGTTGCGGATCCGCGATGATGATCAGGATGGCACCGACGAGCAGCGCCAGCACGATCGCCAGCACGGTGACCGTGACCGTGTTCGCGCTCCACAGCTGCTGCAGGAACCGCAGGGCGAACGGCGGCGGGGGCGCGTGCCGCCCGCCCCTGGGGCCGCCACCGCCGGTGGTGCTGGTGGTGGTGCTCATGTCGCGTCCGCCCCGTCACCGCCGACCTGACCGGGGGCGGAGTCGCCGCGGACGCCGGCCATCAGCAGGCCGATCTGCTCGCGGGGGGTCTGCGGGTTGACCACGTCCAGGATCCGGCCGCGGTACATCACCGCGATCCGGTCGGCGAGCGCGATGACCTCGTCCAGCTCACTGGAGACCAGCAGCACCGCCGTGCCGACCTCGCGCTCGTGCAGGATCTGGCGGTGGATGAACTCGATCGAGCCGACGTCCAGCCCCCGGGTGGGCTGCGCGGCCACCAGCATGGTCAGCGGGCGGGTCAGCTCCCGCGCCACGATCACCTTCTGCTGGTTGCCGCCGGACAGCGTCGCCACCGCCGCCTGCGGCGACGTGGTGCGGATGTCGAAACGCTCCACCCTTTCTGCGGCCGAGGAGGCGATCGCCGCCGGCCGCAGGATCCAGCGGGAGCCGTACGGCGTGGTGTCGTACATGTTCAACACCAGGTTCTCGGCGATGGTGAACTCCTTGACCAGCCCGTCCACGCTGCGGTCCTCGGGGATGTAGCCGACGTGCATGCGCAGGATGTCCTTGGTGCGCCGGCCCACCAGCGGGGTGCCCTTCATGTGCACCGTGCCGGTCAGCACCGGCCGCAACCCCATGACCGCCTCGACCAGCTCGGTCTGTCCGTTGCCCTGTACCCCCGCGATACCGAGCACCTCACCGGCGTGCACCGTGAGGTCCACGCCGTCGACGACCCGGTGACCGCGCTCGTCGTTGACCGCGAGCCCGGCGACGCTGAGCACCGGTTCACCCGGCGGCTGCGGCGGCTTGCTCACCTGCAGGCTGACGGTGCGGCCCACCATCATGGCCGCGAGCGCGTCCTCGCTCTCCTCCGGTCCGGTGGTGCCGACCACGCGACCGTTGCGCACCACCGTGATCCGGTCGGCGATCGCTGTGACCTCCCGCAGCTTGTGGGTGATGAACACGATGGACTTGCCGGCCGCCTTGAGCGTGCGCATCACCTCGAGCAGGTCGTCGGTCTCCTGCGGAGTGAGCACCGCGGTGGGCTCGTCCAGGATGAGCAGGTCGACCTCGCGGGCGAGCGCCTTGACGATCTCCGCCCGCTGCTGGACCCCCACCGGCAGGTCCTCCACGGTCGCGTCCGGGTCGACCGCGAGGCTGTAGCGTCCAGAGACCTCCACCACCCGTGCACGGGCGCGCTGCCGGTCGAGCAACCGGGCCGGGCCGCCCCGGGCGGGCTCGGCGCCGAGCATCACGTTCTCGGTGACTGTGAATACCGGCACCAGCATGAAGTGCTGGTGGACCATGCCGATCCCGGCCGCGATGGCGTCCCTCGGGCCGTGGATGCGCACCGGCTCACCGTCGATGAGGATCTGGCCACTGTCCGGCTGCAGCATGCCGTACAGCACGTTGACCAGCGTCGACTTACCCGCACCGTTCTCCCCGAGCAGCGCGTGGATCTCCCCGGGTTCGACGGTCAGGTCGATGCCGTCGTTGGCGACCACCTCACCGAAGCGTCTGGTGATGCCGTGCAGCTCCAGTCTCAGCGGAACCCTCCTCTCCACCCAGCGCCGCCGCGCGACCGCACCCGCCGAGGTGATTATCAGCGTCGTACGCGGTGCCGTGATCGGACCGTACGACACACTCCGGTAGCCGTACGGCCCCCGCGGTGAGATCCCACCGTGAGGGCCGTCAGCGCAGTGGCGCGGTGGTTGTCAGTCCGGCTGGGCCGGCGACGTCACCTCGATCTCTCCGTCGATGATCGCCTGCCGCAGCTCTTCGATCTCGGTCTTGAGCTGGTCGTCGATCTGGTCCTCGAACTCGTGGTACGGCGCCAGCGACACGCCGTCGTTCTCCAGCGTGCCGAGGAACTCACCGGTGATGAGGTCGTCGGCGCCGGAGGCTGCCAGCACCGCCTCCTCCACGGCCAGCGGGATGTTCTTGACCACCGTGGTCAGGAACACGCCGCAGTAGGTCTCGGCACTCACACAGCCGTCGATGTCCACCCAGATCACCGCGAACTCGCCGGTCTCCTGCGCTGCCGAGGCGGTGCCGAGGCCGGTGCCGCCGGCGACCGGCATGATCACGTCTGCCCCCTGCGCGACCAGCGCGTCGGACTGAGCCGCCCCGGCGGCCTGGTCGACGAAACTGTCCGCGAACTGGCCGGTGCGGGTCTCCTTGTCCCAGCCGAGCGCCTGCACGTCGGCGTCGTTGACCTCGTTGTAGTAGGCCACGCCGTCGACGAACCCGTCCATGAAGATGGTCACCGGGTCGATCGGCAGGCCACCGTAGGTGCCGACGGTGCCGCTGGTGGAGAAGCCGGCGGCCAGGTAGCCCGCCAGGAACGCCGCCTGGGCGGTGTCGAACTGCATCGGGTAGACGTTCGGCTGGCCGGTGGCCGCGTCGACGATGCCGAACTGCTGGTCCGCGTGCCGGTCGGCGACGTCGGCGGTGGCGTCGGCCATCAGGCCGCCGACGGCGAGCACGAAGTCGCACTCGACGTCCTGCACATACCCGGTCAGGTTCGGGACGTAGTCGGCCTCGGCTGACGACGACACGAAGCTGATTTCGATGTCCGGGTTCTGCTCCTCCGCCCGTTCCAGGCCGGCCCATGCGGAGGCGTTGAAGGACCGGTCGTCGATGCCGCCGATGTCGGTCACCATGCAGGCGAGGTACTCTTCGCCCGGAGCCGCCACCTCATCGTCGTCGTCCTCGGGGGGGTCGGCACACGCCGCCAGGGCGAGTCCCGCCGCCGCGAGGACCGCCAGGATCCGATGGTGCGTACGCACGGATGTACTCCTTCCGTCCACCCAACCCTTATGTGGTGGTTATGCGGTGGTTACGAGCGCTGAGCGTACGCCTCCGCGGAATGGCGCCGATGCGGTTCCAGCGACGAGATACGGCGGCGTTACCCGAATGTGATCTACCAGAACGTCGCTACGCCCGCGGTCACCAGGGTCAGTCCGACGATGCCCAGGAAGTGACCGGCGGACATCTCCTGCCGCTTGCGGGGCACCCACACCATGATCGCGATCAGCAGCGCCAGCACGAGCTTGACGACCAGCTTGGCCGGCTCCGGCTCCGGCCCGTCGCGCAGCGGTGCGGACAGCGCGATCCCGGTCACGAGCTGGATTCCGGCGCCCCACAGCATGCTGGCGTTGATGCGCAATCGGCGGGTGAGGTACTGCGCGATGGCGCCGCCGAGCAGCAGCGCGAATCCGACCAGATGGAGATAACGGAGGATGAGGAGTAGGGCTTCCACGGCTTGACACCCTACCGGCGGGTCATCGACCCGGCCCCACCGCGGTCGCCCCTGCAAGGTCGACGGTACGGCACCCTCGGCGGCCGGACCTGCCCCCATTGATCAACTCATCCGGATTGCTAGCGGCGCATGTCGGGACCAGCCCAGACCAGCGCGTCCGCGTCGGCGTAGAGCCACCGCCGGCCACCGTGGCGCGCCGCTGTTGTCGTTGGTGCTGTTGTCGGCTGCTGTTATCGGTTGTTGCTCGCCTGGTGGCAGGAGTAGCAAGCTCTTGCAAGAATTGGAAGAGCACTGCAAGATTTCGCAAGGGGTTGACGACCTGCGCTATGGTGACGTGCATGCCCGCGCGACTGGTAGACATCGCCGTCCAGGCCGGCGTGAGCGAGGCGACGGTGTCGCGGGTGCTCGACGACCGGCCGGGAGTGGCCGCCGAGACCCGGCAGGCGGTGCTCACCGCGCCGGACGTGCTCGGCTACGAGCGCCCCACCCGGTTGCAGCGCCGCCACACCTGATGGCGCTGGGGGCCATCCGCGCGGCCCGGGCCCGCGGTTACTCCGTGCCCCGGGACGTCTCGGTCGTCGGCTACGACGACTCGCCGCTGATCGCGTTCACCGATCCGCCACTGACCACCGTGCGCCAGCCAGTGGTCCCGATGGCCTCGGCCGCCGTGCGGGCGTTGCTGGACGAGATCGACGGGCAGCCGGCGCCCCCGTCGGAGTACCTGTTCGCCCCGGAACTGGTGGTGCGCTCCTCCACCGCGGCCGCGTCCGCGGCATCCGCGCCACCGGACCTGGTCGCTACCGCTTCGTCGTCAACATAGACCAGGGTTGCCGCAAGTGTGCAATCGCTTTCACCCACGTTCCACGGAGGACACCGATGGTCGACCACACCAGCGACTCCTGGGCGCGTGACCCCGTGATCTACCAGGTCTATCCGCGCAGTTTCGCCGACTCCGACGGCGACGGCGTCGGGGACCTGCCCGGCGTCACCACCCGGCTGGATCACCTGGCCGAGCTGGGGGTGGACGCGGTGTGGTTGAGCCCGTTCTTCACCTCACCCATGGCCGACGGCGGATACGACGTGGCCGACTACCGGGACGTGGACCCGATCTTCGGCACGCTGGACGACGTTGACGCACTGCTGGCCCGGGCACACCGGCGAGGTCTCAAGGTGATCATCGACCTGGTGCCGAACCACACCTCCGGGGTCCACCCGTGGTTCCGCGAGGCGCTGGCGGCCGGCCCCGGCAGTGCCGCACGGGCGCGGTACGTGTTCCGCGAGGGGCGCGGCGGCGGTCCGCCGAACAACTGGCGCAGCGTGTTCGGCGGACCGGCCTGGACCCGGGTCGCCGACGGGCAATGGTACCTGCACCTGTTCGCACCGGAGCAGCCCGACCTGAACTGGGACCACCCACAGGTGCGCGCGGAGTTCGCCGACATCCTGCGGTTCTGGCTCGACCGGGGGGTGGACGGGCTACGCATCGACGTCGCCCACGGGATGGTCAAAGCACCCGGCCTGCCGGATGACGGACCGGGCGGGGCGGAGCTGCTCGAAGGCACCCGCACGCCGTACTGGGACCAGGAGGGCGTGCACGAGATCTACCGCGAATGGCGCAAGATCCTGGACAGCTACACCCCCGAACGCATCGCGGTGGCCGAGGCGTGGGTGCACGACCCGCAGCGGTTGGCGCGCTATGTACGCGGTGACGAGCTGCATCAGGCGTTCAACTTCGACTTCCTTACCGCACCCTGGTCCGCCGCCGGCTACCGCGAGGTGATCGACACATCGTTGCGGGCGATGGATTCGGTGGGCGCACCGGCCACCTGGGTGCTGTCCAACCACGACGTGGTGCGCCACGCCAGCCGGTTCGGCCGGGCCGGCGACACTGGCGGAACCGCCGGCGGTGCGACCCGCGACGAAGAGCCGGTCGACGCGGCGCTCGGGCTGGCCCGCGCCCGCGCCGCGACGCTGCTGATGCTGGCGCTGCCCGGCTCGGCGTACCTCTACCAGGGTGAGGAGCTCGGGCTGCCGGAGGTGTTCGACCTGCCGGACGAGCTGCGCCAGGACCCGACCTTCACCCGCTCCGGCGGAAAGCGTCGCGGGCGGGACGGCTGCCGCGTGCCGCTGCCCTGGTCCGGCCAGGCGCCGCCGTTCGGCTTCAGCACCGGCACGCCGTGGCTGCCGCAGCCGGCCGGGTGGGCGTCGCTGACCGTCGAGGCGCAGCGTGACGACCCCCGGTCGACGCTGTCGCTCTACCGTGCGGCGCTGTCGTGGCGGCGCCGGCTGCGGCTGGGTCGCGGGTCGCTGACCTGGCTGGACGCACCGGCGCCGGAGGTGCTGGTCTTTCAGCGTCCCGGGCTGGTGTGTGCGGTGAACTGCGGCGCCGCGCCGGTGCGGTGGGGGCATCCGTACGGGTCGCCGGTGCTCGCCAGCGGCGAGCTGGACGACCACCGGGTGCTGCCGCCCCACACCGCCGCCTGGTGGACCACCCCCGACCCCTCGCGTTGATCATGGACTTCTGTCGGCGTGTCGCCCGGCGTGTCGCGCAAGTGGCCCATGATCAACGCGATTGGGGCGCGGTAGCGGTCGCCGCCCAGCTGGCCGCCCACAGCAGCAGCTGGTTGAACACGTACAGGTAGAGCAGCAGGCCGGCGGCGGCGGCGACCACCGCGTACGCCGGATTGGCCCGCACGCCGTCGATGTAGAACCCGCCGAGCGTGTTCAACACCAGCAGGCCGATCGCGAACGCCACCCCCGCCCGCACCACCCGGCGTGCCGGGACGCGGATGCGGGGCAGGGCCACCAGCAACGCGGCGGCCAGCAGCAGATTCACGCCGAACGCCAACGCCCACCGGACGACCACCTCCACCGCCGGATGCACCGCCAGCAACCGCTCCACCCCGCCGGCCAGCGCCAGCGACCCGCCGAGCAGCAGTGCCAGCACCGCCAGCGTCGCCACGTCGAGCAGCCGGCGCCTCCACACGCTGCCCGGTTGCTGCGACATTCCCCAGATCAACCGCTGGGACGAGCGCAACGCCTCCACCCACGCCACGCCGGTCAGCACCAGCCCGACCAGCCCGAGCACGCCGGCCGCCCCCCGCGCTCCGGCGACCTGCGTGATGTCCAGCACCGGCAGGTTCTCCTGCAGGAACTCATCCACGTCAGCGCGTAGGTCGACCCGGTACTCCACCAGAAACCCGAGCACCGCGTAGCCCACCACCGTCAACGCGAAGGTCGCGAAAAAGCCGTAGTAGGCGATCGCCGCGGCCAGCCGTCCGCCGAGCACCTCGGCGTAGCGTTCCCGGGTCCGCCAGGCGTGGTCGACCACCGGCCACCGCCGCCGTGCCCGCGTGACCGCTCCTGCGGAGCGCTCCTTCAGCCGCGAGATGCGCGATGCCGCCACCGCCCCATCCTCGCCGAGCCGGTGGCGGCGCGTACGTCAATCCAACCGGCCGCGCGGCAGTAGGCCGATCCGGTCGTAGACCTCGCGCAGCGTCGCCGTGGCGACCGCGCGCGCCTTCTCGGCACCCTCGGCCAGCAGCTTGTCCAGCTGCGCCGGGTCGTCCAGGCACGCCCGGGTGCGTTCCTGGATCGGCGTTACCGCCTCCACCACCACCTCGGCCAGGTCCTTCTTCAGGTCGCCGTAGCCGCGACCGTCGTACGCGTCCTGCAGCTCCGCGATCGAGCGCCCGGACAGCGCCGAGTAGATCATGAGCAGGTTGGAGATCCCCGGCTTGTCCTCCGGCGAGAAGATGATCTCGCGGCCGGTGTCCGTCACCGCCGAGCGGATCTTCTTGGCGATGCGGGCCGGCTCATCCATCAGCTCCACCAGGCCGGCCGGCGACGAGGCCGACTTCGACATCTTCGCGGTCGGGTCCTGCAGGTCGGCGATCTTCGCGGTCTCCTTCACGATGTACGGCTCCGGCACGGTCAGGGTGGAGCCGAAGGTGGAGTTGAACCGCTGCGCCAGGTTGCGGGTCAGCTCCAGGTGCTGCCGCTGGTCCTCGCCCACCGGCACCGCGTCGGCGTGATAGAGCAGGATGTCGGCTGCCTGCAGGACCGGGTAGGTGAACAGGCCGACGCTGGCACGGTCGGCGCCCTGCTTGGCGGACTTGTCCTTGAACTGGGTCATCCGCGATGCCTCACCGAAGCCGGTCAGGCAACCCAGCACCCACGCCAGCTGCGGATGCTCCGGCACGTGCGACTGCACGAACAGGGTGCACCGCTGCAGGTCCAGCCCGGCCGCGAGCAGCTGCGCAGCCGATGCCCGGGTGCGCTGGCGCAGCAGCCCCGGGTCGTGGCCGGCAGTGATCGCGTGCAGGTCCACCACGCAGTAGAAGGTGTCGTGCGTATCCTGCATCGCCACCCAGTTGCGCAGGGCGCCGATGTAGTTGCCCAGGTGGAACGAGTCGGCGGTGGGCTGGATGCCGGAGAGCACACGCTGGCGACGCTGGTCAGAAGGCATGTCCGACATTATCCACGAACGGTCACGGCCGCCGCACCGCCGCTACCGCCGCCAGCAGCCGCGGCGCCAGCTCCCGCCGGCACAGCAGCAGGTCGGGGGTACGGGGCTCAGGTTGGTTGTACGCCAGCGCCGAGCCGTCCAGCCGGGAGGTGTGCAGGCCGGTGGCGGCGGCCACCGCCACCGGCGCGGCGGAGTCCCACTCCGACTGGCCGCTGGCGTGCAGGTAGGCGTCGACCTCACCGGTGATGACGGCGGCCGCCTTAGCACCGGCCGAGCCGATCGGCACCAGGGTCGCGCCGATCTCGTCGGCGACCGCAGCCGCCCACGCCGGCGGCCGGCTGCGGCTGACCGTCAGCAGCGGCCCGGGCGCGCTGGCGCGGCGCGGCGGGTACGGCGGTGGCCGGTCGGTGGCCAGCACCCGGTGCTGCGCCGGCAACGCCACCGCACCGGCGGTCAGCCCGGTGTCGCCGGACCAAAGCGCGATGTGCACCGCCCAGTCCGTGCGCCCGGGCTCGGTGAACTCGCGGGTGCCGTCGAGCGGGTCGACGATCCACACCCGCGCGGCACTCAGACGCACCGGGTCGTCGGGTGCCTCCTCCGAGAGCACCGCGTCGTGCGGCCGCCACCGCGCCAGGGTGTCCGCGATGAGCGCCTGGGCGTGCGCGTCGCCCGCCCTGCCCAGGGCGGCCCGGTCGGCGTGGCCGCGGCGGTCGCGCAGGGCCACCAGCGCGGCGCCGACCTGGCCGGCCAGCCACCGGGCCAGCTCACCGTCATCCCGGGTCGCCGGGTCGGCCTCCTCAGGACGCACCGTGGTAGAGGTTCTGGGCCGGTTCCAGCCCCTTGGTGATGATCGCCTCCACGAAGTCGGCGGCACGATCGACCACGTAGTCCAGGTCCTTGCGCTCGGCCGCGGAGAAGTTCGAGAGCACCCAGTCGGCCGGATCCTGCTGGCCGGGCGGCCGGCCCACCCCGATACGCACCCGGACGTAGTCGCGGGTGGACAGCGACCGGCTCAGCGACCGGCACCCGTTGTGGCCGCCCTCGCCTCCGCCGATCTTCGCCCGCAGCGTGCCGTACGGCAGGTCGATCTCATCGTGCACCGCGATGATCCGCTCCACCGGGATCTTGTAGAAGCGGCTCAACGCCGACACCGGCCCGCCGGACAGGTTCATGTAGGTCAACGGTTTGACGAGCACCAGCCGGGGTCCGCCCACGCCGAGGCGGCTCTCGGCGACCTCCGCCACGACACGCTTGTGTCGGCTGAGCCGGACCCCGAGCCGCCGCGCGAGCAGCTCGGCGACCATGAACCCGACGTTGTGCCGGTTGTGGGCATAGCGCCGGCCCGGGTTGCCGAGGCCTGCGACCAGCCAGTGCTCCTCGTCCATCGGCGGCGGCGCCGCTGCGCTCAGGACTCGCCGGCTTCCCCGGCGGCCGGCTCCGCAGCCGCCTCGGCCGGCTCGGCAGCCTCCACCTCGGCCGCCTCAGCCGCCTCCGGCTCCATCTCCTCGGCGGTCGGGGCCAGGTTGATCATCACGATGAGCAGCTCCGGGTCTGCCGCGAGCTCGGCGTCAGCCGGCAACGTGACGTCGTCGGCGGTGACCCGGTCACCGGCCTCCATACCCTCGATCGAGACCTCCAGGCTGTCGGGCAGCCGGGTGGCGTCCGCGTTGATCGCGATCCGGTCGTTCTCGAAGGCCACCAGCGTGCCGCGGGCGGCCTCGCCGGTCAGCTGCACCGGGATCTCCACGGTGATCTTCTCGCCGCGGCGGACCAGCAGCAGGTCCGCGTGCATGTAGAAGTCCTTCAGCGGGTCCCGCTGGATCGCCTTCGGCAGCGCGGTGGCTTTGGTGCCGTCCGGCAGGTTGATGGTCAGCACATGGGTCATGCCGCCGTAGCGGATCGCGGTGGCGAACTCGAGCACTGGCAGCGCGAGGTGCTTGGGCTCCTCGCCGTGCCCGTACAGCACCGCCGGGACCTTGCCGGCGCGCCGGCTGCGGCGCGCCGCACCCTTGCCGAAGTCGGTGCGGAACTCAGCGCTGAGCGTTGACTGGTCGGACACTGCCCACTCCTGGTCTGTCTGGATGGCCGACCCGTCACCTTACCCGGTGGTCAGCTGAGCCCTCCGAACAGGGTGGTCACCGACCCGTCGGTGAAGACCTCTTTGATCGCCCGGGCGAGCAGCGGCGCGATCGAGACCACCGTGATCTTGTCGAGCCGCTTCTCGGGCGGCAGCGGGAGCGTGTTGGTCACCACCACGTCGCTGATGCGACTGTTCTTGAGCCGTTCCGCCGCCGGGTCGGGCAGCACCCCGTGCGTGGCTGCGACGATCACGTCGGCCGCCCCCGCCTCGTACAGCAGGTCCGCGGCCTTGCACACGGTGCCGCCGGTCTGGATCTCGTCGTCGACGATCACGCATACCCGACCGGCCACCTCACCCACGACCCGGTTGGCGACCACCTGTCCGGGGGTGGTGACGTCGCGGGTCTTGTGGATGAAAGCCAGCGGGCAGCCACCGAGCCGGTCGGTCCAGCGCTCGGCCACCCGCACCCGGCCCGAGTCCGGGGCCACCACCGTCAGCGGCTGGCCCGCGTAGGCGGTCTCCACGTGCTCGGCCAGCAGCGGCAGCGCGAGCAGGTGGTCCACCGGGCCGTCGAAGAAGCCCTGGATCTGGGCGGTATGCAGGTCCACGGTCAGGATGCGGTTGGCGCCAGCGGTGCGCAGCAGGTCGGCGACCAGCCGGGCGGAGATCGGCTCCCGGCCCCGGTGCTTCTTGTCCTGCCGCGAGTACGGGTAGTACGGCAGCACCGCGGTGATCCGCTTGGCGGAGCCCCGCTTGAGGGCGTCGATCA
>SLSW01000007.1 GCA_007130245.1 Micromonosporaceae bacterium
CACTCGTCGCTGCGGATGGTGCGCGGCATGAAGAACCGGTTCGGCGCCGCCGACGAGGTCGGATGCTTCGAGATGCACGAGGGCGGCATCACCAGCCTGCCGGACCCGTCGGGGCTGTTCCTCAACCGCCATCCGGCGCCGGTGCCGGGCACGTGCGTGACCGTGGCGATGGAAGGGCGGCGGGCCCTGGTGACCGAGGTGCAGGCGCTCAAGGGCGCGGCGATGCCCGGTTCGCCGCGCCGCACCGTGAGCGGCCTGGACCCGGCGCGGCTGGCCATGCTGCTGGCGGTGGTGCAGCGTTGCCGCCCGCAGATCCGCCTGCACGACCACGAGGTGTTCGCCGCGACCGTCGGGGGGATCCGGGTGGTGGAGCCGGCGGCCGACCTCGCCCTGGCGCTGGCGGTGGCGTCCGGTGCGCTGAGCTTCGGGATCGCGGCGGACCTGGTCGCGATCGGGGAGGTCGGCCTGACCGGGGAGATACGCCCGGTCGGGGCGCTGCCGCGGCGGCTGGCCGAGGCCGCGCGGCTCGGCTTCCGCACCGCGCTGGTGCCGGCCGGTGCGACCGCCCACCAGGGCGCCGGGGCGGTGCCGGAGGGCATGCGGGTGCACGAGGTGAGCGACCTCACCCGGGCACTCGACCTCGCCGCGCGGTCCTGACCGCGCCACCCACGCCCACCGGCGGGCCCGGGTCACAGCGCGTCGGTGACCAGCACGTGGGGAGGTGCCCAGGCGGCGAGGCCGGCCAACAGGGCGGGCCCACCGCCGTGAAACTCGTCCATGCGGACGGCAAGGTCGTAGGCGGCCACCGCCCCCCGCCGCGACCCCGTCCCGCGGATCGCGTGGCGCAGCACCCCCTGGTCCGGCCAGCGCGGCCGGTCGCCCAGCGGCTCCCGGCGGCCGGTGCAGCGCACCAGCAGCACCGGGTCGCCCCGCACTCCGACGGCGGCGATCTCGGCGACGCCGGACCACGGCAGCACCAGCGTGCGCAGCACCCCGGGGCGGGCGACGAGGGCGTAGTGGTCCGCGACCACCACCGGTCGGCGCACCAGCGGCAGAAGGAAATACACCGAGGCGATCCCGGCCCCGGCGCTTGTCAGCGGCGGGAGCAGGGCGAGCGGGTTGCGCTCGCCGGAGGGAAGCAGGTCCGGCTCGGTGCCGAACAGCACCCAGAACGTCACCACGATGATCACGGACAGCATGCAGAACCAGCCAAGTCTGCGCAGCGCGCGGGTGGGGAACGCGCGACGCCACTCGAGCTGCTCCGCCGCCGCCATCAGGGTCGCAACCTCCTGGTATGCGGATCTCGGGCTACGCAGGCGTGCAATCTATCGGCTCGGGTGGCACCGCGGAAGCACCGTACGGACGATGGTCTCTAGACTGTGCGGGTGGCTACCGACCGTGAACACGGCAGGACGGCATCCCGGATGCCGGCCGGAATCGGCGCGGCCGCGGTCAGCCTCACTGCCGACCCACTGCGGGCGAACCTGGCACTGATGGCGCCCGGCACCGCGCTGCGGGACGGGCTGGAACGGATCCTGCGCGGGCGCACTGGCGCCCTGATCGTGCTCGGGCACGACACGGTGGTCGAGTCCCTGTGCACCGGCGGGTTCCCGCTCGACGTGGAATTCTCCGCGACCAGGCTCCGCGAGCTGTGCAAGATGGATGGCGCGGTGGTGCTCTCCAGCGAGGGCACCCGGATCCTGCGCGCCGCGGTGCACCTGATGCCGGATCCTGGCATCCCCACCGAGGAGTCCGGCACCCGCCACCGGACCGCTGAGCGCGTGGCCAAGCAGACCGGCTTCCCGGTCATCTCAGTGAGCCAGTCCATGCACATCATCGGCCTCTACCTGAACGGCCAGCGCCACGTGCTCGACGACTCCGCGGCGATCATGTCGCGGGCCAACCAGGCACTGGCGACCCTGGAGCGCTACAAGCTGCGCCTGGACGAGGTGAGCGGCACCCTGTCGGCGCTGGAGATCGAGGACCTGGTCACCACCCGGGACGCGGTGACGGTGGTGCAGCGGCTGGAAATGGTGCGCCGCATCGCTGACGAGATCGCCGGATACGTGGTGGAACTGGGCACCGACGGGCGGCTGCTCGCGCTGCAGCTCGATGAGCTGATGGCCGGCGTGGACGCCGACCGCACCCTGGTGGTGCGCGACTATCTGCCCGACGGGCGCTCGGTCGACGAGGCGTTGCAGGACCTGGACCTGTTGTCGGCCACCGACCTGATCGACCTGGTGGCGGTGGCAAAGGCGATCGGGCACCCCGCCAACTCCGACGCGCTGGACGCCGCGGTGAGCCCGCGCGGTTTCCGGCTGCTGGCCAAGGTGCCGCGACTACCCGGCAACGTGGTCGACCGGCTGGTGGGCCACTTCGGCACCCTGCAGCGCCTGCTCGCGGCCAGCGTCGAGGAACTACGGACGGTCGGGGGCGTCGGCGACGCGCGCGCCAGAGTGGTGCGCGAGGGCCTGTCCCGACTGGCCGAGGCCTCGATTCTGGAACGCTACGTCTAGCCGCCGACGCTCAGTGGCCCCCGAGGTCCATCGGCTCGCGCGGGAGCCGGTCGTCCATCGGCGGGGCCATCGGCACCAGGGTCGAGATCTCCGCGTCGTTGTCAAACACCAGCGTCAGCGCCAGTGAATCGGAGAAATCGACCTGCCGGGCGAGTCCGGTGACCTCGAACGTGGTCTGCACCACGCCGCGCGGCGCCAGCTCGATCTCGTCGAAGCTGACCGCCTCCGCCTCATCCGCGGTGACCTCCACCAACCGGACCGTCTCGTCGGTGGTGTTGACCAGCCACAGCTCCACCGGCGCATCCCCGCCCGCCGGATAACCTTCCAGCGAGAACACGACCATCGCGTTACGCAGCAGCACCGACTCGTCCTCGGCGCTGACGTTGACGCCCGGCACCGACGGCAGATCCAGGGAGGTCGGGGCGTCCCGGCCGGTGCCGCAGCCGGCGAGCACCAGTGCCAGCACCCCTACCGTGGCGGCCACCGCCGCACCGCGCGTGCTCGTGCGCATGACGTCGCTCCTCCTGTGTCCTGGTTCCGGCACAGCCTAGCGTCCGTCCCGCGGCCGGTTCGCGGTGCCCGGTCTCCCGCGAAGCCCGCGGCAGGGGGCGGGTGCGCACCACGCCCGTTACACCAGGACGCCCCCGCCGAACAGCAATCCTACGTTGATCACCGCAGCCACCAGAAACGCCCGGAACAGGGCGGTGGGCCGCCGACCCCGCGCCAGCGCGCCGCGGGCGGCGAGCCAGCCGGCGGGCAACACCACCGCGGCGGTGGCCAGCGCCGCCAGCTGCCACCACGATGGGGACCCGGGCGGTCCCCACACCAGCACCGCCGCCGCGGCGAGCAGGAACCCGGCCGCGGCGACCGCCGCGCGGGCGGCGCCGAGCCGGTGCGGCAGCCCACGTACGCCGGTAGCGGCGTCATCGGCCAGATCGGGCAGGACGTTGGCGAAGTGGGCGCCGGCGCCGAGTAGCCCGCCCGCGGCCGGTAACCACCATGGCGGGGTGGCGGGCAGCGCGAGCACCACAAACGACGGCAACGCCGCGAACGAGACCGCGTACGGCACCACCGATACCGCACTGCGCTTCAGCGGCCAGTTGTAGGCCAGCGCACTGACCAGCCCGACCAGCGCCACCGTGGCCGCGAGCGGTCCGAAGCGCAGCGCGAGCACCACCGTGGCGGCCGCGGCGGCCGCGGCGGCCAGCGCGACCGTCCGGGTCGTGACCGCGCCGGCCACGATCGGCTTGTCGGTGCGCCCGACCGCGGTGTCGCGGCGCGCGTCGACGGCGTCGTTGGTCCACCCCACCGCAAGTTGGCTGGCCGCCACCGTGAGGGTCACCACGGCCGCCGAACCGGGCGGATGACCGACCGCCAGCGCGAGCAACCCGGCCGCGGCGGTCACGGCCGCCGCCGGTTCCGGGTGGGTCGCGCGCACCAGTGCCGCCAGCACCCTTGCAGTCAACACCGTCCGGGCGGACACCGCATGCGTCGGTGCTGGCCGCCAAAGCGGATTCATGCCACGCTGGGGCATGGCCACGCTCGTACGCCCGCGCAATGACGTACGGCAGTACGACGATCTCGTAAGCGAGTGGTGGCGCCCGGGTGGGGCGTTCGCGATGCTCCACTGGATAGCCAGGGCCCGTGCGGCGCTGATCCCCCCGGCCGGCCGGGCCGGTGCGGTGCTGGTGGATGTGGGCTGCGGCGCCGGCCTGCTGGCACCGCACGTGGCGGGCAAGGGATACCGGCACGTCGGGGTGGACCTGGTCACGTCAGCGCTGGAACAGGCAGCGGCGCACGGCGTGGTGGCGGTGCGCGGCGACGCGGCGAGGTTACCGTTACCCGACGGGTGTGCCGATGTGGTCAGTGCCGGCGAGGTGCTCGAGCACGTCACCGACCTGGCGACGGTGGTGGCCGAGGCGTGCCGGGTGTTACGTCCGGGGGGCTTGCTGGTGGCTGACACCATTAACGCGACACGGCGGGCGCGGCTGATCGCGGTGACAGTCGCCGAGCGGATCCCGGGCGGTGCCCCGCCGGGGATCCATGACCCGTCGCTGTTCGTGGCTCCGGCCACACTGGCCGCCGAGTGCGCCCGACACGGGGTCCGGCTGCAGGTGCGCGGGGTGCGCCCGGCGTTCGGCGCGATGCTGCGGTGGCTGGTCAGCCGCAGTGGCGAGGTGCCGATCGTGCCCAGCCGGTCGACCGCAGTGCTCTACCAGGCATGGGGAGTCCGCCGGCGCCACGACCTGGGGAGACTGGACGGTGAGTGACCTGACGGCAACGGCGGCGCGGTTGGCGCCCCGGTTCGCCAGCCGCGCCGCCCGCCACGACATGGACGGCACGTTTCCGGCCGAGGACTTCGCCGACCTGCGATCGGAGGGGCTGTTCGGGGTGCTGGTGCCCCCGACGCTGGGTGGTGCCGGTGCCGGCTTCGCCGACTACGCCGCGGTGGCCTACGAGCTGGCGCGGGGAAACGGCGCCACCGCGCTGGTGTTCAACATGCACGCCTCGGTGACCGGGGCGATGTCCGCACTGGATCCGGCGTTGGCGTCGGCGCTAGGGGTCCCGGAAGCGGCGCTGGCCGCCCGCGACGAGCTGCTGCGCGCGACCGGGGACGGTTGCTGGTATGCGGTGGCCATGAGCGAGCGCGGGGTCGGCTCCCGGCTTTCCCAGCTGTCCACCTCGTACGAGGCGGTCGACGGCGGGTTCCGGATCCGCGGGTCGAAGACGTTCGTGTCCGGTGCCGGGCACGCCGACGGATACCTGGTGGCGGCGCGGCGGGCGGACGATCAGTCGGTGGTGTCGCAGTTCCTGGTGCCGTCGACCACCGACGGGCTGCGCGTGGAGCACACCTGGGACGCGTTGGGTATGCGCGCGACCCGTTCCGACGACCTGCACCTGGACGTGACGGTGCCGGCCGACGCGCTGCTCGGCGGTGTGGAGGGACTGGCGCTGGTGGTCGCGCAACTCATGCCGCACTGGCTGGTGGCCAGCTACGCGGCGGTCTACGTCGGGGTGGCCAGGGCGGCGGTGGACGCGGCGGTGGCCCACACCACCGAGCGGGGGCTGGGGCACCTGCCGGCGGTGCGCGCGCGGATCGGGCGGGCCGACGCAGCGGTGGAGGCGGCCCGCCTGGCGATCATGGAGTCGGCGCGGCGGGTGGACGCCGCCGCCGGGGACCTGGACACCAACCGGTGGGTGTGGCGGGCGAAGCTGCTGGCCGGCACCACCGCGGCTGACGTGGCCGCGTCGATGCTGGAGGCGGCCGGGACGTCGGCCTCGCGCCGCGGACACCCCCTGGAGCGGCTGTTCCGGGACGCACGGTGCGGCTCGCTGCAGCCGGCCACCTCCGACGTGTGCGCCGACTGGCTCGGGGTGGCCGCGCTCGGTGGCGACCCGGACCACGGCGGGAGCGCTCCGCGATGGTGACGGCGCCGGTGCTTGCCGGAGTGGGTGTGGCGGCTCCCGCGCCGGTGCGCCAGAGTGACCTGTGGGACGGCTTTTTCGCGGATCACTATGACGGCGCCGGTCGGGTGGTGGCGAAGCGCGTCTTCGCCAACGCGGGGGTGGTGACCCGGCACGCGGCGGTGTCGCCGCTGCTGGAGGACGTGTCGGGGTGGTCGACGGCGAAACGGATGGAGCGATACCTGGTCGAGGCGCTGCCGCTGGGCAAGGAGGCGGCGTGCACGGCGTTGGCTGACGCCGGCATCGGCGCCGACGAGCTGGGCCTGCTCGCGGTCTGTTCCTGCACCGGCTACGTCACCCCGGGGCTGGACATCATGCTGGCCCGTGATCTGGAGCTGGCAGCCGGGTGCCAGCGTCTGTTCGTAGGACACATGGGGTGCTACGCGGCGCTCCCCGGGCTCGCCGCCGCGGCAGACTTCGTCGTCGTGCGTGGTCGTCCGGGCCTGCTGTTGTGTGCGGAGCTGGCCAGCCTGCACGTGCAGCCCCCGACGGTGGACACCGGTCAGATGGTGGCGCACGCGTTGTTTTCCGATGCCGCGGCCGCGGTGGTGGTCATGCCCGGCGGGCCGACCAGCGGGTCGGGTGTCGCCGGGTACGAGGTGCGCGACGTCGCTTCGCTGACCGACACCGCCACGGCGGACCAGATGACCTGGGACGTCACTGATCTCGGGTTCCGGATGGGGCTGTCGCCGCGGGTGCCGGAGACGCTGGCCGCCCACGTGCGGCCGTTCGTGTCGGAGCTGCTGGCGCGGCACGGGCTCGGCCTGGCGGACGTGGACGGCTGGGCGGTGCATCCCGGGGGGCCGCACATCCTGGACGTGGTCGAGCGGGAGCTGGAACTGCCACCGCAGGCGCTGGACGCCTCCCGTGAGGTGCTCGCTGATCACGGCAACTGCTCGTCACCGACTGTGCTGTTGATCGTCGACGTGCTGCGCCGCACCGGGTACGAGCACGTGCTGGCGCTCGCGTTCGGCCCAGGGCTGACGTTGTACGCCGCGCTGCTGCAGGCACGCCGGTAGGTGGGCGCGCCCAGCTAGTTGCGCGCGGGCGAGCCGAGCGAATTCAGCTGCTCCTCGTACGGCGCGGTGGAGGTGGCCGCCGGCACGGTGTGGATGATGGTGCGGTTCTGGTCGGCCAGCACCACGGCGGCCGTGCCGACGTGCGGGGCACCGAGCCGGAGCGTGTCGCGCAGCTCGCCGTCCGGGTCGGCGAGCAGCCGCAGGTGGGCGCCGCCGGCGACACCTGCGGGATGTGCCGGCGCCTCGTCGCCGACCGCGACCACCGTCACCCCGGGCGGCGCGGCGGCCACCGTCTCGGCGATGAGCTCTCCACAGTCGCAGGACTCCACCATCATGATCACCACCGGGCTGACCGCGCTGATATCGGTGGGCTGACCTGCCGCGTCGGCGAGTACGACGCCCGGCAGCGCATGACGCTGGTCCCTGGGCTGGTCGGTCATATTCGTGCCCGACCAGGCTAGGGCGAACAGGCTCACCAGCGAGATCACCACGGCCACCGCCATGATCAGCAGTGGGGTGGCCAGCGCGGGCTCGGCCGAGCGTGATGCGCCCGCCGATTCCGCCGGTGGTCCGGGCCCCTCCCGCCGTTCGTGATCGAGTTCGGCGCGAACCAGGTCGGCCTCGTCGGCGAGCGCGGACAGGTCGTCCGGGACAGTGACGCCCTCCGGCAACGCCGGCAGTTCCGGCAGCTCTCCGGGCTTGTCCGGCCACCGGTCACCGTCGGCCGGTGTGTTGTCGCCGTTGCCGTGCTTGCCCATGGCGAGCTCCTCGGCACCCGATAGAAGGCGTTTTTTTCACTGTCCCGCATCTCGCCGGAACCTGCCAGGGATTGGGCCA
>SLSW01000271.1 GCA_007130245.1 Micromonosporaceae bacterium
CCTGGCAGGAGCAGCATCCGCGGCCGCAGGCGACCGTCGAGGACGTGGTGGCGCACCTGGAGCACGTGCGTGCGGTGGCGGGGATCGACCATGTGGGCATCGGCGGGGACTACGACGGCAGTGACACCATGCCGGTCGGGTTGGAGGACGTGTCGGGGTATCCGCGGCTGTTCGCCGCGCTGCTCGACCGGGGCTGGTCGGAGGACGATCTGGCCAAGCTGGCCGGCGGCAACGTGCTGCGGGCGCTGCGGGGCGCCGAGGCGGCCGCCCGCGATCTGCGGCGGGACCGGCAGCCGTCGTTGGCGTTATTCCCTGGGCGTGCGTGACCACGCCGCTACACTGCCGGGATGGTGCCGCCCGGGATCGACGCCTTCGACGCGATCGACCCGGTCGCGCGGGAGCACGACTTCTCCGGCGTCGTCGCGGTGCACCGCGACGGCGAGGTCGAGTTCGCGCACGCGTACGGCCTGGCCCATCGTGCCCACGACGTTCCCAACACGGTGGACACCCGGTTCGCCATCGCCAGCGGTTCCAAGGCGATGACCGCGTTGGCGGTCGTCAGCCTGATCGAGCAGGGCGTGCTCAGCTTGTCCTCCACCGCCCGTTCGGTGCTCGGCGACGACCTGCCTCTGATCGACGACGTGGTGACGGTCGAGCACCTGGGGCGCCCCACGTGGTGATCACCGACATCCGGATGCCCCGGGTGATCGGGACGAGGGCAGATTCTGGTCGGCATCTTCCTGTGGCGGTCGGGCACCACCAGCTGGTGGACAGGTGCCCTGATGATCGCTGGCGGGGTGCTGTTCGTGGTAAAGCAGATGGAGCGCGTGTTCGTGCTCGCCGCGGCCTCCAACGTCGCGCTACTGCTCGCATTGGCCCCCCGGCCGACAAGCACGGTGGGGTCGCCGCAGCCTACCGTGCCAGTGGATCAGCTCGTCGCGCTTAAGTCGTCGCTAATTCCAGCCCGCATGATCGGACTGTGGCTGGACCGAAGCGGCCGGCCAGAACCCGTTGGCGTCGCCCCGTTACCTCACTCCTACTGATGCCAGCCGGGCGCGCTGCCCGGAGGCGAGACGAGGGAGAACAGCGATGACCACGACATACTCCGGCGACCGGCGGAGACCTAGGGTTCGTCACTGGATCGCGCTCGGCGCGTCTGTGGCCGCGGTGGTACTGGTGGTGGTCCTGATCGCGGTCGCGTGCCAGGGCCGCGCAGGTACGCCGGCAGCGCTGCCGGACGGTAGCGCACCGGCCAGCCCGCCATCGCCGAGTCCAGGCGATGCCGGCCACGGCAACGCGACCGGGGGCGTGCAGCAGCCCGGTACGGGCCATGACGGCGACGCGAGCGGCAACGGCAGCGACGGCAGCGACGGCAACGGCGACGGCGGCAACGGCGACGGCGGCAACGGCGACGGCGGCAACGGCAGCGAAGAGGACAGCGGCCCGGTTGCGCTGGCCGGGATCGAGGTGGTCCACACCGAGCTGCCCGTGCCGGCCGGCGGAACCGTGGTGGGCGTGGCGCACTGCCCGGACGGCAAGGTCGTGGTGGGCGGCGGTGCGCGGATGAACCTCACCAGTCCGGAGAACTTCGGGACCCAGTTGCGGGAGTCCGCTCCGGTCGTTGGCGGACCGGTGTACGGGTGGCGGGCGGCCGCTACCAACGGCGCTGATGAGGCGCGGACGTTCCGGATCACGGCGATCTGCGCGGGGGAGCCGGCCGGATACGAGATGGTCAACGAGGATGTGGTCGTGTCCGGCGGCGGCGGCTTCGTGCGCCGGGCGGTGAGCTGCCCGCAGGGCACCGTGGCATTGTCCGGTGGCGCTTATACGCTCACCCCGGGGATGAACGACACAGCCCGGCTGCAGGAGTCGCTGGTCGCCTCAATCGGCGGCAACCCGCACTCTGGGTGGCTGGTGGCGGTCAGCAGCACCCACTCGCAGGACGGCACCGTGCGGATCCGCGTGGTGTGCAGCCACCCGCCGCACGGGTACGAGGTCGTCACCGGGGACTACGCGATGAGCGGCAGCGGCTTCCTGTCCACCCCGCACTGGTGCCCGGAAGGCACCCACATCCTCGCTGGCGGGGCCGGGGTGGTCGGCGCGCTCTCCGGCAATTTCCGCACCTTCCTACGCGAGTCCGGACCGGACACCGCCCCCGGCCCCGTCTACCGCGGATGGTGGCTGGCACTGTCCAAGGCAAGCTCGCAGGATCACACCGTCCGGGTGGCGTCCACGTGTGTCACCGACTCCTGACAGTGGCCGGATCTGCCAGCATTGCCGGGTGAATGATTGGGAAGCGCGGATCGCCGAGGCGTGGGCGTCGATCGACGACTTTGACGGCCGTGACGGCGATTTCAGGGCGCTGATCGACGGCCTGGCGGCGGAGTTGCCCGACGGTGACCCGGTCGCAGCGTTCGAACGGGCCTGCGCATGGGACTCGACCGGACACTCCGATCGAGCCGTTTCGCTCTACCGGTGGGCGCTCGACCACGGGTTGACCGGCTACCGGCGACGCCGCGCGGTGATTCAGATGGCCAGCTCACTGCGCAACGTCGGCCGGGTCGACGAGGCCGTTGCGGTGCTGGAGGCCGAGCGTGGCATCGATCCAGCCACGTTGGATGCCGGGACCCGGAGTCTCGCTGACGCGATCAGCGCGGTGTTGGCGCTCTGCCTGGCCGACAGCGGGCGTGAACGGGAAGCGGTCTCGGTCGCGGTCGCCGCGCTGGCGGCGCACCTTCCCCGCTACCAACGTTCGATGGCCAACTACGCACGGCTGCTGCTCGGTGCCGACGGCGGGCCAGGCACCGACAGGTCGCCCGGCCCCGGCTGAGCGGGGCCTTCGCCTCTGGCCGCTGACCGCCGGACGGTGGTGTGCTCGGACCGCAGGCACGGCTGCCGGGGGGGGCGTGTGTCGACTGCGGTCCAGGCTGGTGGTGACGATGTCCGGTTCGCGGCGGCGTGTGATCGGCACGGCGGCGTTGCTGGTGCTGGTGCTGGTGACGGCGGTGGCGGCCGCGATGGTCTGGCAGCACGGCGTGCTGCGGCAGGACGGTGACATCGACGGGCGGGTGGCGCCGTCCCCGTCCCCGACCCCGACCCCCGAGCCGGGCACGCAGCTGACCGGACCGCTGAACCTGCTACTGGTCGGGGTTGACACGCGTTTGAACCAGCCCACCTGGTCGCCGAACGCCGACGCGGTCCTGATCCTGCACGTACCCGAGAGCCACGATCAGGCGTACCTGTTCTCCCTGCCCCGGGACCTGCTGGTGGACGTGCCGCCGTTCGAGCCGGCCGGTTTCAGCGGGCAGCACACCAAGCTGACCCACGCGATGAGCTACGGCAGCCGGGTGCCCGGCACGGCGATCCCAGACCCCGCGCAGGGCCTGGAACTGCTCATCCGCACCGTCAGCGCAGTCACCGGCATCGACGAGTTTGACGCCGCCGGGGTGCTCAACTTCGCCGGCTTCACCGATCTGGTTGACGCGGTCGGCGGGGTCGACATCTACCTCGATCAGCGGGTCGTCTCCGAACACCTGCAGCCCGACGGCACGCGCCGCACGCTGCAGCCCGGCGGCGGCGGCTACCTCGGACCACAGAAGGTGTACGAGGTGGGCGAGCACCACCTGGTGGGGTGGGAGGCCCTGGACGTGGCGCGGCAGCGCAATCTCGACGGCGCCGACTACGCGCGCCAGCGGCACCACCGGGTGCTCATCAAGGCGCTGGTGCAGAAGCTGTTCGCGCAGGACCTGGTCACCGACGCGGCGGGCATACTGCGGGTGCAGGAGGCGCTCGGCGACGCCCTGGTGTTCACCGGTCGCGGTGGCGTGGTCGACTTCGGGTTCGCGCTGCGTGGCGGGCCCGCCGAGCGGATCGCCACGGTCGGTCTGCCCGGTGCCAGCGTCTGGTCGAACGGGCGCTACCTCGGCGAGCGGCTGCGACCGGTGTCGGAGGACTTCGTCGCCGCGGTGCGCGACAACCGGGTGGAACTCTTCCTGGCCGACCACCCCGACCTGCTCGACCGCACCGCTGGCGGCCACCGGTAGTCGACGCCGGCCGGCGGATGGTGCGGGTGATCCCGCATACGTTTCGACCGCTTTCATCAGGCCAACCGAGGGATCCGCCGCTAATGTTGCCGATACGGCCGTCCCAGGTCGTAACCGATATATCCCCCCGATCCATTGTTCACGAGGTTTGTCCGATGTCAGGTGCGCCCCGTACCCATGCCGACTCGACCGGACCCCTGCCGTACGAGCTCTATATCCGGTTGGATGCGCTGTCGGCGTCGTGGCCGAACGACGCCGACAGCTGGCCGGGCTCGGTTGTCGCCTGCTGCGGCTTCCAGGCGGCCGAGCTGTCGCTTCGCCTCATCGACGATGCGCTGAGTGACGCGCGCCCGGCGGCGTTCCCGCAGCAGCGGGTGGCGAGATTCGTCGAGCACCTAGTGGAGGGTCTGGCGCTGACCTGCCGCCTTCTGCAACACTGCGGCCCGCTGGAGCCGGCCGCGACGATCACTGCGGGCCACGCGCCGTCGCCGGGGTTTGCGGTGCTCTCGCGGCTCGACAGCGCCCATGTGGAAAAGATCACCCGGCAGTTCGCCCTGGCCGGTGCCGGGCTGCCGTTCCGGATCGGGATCGAGGAGCAACTCGCCGGCGCCCGCCGCCATCATCGCCTTCCCGCCCTCGGTGCCGCCGGCACGACGCCCGGGGTGCCGGCGATGGACTACGCCGCGGTGGTCGCACCTGCCACCGCCTTCGCACTGCGCGAGCCCGTCCCGTGCGGTCCCGAGGACCATCTGTTCTCCACCGCTCACCAGATCACCGAATGCTGGCTGAGGATCGCTCACCACTACCTGGACGAGGCGACGGCGCATGCGGCCCGGAAGCGGTGGGAGGCGGGGACAGCGGCACTTCGCTACGCCTGCGACACCCTTGCCCTGGCCATGAAGGCCGGGCAGCTGCTCGACCTGATGGTTCTCGCCGACTACCACCCGCTGCGGGTCCGCCTACGGGACGGAAGCGGCGCACAGTCCAAGGCCATGCGGCAGCTGCGCCCCGCGGTCCGCGCCGCGGCCCGTCCCTTGTGGGAAACGCTCGAGGCAGGCGGGCTCGGCATGCTGGACATCCTCGAGCAGCCCGCCGCTCACCTCGAGCTGTACGGGTATCTGAACGTCCTCAAGGCCGCCGGCAAGCGGATCCAGGAATTCCTGTTCGAGCACTACCTGCTGGCCCTCGGTGTGCTCGGTACCCACTCACTCGGGTCGGCGGGTTACGAGATCCGCAAGCTCGCCGAGCGCGCCGCGCAGCCCATCTTCCCGGAGATCAACACGTTGCACCACGACTACGTAATGATCACAAACTTCCGGCACGGGGAGGCCGCCGGATCGATCGTCCGTCGCAACGAGCTGGCCCACGGGTGGAACCCGTATCAGCCCATTGACCACCCCGAATCGTGTCCTCGCGACATCATCGAAGCGCGTATCGCAGACTACTTCCGCTTCATCGAGCAGCGTAACGGGGACGCGTGGGTGGAGCTGTTCGATCCGGTCCGGGGTCACGTGGAGGATGTCCCGGGCACGCGGCCGTTCCTCGGTCAGGCGCACCTGAGGATCTTCATCAACGGGATGTTCAACGCCTTCAGCGATCTTCGCGCCACCTACTCGTCACCGCGGATCGACGGCAACAGCGCCAGCGTCGACTGGCGCTTCGATGCTGTCTCGTACAACGGACAGGCGGTCGTGTTCGACGGCCGGGAGGACTTCCACTTCGCCGACGACGGTCGCATTGTCAGGGCGGTGGCCGACTGGTCGCCCGCACGCGTGGCACAGCAGTGGCGTGACAGGCAGGAAGCGCCGCGGCGACCGGTCCCCGTGCCCCGGCCCCGCCTGGCCGCCGTACCAGATCGGTCGAGCGGGTCCGCGTCGGTAGCGTGAGACGAGGTGGCCCCCGGAACGGGACCGGACGCGGTCACACCGCGGGCGGGGCAGGAGAGCTATGCCGCCCAGACGCTGTCCCGCGTGAGGGCGGCGTGGGCATCCGCCGGATCCAGCGGACGGGCGAAATGGTAGCCCTGCCCCAGATCGCATCCGAGTCCGCGCAGGGTCTCGAGCTGAGCGCCGTCCTCGATGCCCTCGGCAACGGCCTGCAGATCCAGGGTGTGCGCCAGCTCGATGATCGTACGGACAACAGCCAGGCTGGCCGTGCTCGTACGGATGGTGGGGATGAACGTGCGGTCGATCTTGAGCTGGTCCACGGGCAATCGGCACAGGTACGCCAGCGATGAGTAGCCGGTACCGAAGTCGTCCACGGCGAGGCGCACTCCGAGGTCCTTCAGGTGGGTCAGGCGCGGCCGCACGCTGTCCGGGTCGCTCATGAGCGTGGTTTCGGTGATCTCGAGGGTCAGTACGTCGGGAGGTAGCCCGGCGGCGTTGATCACCTCCGCGACCTCGGAGGCGAACCCAGGGGCCGTGATCTGGCGGGCCGAGACGTTGACGTTGAGGGTCAGTCCGGGAAGGTCGGACCGCCAGTGAGCGACCTGGCGCGCGCTTTCCCGCAGGACCCATCGACCAAGATCCCCAATGAGTCCGGTCTCCTCGGCGACCTGAACCAGCTCGGCGGGCGACGCGTTGCCATGGCGCGGGTGTGGCCAGCGCAGCAGGGCCTCCACACCGATGGCCTCGGAAGAGTCCAGCCGGACGACCGGTTGGAACTGCAGCGCGAGCTCGGCAAGCGCCAGTGCGTACTTCAGGTCGGTGTGCAGCTCCAGTCGTCGCAGGACTTCCGAGTGCATGTACGGCTCGAAGACCGCCGCATTTCCCGGGCCGCTCCTCTTCACGTGGTACATGGCGAGATCGGCGTTGCCGAGGAGCTCCACCGGGTCCGTGCGCGTCGTCTCGCTGGAGGCCACACCGACGCTCGCGTCCACGAAGACGTCCCGCCCGGCAATCCAGAAGGGCTTCTGCACCGCACGGATGATGCGTCGGGCCAGCTCCACTGCCGCGGCGCGATCGCTGTCCTCGAGCATGACGGCGAACTCGTCGCCGCCGAGCCGGGCCGCGATGTCCCTGCGCCCCACACACGCCCGGATCCGCCTACCCACCTCGGCCAGCAGCTCGTCTCCGGCCGAGTGGCCGAAGATGTCGTTAACCTCCTTGAAGTGGTCGAGGTCTACGTATAGGACCATCACCTCGTCGTGGGAACGGGCGGTGTCGAGCATCTGCCTGAGTTTCTCGAGGAACAGTGCCCGGTTGGGCAGACCGGTGATCGAGTCGTGGTAGGCCTCGCGCATCGCCTGCACCGTCTGCGCGTCGGTCAGCGCGAGGTTCACCTGTTGCGCGAACGCTGCCAGCAGTTCGCGATACTCGGCGATGTGGCCGTACCCGGCAGTGGTAAAGGCGACGAGGCTCCCGTTCACCGCACCATTGACGTGTACGGGTGCGGCCAACATCATGCCCGGGGTGCCATGTTCGTCGGTAGCGGCTTGTGTCACCACGCCGGTGACGCGCATCGCCTGGGAGGCGCCGGCGAGCACGTGCGCTGTGCAGGAAGACTCCCCATCGCCACGGCCACCCGGGCCGAGTTCCGGCGTCGGCGCGCCGAACGTCGACGCCACCGTCAGTTGCTCAGTGCCCGACCGGCGCAGGACGAGGGCGACCACGGCGTTGTCCAGCAGCCCGGATGCGCCTTCGGTCACCGCGTCCAGCACCTCCTGCAGGGGTTTGCGCTTCGAGATGGCGCGCTGGATCGACAGGAGTGTCTCCAGTAGTCGCTGCCGGGTTCCTACGGCAGCGAGCAGCCGGAG
>SLSW01000356.1 GCA_007130245.1 Micromonosporaceae bacterium
GCCGAGCTGGGCGGTCTCGGAGGTGAACCGGTCGCCGGTAAGTTGCATACCGTCGCCGGAGTCGCCCGCGAACCGGATGACCACCCGGTCCAGCTGTCGGACCTGTTTGGCCACGTCGAGCTGCCTCCTTGCAGTAGCGGCCTTGCGCCGCTCAGGGTACGTCCCGGGCAGGGGGATTCCGCCCGTTCCGACTCCGTGTCGCTTTCCTGGTGTCAGCCTACGCCGAACCGACGGCTCTGGCGTGTCGCGAGACCGACTCCCGGGACAAGTCGATCAGATGTGGCATAGATCACTCGGCTGGTGCGAGCGTCGATCCGGCTCCCGCGCTGCCACGCCCGGCAGCACGCCTCCTGGGTAAGGTCCTGCGCAGCCTGGGGTCGCCGGTCAGGGAGTTTGCGGGGTCAGGCTTCGAGCCAGGCCTGGTAGGCGTCGAACGTGTAGTCGCGCCCCAGGAAGTTGCGTACCAGCTCGGCCGCGGGCGCCGACCCACCGGCGGCCAGCACGGTCTTGCGGTAGCGGCTGGCGACCTCCCGGTCCAGCAGGTTGTCCGGCTCGAACGCGGTGAACAGGTCCTTGGCGATCACCAGCGACCAGAGGTAGGTGTAGTACGCCGCCGAGTACTCTCCCAGGTGCCCGAACGACAGGTGCAGCCAGGTGCCGTCCAGGTGCGGGAACGGCGTGTGCCGTAGCTGCGTCTCCTGCTCCACCGCCAGCGGGTCCAGCCCGTCCGGATCGCGCCGGTGCAGCTCCAGGCTCAACGCCGCGTAGAACATCTGCTGGCGCAACCACAGCCCCTTGCCGAACTCCTCGGCGGCGCGCAGTCGCTTCACCAGCTTGGCCGGCAACGGCTGCCCGGTCTCGTGATGCACCGCGAACGTGACCAGGGTGGTGTGGTCGAACGCCCACTCTTCCAGCAACTGGGAGGGAGCCTCGACGAAGTCCCATTCGGTCTTGACCCCGGAGGCCCCGGACCAGCCTTGCTGGCCACCGAAGACGTGGTGCAGCAGGTGGCCGAACTCGTGGAAGAAGGTCACCACGTCCCGGTGCTGCATCAGCTCCCCCGGCCGCGGGAAGTTGCACAGCAGCGCGCACTCGGGCACCCGCCGGCCGGCCTTGCCGGCGGTCAGGCTGTACATCGCCGCGTGGCTGAACTTGTCCGGCCGCGGGTGCATGTCCAGCAGGATCCGGCCGAGCAGGACGTCGCCCTCGACCACGTCGTACGCCTCCACGTCCGGGTGCCAGACCGGCTGGTCCGGCCGTGGCCGGAACTCCACCCCGAACAGCTGGGCCAGCACCGCCATCAGGCCGTCGCGCACCCGGCCGTACTCGAAATAGCGCCGTAGCTCCTGCGAGTCCAGCGCATACCGTTCCGCCTTGACCCGCTCCTCCAGATAGGCCCGGTCCCACGGGTGGAGCACGGTCGCCGCCGGGTCGTCCTCCTGCTTGCGCGCCAGCAGCGTGGCGTAGTCGTGGCGCATCCGGTCGGTGGACATCTCCGAGGCGCGCTCGACGAAGTCGGCGGCGGCCCGCTCCGTGGCGATCATCTTGTCTTCGGTGATGTACGCCGCCCAGGTCGGATACCCGAGCAGTGTGGCGAGTTCGTGACGGCGCTCCAGCATCCTTCGCAGCACCGGCTGGTTGGCGGGGTGGCCGCGCTGGCGCCACAGCCGCAGCATCTGTTCGCGCGCGGCCGCGTCCTGGGAGTACGTCAGGAACGGCATCACGTCGGGGTTGTCGGTGGTGACCGTGACCCGCCCGTCCGGACCGGGTGGGTGGGTGCGTACCCAGTCCTCGGGCAGCCCGGCCAGGGCGCTGGCGGGAAGCTGCGCGGTGCGGGTGTCCGAGCTGATGTTGCGCGAGAACTGCTGGCCGATTTCGACCAGCTCCCGCTGCAGCGCGCGCACCCGCTCCCGGGTGGCCTCGTCCCGGTCCACACCGGAGCGGCGGAAAGTCTGCAACGTCCGGGAGACCCAGTGCCGGGTGGCCTCGTCGGCGCCCGCCAGGTCGAGCGTGGCCAGTGCGTCGTACACCCCCCGGTCCAGGGTGATGTCGGTGGCGTGGATGCGCAGCCGCTGCTCGGCCTCCTCCGCCGCCGCGCGCATGGCGGGATCGGGGTGGGCTTTGGCGACCAGCTCGGCCACGTCGGTCACGTTCGATAGTGCGGCGGTCGCCTCGTCGTACGCGTCCAGCAGGTCGTCGCGGCTGAGACCGCCCGCGCGCACCCGCGCGATGCCGGCGAGGGCGGTGGCGATCGCCGCCTCGGCGGCGTCATTGATCTCCTGCGGGGTGGAGGAGGCGAGCGGGATGGCGCTGGCGTCGGTCGACATGGCCCCGGATGCTACCGGGCGCCGGCAACACCGGATTGGTGGCCCGCGTCACGAGGGGAGATCGAGAACCTTCCGCCGGTGCTGGCGCCACTCCTCGATCATCTCGGAAAAGGTCCGGCGCATGAACGCATAGAACTCCTGCGTCTCGCGCATGCGCCGCCCGCCGGGCGTGTGGGGGCCGAGCAGCTCCGCTCCTTCCTCGGCGAGCTGTTCGAACGGTGCGATCTGCTGGATGCGCTGCGCGGTGATGGTGCCCCAGACGTCCTCGTCGTAGATCCGGTAGGTGTCCACGCGCGCGCCGGGCTCGCGTTCCTTACCGAGCAGTCCCGCCTGCACCAGGGTGCGCACGGCGCCGGAGATCGCGGCGGGACTGACCTGCAGCGCGGTGGCGAGCTCGGCGGCGGTGTACCGCTCGGCGTCGTGGGCCAGCACGTAGGCGAACACCCGGGCCGGCATGCGCGACATCCCGCTGCCGGCCAGCAGCATCGCGAACCGTTCCACGAACCGCAGCAGCGCTGCGTGGTCCGCTCCGCTTCCGTCGTCGGTCGGCATAGGCACCTCCTCTACCAGGCAGGATACATCAACTTCACACTCTTTTCGTGCTTCACAAGATTGTAAATTGGATGATAGGCTGCCGTGCATGACAACAGCGATCGTGACCTCCGGATTGGTGAAGACCTTCGGAGCCACCCGTGCCCTGGACGGGCTTGATCTGACGGTGAGCACCGGGGAGGTGCACGGGTTTCTGGGTCCGAACGGGGCCGGCAAGTCGACCACGATCCGGGTGCTGCTGGGGTTGCTGCGCGCAGACTCCGGTGAGGTGAGCCTGCTCGGTGGCGATCCGTGGCGGGATGCGGTGGCGTTGCACCGGCGGTTGGCCTACGTGCCAGGCGACGTGGAGTTGTGGCCGAACCTGACCGGCGGTGAGGCGATCGATCTGTTGGGCCGGTTGCGTGGTGGCCTCGACCGGCGGCGGCGCGATGAGTTGATCGAGAGGTTCGACCTGGACCCTCGCAAGAAGGGCCGGACGTATTCGAAAGGCAACCGGCAGAAGGTGGCCATTGTGGCGGCATTGGCCTCGGATGCGGAGCTGCTGCTGCTGGATGAGCCGACCGCGGGGCTGGATCCGCTGATGGAGTCGGTGTTCCAGGACATCATCAACCAGATGAAGGCCGAGGGACGCACGGTGCTGCTGTCGAGCCACATCCTGGCGCAGGTGGAGAAGCTGGCCGACACGATCAGCATCATCCGGCAGGGCCGCATCGTGCAGTCGGGGTCGCTGGTGGAGATGCGGCACCTGACCCGCACCACCATCGAGGCGGTGACGGCGGCGCCGGCCACCGGGCTGGCGTCGCTGGGCGGGGTGCACGACCTGGATGTCGATGACGGGCGGGTGCGTTTCGCCGTGGACGGTGAGTATCTGGACGCGGCGGTCAAGCACCTGTCCGGGTTCGGCATCCGGAGCCTGACCAGCCATCCACCGACGCTGGAAGAGCTGATGCTGCGCCACTACGGCGACGAACTGGCCGCCGCCAACGGCAACGGCGCCGACTGATGACCGCCTCCGGCACCGCGCCACCGATCCGTGCGGAGATCCCGAGCCGCGGCAGGGCGCTCGCCGGCACCGGCACCCTGATCCGCTTCACGCTGCGCCGGGACCGGGTGCGACTGCCGGTCTGGATCGGGGCGATCACCTTCTTCACGGTGCTGACCGCCGCCGCGTTCCCGGACCTCTACACCGACGCCGCCGAACGGCAGGCGCGCGCGGCGCTGATGGCGAATCCGGGTGTGCGGGCCTTCTCCGGACCGGGATACGGCCTGGACGACTACACCTTCGGCGCCATGATGGCGCAGGAGATGCTCAGCTGGGTAGTGATCTTCGTGGCCCTGATGAGCATCCTGCTGATGGTCCGCCACACGCGCTCCGAGGAGGAGACCGGACGCGCCGAGCTGGTCCGCGCCGCGGTGGTCGGCCGCCACGCCCATACCGCCGCGGCGTTGATCGTGGTCGGGGGCGCCAGCGTGCTGCTCGGCGTGTTGATGGCGGTGGGGCTGGGCGCGCTCGGCATCGAGAGCATCAGCTGGGCCGGCTCCTGGCTGTACGGCGCCGCCCTGGCGTCGGTCGGCGTGGTGTTCGCCGCGATCACCGCGGTCACCGCGCAGATCAACGAGCACGCGCGGGGCGCCGGCGGCCTGGCCGGCGCGGTGTTCGCGTTCTTGTTTCTGGTGCGGGGCGCCGGCGACATGATCGAGATCGGCGGCGGCGTGCTGTCCTGGCTGTCGCCGATCGGATGGGCGCAGCAGACCCGCGTCTACGTCGATGACCGGTGGTGGCCGCTGCTGCTGCCGGTCGCGCTCACGGTGGCGCTGATCGCGCTGGCGCTGTGGCTGAGCACGCGGCGGGACGTCGGCGCCAGCCTGGTGCGGACCCGGCCAGGCCGGGCGGGTGGGTCAGCGCTGCTGTCCAGCCCGCTCGGCCTGGCCTGGCGGCAGCACCGGGTGGCGGTCATGTGGTGGGCCGTGGCGCTGTCCTTGGTCGGCCTGGGGTACGGCAGCCTGGCCGCCGAGGTGGAGGCGTTCATCGAGCAGGCCGGCGCGTTCGACGAGTGGGTCGGCCAGATCGGCGCGGAGACGCTCATCGACGCGTTCCTGTCGGTGATCGTCATGCTGGTGGCGGTGGTGGTGGCCGTGTTCGCGGTGCTGACCGTGCTGCGGCCGCGTGCCGAGGAGACCGCCGGCATGGCCGAGCCACTGCTGGCCACGGCGGTGTCGCGGGTCACCTGGGTGGCGAGCCACCTGGCGGTCGCGCTGATCGGCAGTGTCGCGCTGCTGGCGCTGGCCGGCGTCGGCCTCGGCCTGACCGCCTCGACGGCTCTCGCCGACGCCAGTGTGCTGCCCCGCGTGGTGGGCGCGGCACTGGCGTACACCCCGGCGGTGTGGCTGACCATCGGGCTGGGAGCGGCCCTGTTCGGGCTGCTGCCGCGCGCCAGCCTGCTGGTGTGGCTGGTCATCGTGTACGCCGGCGTGGTGGGCACGTTCTTCGCCGAGCTGCTGAACCTGCCGGAGTGGACGGTCAACCTGTCACCGTTCGGGCACGTGCCGATGCTTCCGGCCGAGGACCTGCGGTGGGCACCGCTGGCCATTCTGACCGCTATCGCTGGCGGTCTGATCGCCGCCGGCCTGGTGGGGTTCCGGCGACGGGACCTGGAGACCAAGTAGGAGACCGATGGCGACCACCACCCCCCACCGCCCGGTCGTGGCGGATCCGGTCCCGATCCGGCCGCCCCGTGGGGGCGGACCGTTCACCGGCACCGCCATGCTGGTGCGCTTCGCGCTGCGTCGTGACCGGTTCCGGATCCCGGCCTGGCTGGTGGGGATCACGGCGGTGCAGGTCGGCGGCGCCGCCATGTATCCGGACCTGTACCCGACCGCGGTCGACCGGCGTATCCAGGCCACGATCGTCGTCGAGAACCCGGCGATGCGGGCCATGACCGGCCCGGCTCACGGGCTGGACCAGCCCACCTACGGCGCGCTGCTGAGCAACGAGTTCCTCGGTCTGGTGGCGGTGGTGGTGGCGCTGATGAGCGTGCTGCTGGTGGTGCGGCACACCCGCGCCGAGGAGGAGGCCGGCCGGGCCGAGCTGGTGCTGGCCAGCAGTGTGGGCCGGTACGCGCACCTGGCAGCGGCGCTGGTGACCGTCGCCGGCGCCAGTCTCCTGCTCGGCCTGCTGGTGGCGCTGGGCCTGGGCACGCTCGGCATCGAGTCGGTGGGCTGGTCGGGTTCGTTCGTCCTCGGTGCGGCGCTGGCCGCGGTGGGGCTGGTGTTCGCCGCCGTGGCAGCGGTAGCGGCGCAGGTCACCGCGTACGGCCGGGCCGCCGCCGGTGCCGCCGGTGCGGTCATCGGCGTGGCCTACGCGGTGCGGGCGATCGGCGACATGGCCGACAACGGGCTGTCCTGGCTGTCGCCGATCGGGTGGGCGCAGGCCACCGCGCCGTACGTGCGCGACGACGTGTGGCCGCTCGCGCTGGCGCTGGCCGCCGCACTCGGGCTGAGCGGGCTGGCGTTCCGGCTCGCCGCCCGCCGCGACCACGGCGCCGGCCTGGTCACGCCGCGGCCCGGCACGGTGGCCGGTTCGCGGTGGCTGGTCAGCCCGCTGGGTTTCGCCTGGCGGCTGCAGCGCACCGCGCTGCTGTGGTGGTCGGTGGCGATGCTGCTGGTCGGCCTCGCGTACGGGTCGGCGGTGGACATCCTGGAGGAGGACGCCGACAACGAGATCGTGCAGGAACTCGTCGCGGCCGCCGGCGGCACCACCCTGACCGAGTCCTGGCTGTCGGTAATCCTGACGGTGACGGCGATCGTCGCCACGGTGGCGGGGGTCATCGCCGCGTTGCGGCCGCGGCGCGAGGAGCTGTCCGGGCGGGCCGAGCCGGTGCTGGCCACCGCGCTGGCGCGGACGACGTGGGTGGCCACGCACGCGGCGATCGCGATGGCCGGCGGGGTGGTGCTGCTGGCTGTCACCGGTGCCGCCCTGGGCGGGACCGGCGCGCTGGTGACCGGGGAGGCGGACCTGTTCGGACAGGTGCTGGGCGCGTCGGTGGCGTACGCGCCGGCGTTGTGGCTTACCACCGCGCTGGCGGTGGCGGTGTTCGGGCTGGCGCCACGGGCGATCGGCGTGGTCTGGGCGCTGCTGGTCTACGCCGTGCTGATGGTCTACCTGGGCGGGCTGCTGCAGCTGCCACAGTGGATGCTCAACCTGTCGCCGTACACCCACGTGCCTGGCATGCCGGCGGCCGAGTTCACGATCTGGCCGCTGGCGGCGCTGACCGCCATCGCCGCGGTGCTGGTGGCCGTAGGCCTGTACGCCTTCCGGCGCCGCGATCTCCACTGAGGCGTTCAGTCGGACAGGTCGGCGACGACCGCGTAGTGGTCGGACGGTACGACGCCGTCGACCGGACGCGTGCCGGCACGGATCACCGACCGCACCCGCCCGCGCCCGCCGCGGGGCAGCCCGACCAGGATGTAGTCGATCCGGCCGTCGATGAGCCCGAGCTCTCCGACGTGGGGGTTGGCCCGGTCCCAGGTGATACCGGGCTCGTTGCCGTCGGCGTAGCGCCAGGCGTCGACCAGCACCAGTCCAGGGGCGGCCGGGGCGGTGAGCGCCCCCTCGATCAGGCGCACCTCGTCGGACTCCGGCGCGGCGTTCAGGTCTCCGGTGACGACCGGCGGAAACGCGCGGTCGTCGAGGTGATCGGCGACGAACCCGGCCACCGCCCGCACCTGCGCCACCCGTTCGCCGGACGCGTCCGGCCGGTGGGTGAGGTGGGTGGTGAAGAACGGCAGCGCGCCGTCGGGTGTGTCGATGCGGGCGTGTAGCAGCACCCGCGGCTGCTCGCCGTCGGCGACCGGCAGCGGCAGTTCCGCCTGCGCGGCGATCGGCCAGCGGGACAGCACCGCGTTGCCGATGGCCATGTCCTCGCCGTGCGCGGCGCGCCGGTGCGGCGAGATCGGCAGCGGCGCCCAGCACCAGTGCATCCCGAGGTGGTGGGCGAGTTCGGCGGCCAGGTGGTCACCGCCCTCGGTGGAGCCCCACACCTCCTGCAGCCCGCACACGTCCGGTGCCAGCTCGGCCAGCGTGGCCGCGATCGCCTTGCGGCGTTCCTGCCACGGTCCGTGGCGCCACCACAGGTTCCAGGTCACTACCCGCATCGCACCTCCCCGGACAATCCCCCGCCGCTAGCGCCTCGCCTGCTCGGGCGACGCCAGCCGCCGCACGTCCGGCACCTGCCCGCCCCAGCGGTCGACGGCCGCGTCGGTGGCGAACCCGACCGCCACCAGCATGGCCCCGTAGTCGGTGCTGTCCACGCGCCGGCGCAGCAACCGCTGCTCGTCCGGCGTGAGGCTGCTCTCGCCGGCGGCCACCTCGTCGCCGTAGAACGGCACCAGGCCCGCTGCTTCGAACCCGGCCGCGGCCAGCAACCGCGGCAGTGTGTCCCGGCTGTAGAACATCAGGTGGTTGCGGGTGAACCCGCCCCAGGCGCTGCCAAGCCCGGCCAGGTGCAGCGAGCCGCCGTTGACGGTCAGGATGACCAGCACCCCGTCGTCGGACAGCAGGCTGCGCAGCATCGACAGGTCCGCCACCGGCCGGGGCAGGTGCGCCAGCACCGACCACATGGTGATCACATCGAAGCCACCGGCGGCGATCTCGTCGACGTCCGTCGGGGAGCCGTGGAACACCTGCGCCGAGGTCAGCCGCTGCCGGGCCTCGGCCAGCGAGTCCGGTGACAGGTCCACCCCGTACGCGGAGAAGCCGCGCTGCTCGGCCAGTTGCAGGAACAGGCCGTTGCCGCAACCGAAGTCGAGCAGCCGGCGGCCGTCGCCGTCGGCGAACGCCGGGCCGACCGCGTCCATCACCACCCGGTAGCGGCGCTGCCGCTGGCGGGCGTACGCGCCGCTGAGGAAGCCGCTGTAGCCGGTGGCGTACAGGTCGCCCAGCCGCTCCGGGCGGATGTTCGGGTTGCGGTAGAGGAACCCGCAGGACGGGCACTTCACCACCTGGTACTCCCAGCCTTTCTTGGCGTCGCGCGGCCGGTACATCGGCCGCTGCCGCGAGTCGCCGCACAGCGGGCAGCTGATGAACTCCTCGATCTCGCCCAGCGGCACCCGCGCCCGGTAGTCCTCCAGCGACATGGTGCGGCTGCGCAGGTCCCGCAGGGCACCGAGCGTCCGCCGGATGTGGCGCTCACCGGGGCGCAGGTAGACCTGCTGGGGTTGCGGCACGTGGTCGTACCGTCTGCCGTACAGGATCTTCGCGGCTATCTTCTTCGGCGTCGCCATTGGTCACCTCGTTCGACCGGTGGTCCTGCGCGTCCGGACACCCTACCGCCTCCACCATCGGTGATCATATGCTCGGCCGGCGCCGCACCTCGCCGTTCTGCCGATTCCCCGGTGACCGGCCTGCGGGTTAGGGCACGATGACCGGGTGACCGACCGAAGCGGTGGGGTGGCGGCGAGCGCGCGGCGGTACCAGCGGCTTCGCTGGTTCAACGTCGTGGTCGGGCTGGTGGTGGCGGCCCAGGCCGTGATCATGCTCGCCGCCAGTAACGACCTCGCGCTGCCGGTGACCGCCGGTTTCCTGACCGACGACCCGGTGGTGGCCGGCGTGGACGCGCCGGAGGTCGTGTTCGAGGTGCTGATCGGCCCGGCGGTGGCGGTGTTCCTGCTGCTGGCGGCAGTCGACCATCTGCTGGTGGCAGCGCCGCGGGTGCACGGCTGGTACGAGCGGAACCTCGACCGCGGGGTGAACTACGCGCGGTGGATCGAGTACGCCGTCAGCGCCTCCATCATGATCGTGTTGATCGGGCTGTTCGTCGGTGTCCGGGATCTCGCCGGGGTCATCGCGATCTTCGGTGCCAACACCGCGATGATCCTGTTCGGGCTGCTGATGGAGCGGCACCAGCAGCCGGGTCGTGCCGACTGGGGCGCGTTCTGGTTCGGTTCGCTGATTGGCGCGGTTCCGTGGGTGATCATCTTTGTCTACATCGGCCAGCCGCCGGAGGTTCCCGGGTTCGTCTACGCGATCGTCGGGTTCCAGTTCATCCTGTTCGTCGCGTTCGCGCTGAACCAGGCGCTGCAGTACGCGCGGGTCGGCCGCTGGCGCGATTACCTCGTCGGCGAGGTCGGTTACATCCTGCTGAGCCTGACGGCAAAGTCGTTGCTGGCGTGGTTGATCTTCGCGAACGTCCTGCGCACCTGACAACGCCCGGACGGCAGGCGCCGCTGTGGTTGCCGAGCTGGCTGGCAGGTGGCGGGTGTACGGCCGGTGACCGGGCAGGGCTTGAGCAAGCCCCTCACCCGGGTGCGGCGACGAAGTACTCGCGCGACCACCAGCGCCGGTAGGTCTCGTCACCGAGCGCGGCAATCAGCGGCGCAGTCTGTGAGGCCTGGGCCCGCAGCGCCGCGTTCTTAGCGGCGAGCAGGTCGTCGTCCAGTTCGAGGGCGAGCGCCAGCTTGTCGGTGGGGGTGGACGGCGGTTGCGCGCCGTCCATCCACACGCCGAGCCGGTCGTTGACCGGTCCCCAGGCGGCGTGGAACGCCGGGGTGAGCGTGGCGTACAGCAGCCGTCCGGACCGGCCGGCGGCGCGCCAGGCTGCGGTCGCCCACGTCGACACCGTCCGGTGGTCGGGATGGCCGGTCATGCCGTCGGGACCGAAGGTGACGACGGTGTCGGGCCGCACCATCGCGACCAGCTCGCCGAGGCGGGCGATCGCCTCCGTGTTCGGCAACGCGGCGCACCGGCCGTCGTGGTAGCCGAGGAAGTGGTGCTCGGTGACCCCGAGCGCGGCCAGCGACGCCTGCAGCTCCCGGCGCCGGATGTGGGCCAGCTCCTCGGGGGTGAGGGGTGGGTCGGAGGTGCCCTGCTCGCCCGCGGTCGCGGTGACGACCACGACCCGGTGTCCGGCCCGACGCGCCAGCGCCATCAACCCGGCCGACAGATACGCCTCGTCGTCCGGGTGGGCCCAGACCCCGAGCACGGTGCCCAGGTCCGGGCCGGCCGAGCCGTCGACCGGCTCCGCAACCCTCACACCTCCACGGTACGGCGTAGGACGCGCAGCTGCACCAGCAGCACACCGAGCGCGGCCAGGGACAGTCCGGTGATCTGGCGGCCCCCGAGCGGTTCACCCAGGAACAGCCAGGCCAGCACCGCGATCTGGATCAGCATGGTGCTGTTGATGACGCTGGACTCGGTGGCGGACAGGGTGCGTTGGGTCAGGTTCCACAGCGTGAAGGCCACCGCGGTGTTGATCACCGCCAGCCAGACCACGATCAGCCACCCGTGCGGGCTCAGCGACGGCATCCCCTGCACGGTGACTCCGCTGGCCAGCAGCGCCAGCGCACCGATGCCCATGCTGACCGCGGTGACCGTCAGCGGGCTCAGCGTGGCGCGCCGGTTGACCGCGCGGCCGACCAGCACGGCCCCGGCGTTGGCCAGCAGACCGGCGATCGCGATGGCGATGCCGAGCAGCTGGCTGCCCGGCACCTGGGCGGGATAGAGGAAGATGGCCGCGCCGGTGAGGTAGAGCGCCACCCCGCACCATTGCCAGACCTGGGGCCGTTCCGACAGCAGTGCGATGCCCGCCAGGGCCACCACGACCGGCGTGAAGCTCAGCAGCAGGCTGGTGGTCTGGGCAGGCAGGTGGACCAGCGCGAGGAACTGCGCTCCCTGGGTGAGGGTGTAGAGCAGCAGTGCCAGCGCCAGCAGTCGCCGCCAGTCGGCCGCCGACAGCGCCTGCCACTCCCGCCGCACGCGGGGGCTGGCCAGGGCGAACGGCAGCAGGCAGGCGGCGGCCAGGGTGTAGCGCAGCCCGGCGAAGGTCAGTGCCGGGATCTCGGCCAGCCCGATCTTGATGAGCACCCATGAGGTCGACCAGAGAAAGGTCACCAGCAGTGCCTGCAGGACCGCCTTCAGATGAGGGGACACGGCGTACCTCCGGATCAGCGCACCACGATGTACGCCGACCTATCCCCTCGAGGCTTTTCTCCGGTGAGGTGCCTGCCGGCACCGGACTGCCCTGCTTGTCGGCGCTCGTCCGCGGCGTCGCGGGCGTGCGGGCAGGCCGGACGGCGTTCTGTGGCGCTCGGACCGGACCCGCCGATGGGGGCCCTGTCGGGCCCGTCGGCGGCGGAACCCTAGCCACCCTCCGGTCGACAGCGAAAGCTTATCGTGGAGCGTTGTCGCCCGCCCCTGCTGCGCAGCCGATCCCGCCATGCACGATTTGGGTGTTCCAGCTGTCACCCGTACGAGTGAGATATGCCTCCTATCAGTCATATCGGACTTACCCGTCCAGGCTTATCGACTGCCACCGCAGTGCGTAACCGTGTAACAGCGCGGCGCCGACATTGGACCGTACTGTAAGACCAGTGATGCCCACCCGGCGGAAAACAGCAGGTGAACGGTCGGCCAGGGATGGATGACCTCGCAGGTCGACTACGGTAAGCTCACCGTCGGCCCCCGTCCAGGAGGTGATCTGCCCCCGGATCGCCGACGGAGGCCGCCGCCGAATCGCCGTCCGTGGCGAGCCGGGGACCCGTGCACCATGGGGTGAATCCGCACCAGCGGTAGGGAGTGTTCCGTCCCGAACCCGTCAGCTAACCCGGTAGGCGGCCGACGGAAGGAACACGAGGCTGTGCACAGCAGGACGGCACGTCGGCCACGCCCGCGAGCCGGAGCGAGGACGCTCTCCCGCCGCGGCCTGGCACTGCTCCTGGCCCCGGTGGCCGCGACCGCGGTGCTGCTCGGCCTGACGGCGACAGCGGCAAGCGCGGAACCTGTCGACGACGAGGGCGGCACCAAGACGTTGCGTGAGCAACTGGATGAGGCCGCCACCGCCTACCAGGACGCACGGGTGGAGCTGGAGAAGTCGCAGGATCGGGAACTCCGGCTCACCGTGCAGATGGAGAGCCTGCAGGACGAGCTGGAGGAGCTGGTGGAGCAGGTGCAACGCGTCGCCGCTACCGCCTACCGGACCGGTCGGGTCGGCACCTTCGCCGCGTTGCTCAACAGCTCCTCGCCGGACATGTTCCTGGAGCGGGCCGTGGCGGTCGACATGATCGCCAAGCGCGAGCAGGAGATGCTCGCCAACCTCAAGGCGCTCAGCGAGGAGATCGAGGAACAGCGGGCCGAGATCGAGGCGGAGATCGCCCGGCAGGAGGAAGAGGTCAGCAACCTCGACGCGGCCAAACAGCAGGCCGAGGCCGCGCTCTACGCGATCGGTGGCGGTGCCAGTGGCCAGTTCGTCGCCTACGAGTCCCCCGACGCGGCACCGGCACCACGAAACTCGGACGGGTCGTGGCCCAGCGAGTCGTGTTCGGAGCCGGACCCCACCACCTCCGGGTGCCTGACCCCGCGCACCCTGCACGCGTACGAGGAGGCGCGCGTCTTCGGCTTCACGCGTCCCACCTCGTGCTGGCGTTCCGGAAGCTGGGGTGAGCACCCGTTGGGGCGTGCCTGTGATTTCGCGTCCTCGAACTCCGGCTTCGGCCGGGTGGCGCACGGCTCCGACAAGGAATACGGCGACCGGCTGGCGTCCTTCTTTGTCCACAACGCCGATGCGCTCGGGGTGCAGTACGTCATCTGGTATCGACAGATATGGTTCCCTGGCAGCGGGTGGCGGGCGTACGGCGGCGCCGCCGGCGACCCGTCCAGTGACCACACCGACCACGTTCACGTGTCGATCAGGTGATGGCGGAGAAGCGCTGCACCTTGGCGGTCTCGCCGGCCACGATCAGCAGCGCTCCGCCGTACACCATGGTCTCCGGACGCGCATAGGTGAAGTCGGAGCCGGTCATCTTCACCCCGACCACGGTGACGCCGTACTTGGTGCGAAGCGCGCTCTCGGCCAGCGTCTTGCCGACCGCCTCCGCCGGGGCACGCACCTTCGCGATCGCGTAGCCGTCGTCGAACTCGATGAAATCGAGCATCCGACCGGTGATCAGGTGCGCCACCCGCTCACCCATCGCCGCCTCCGGATAGATCACATGGTCCGCGCCGACCGCGTCCAGGATCTTGCCGTGCTTGGCAGTGATCGCCTTGGCCCAGATCTCGCGCACGCCGATGTCGTTGAGGGCGAGCACAGTGAGCACGCTGGCCTCGATGTCGGTACCGATGCCCACGATCGCGCGCTGGATCTCCGCCACGCCGAGCTGGCGCAGCGCCTCCTCATTGGTCGAGTCCAGCTGCGCCACGTAACTGAGCCGGTCCGACCACCGCTGCACGACCTGCGCGTCCCCGTCGATGGCCAGCACCTCGTGCCCGAGCCGGGTCAGGGAGGCGGCGACCTGGCCGCCGAACCGACCGAGCCCGATCACCAGGACGGTGTCGCGGGTCTCCGTGTCAACCAATGCGGCATGCTCCTCGGAAATGCCAAACTCCGCCGGCCGGCGCGAGTGCGCCCCTCCAGCTGAACCCTAGCCGACGATCGGACGCTCCTCCGGATAGCGGTAGAGGCGGCGTCGGGTGTTCAGCGCGAGCCCGGTGGCCACCACCACCGGCCCGACCCGGCCGATGAACATCAGCGCGGCCAGCACCAGTTGCGCCGACTCCGGCGCTCCCATCGTCACCCCGGTCGACAGCCCGACCGTGGCGAACGCGGAGAGCACGTCGAATATGACGAACTCCAACGGGTAGCCCTCGGTGAGCACCACGATCAGGAACACTCCCGCCATGATCAGCGCAAGGGCGAGGAGGACGACGCTGAGCGCCTCGCGCTGTGCGGCGTCCGCCACGCGGCGCCGGCCCACCACCACGTCCGGCTCACCCCGGACCTCCGACCAGATCACGTACGCGAGCAGGAAGAACGTTGCTACCTTGATGCCGCCGGCGGTGGAGGCCGAACCGCCGCCGATAAACATCAGGACATTCGTGACGGCGATCGACTCGGTGTGCATCGCCGCGAAGTCGACCGTGTTGAACCCGCCGGACCGCGGCATCGCGGCGCCGTTGAAGAACGCGGCGAGGATCTTGTCAGTGATGCGAAGCGGGCCCAGCGTGGCCGGGTTGGTCCACTCGGCTATCAGGATCGTCACGAAGCCGACCGCCAGCAGCAGACCCGAGCCGTAGACGGTGAGGCGGGCGTGCACCGACCACGTCCGGGGCCGACCGAACTGGCGCCCCAGCTCGATCAGCACCGGGAAGCCCAGGCTGCCGGCGATCACCCCCAGGGCAACCGGCATGCCGATCCACCAGTCGCCGACGTAGCCCTCCAGCGAGTCGGGAAACAGCGAGAAGCCGCCGTTGTTGAACGCCGAGATGCCGTGGAACACGCCGTTCCACAGCGCCTCGTTGAACTCCTGCCCGTACGACAGCCACCAGCGCAGGGTGAGCGGCAGCGCCACCGCGGCCTCGAATCCGACCTGCAGCAGCGCCACCCGCACCAGCACGCCGCGGATGTTGGCCATGTCCAGGGCGCGGCCCTCGGCGGCGACCAGTAGCCGGGTGCGCACCCCCAGGCGCCGGGCCACCACCAGCGCCAGCAACGTGGCCGCGGTCATGATCCCGAACCCGCCCACGTGCACCGACGCGATGATCACCGCGTGGCCGAAGTCCGACCAGTGGGTGGTGTCGATCACGACCAGACCGGTGACGCAGATGGCCGACGTGGCGGTGAACAACGCCGTCACCAGGGTGGTGGTGCCCTCCGGGTCGGCGCGGGCCGCCGGCAGCAGCAGCAGACCGGTGCTGACGGCGATGGCGGCGAGGAATCCGATCGGAAGCAGCCGGGCAGGATGCTGCAGGGTCCTGCGCACGCGCGTCCTCCACTGGTCGGGCCGGCCGCTGGCCGAGCTGTCGAATCCGTCATACCACCCAGATGGCCACCACCGGGGCCCGGGCTCCATTTATCCAAGCCCTGCCACTGCCGCGTCGGCGACGCTTGCGGGCATGACAGCCCACCCTCGACCCACCGGCGTGCACCTCATCCTGTTCAGCAGCGACCCGCAGGCGGACCAGACCTTCGTCGACGACGTCCTCGGGCTGGGCTCAGTCCGGGAGGGCGGTGGGCCGGTGATCTTCGCCCTGCCGCCCGCCGAGATCCACGTGGCTCAGGGCCGGCGACAGTTCACGCATCCGCACGCGGGTGACGACCTGTCAGGCGCGGTCATCTACCTGATGTGCGATGACCTGCCCCGGTTCGTCGATCACCTGCGGTCCCGGCAGGTGCCGTGCGCGGAGATCACCGAGGAGGAGTTCGGCCTGCGCACGGTGGTGACATTGCCCAGCGGCGGGCAGATCGGGCTCTATCAGCCGTCCCACCGCACCCCGTTCGACTGAGACCGGCGGGTCGGGCAGCCACGGCCGGCACGGTCACATACCCGGTCGGCCGACGGGCCCGGCATCCCACCGGGCAGACTGGGCGGCGTGACGCCCACCCACGACCGGCCGCGGCTGAGCCGGCGGCAGATCCTGGCGCTGATGGCCGGGCTGATGACCGCGCTGCTGCTGGCGGCGCTCGACCAGACCAAGGTCGGGGTGGCGCTGCCGACGATCGTGGGGCAGCTGGGAGACATCGAGCACTACTCGTGGGTGGTGACCGCGTACCTGCTGGCCGCGACCGCCTCCATCCCGCTCTACGGCAAGATCTCCGACCTGATCGGTCGCCGGCCGGTGTTCCTGTTCGCCGTCGGCACGTTCCTGGTCGGGTCGGCACTGGCCGGCGCGTCGCAGACCATGGTCCACCTGATCATCGCCCGTGGCGTGCAGGGCATCGGGGCCGGCGGGCTGATGACGCTGGTGTTCGTGATCATCTCGGACGCGGTGAGCCCGCGGGAGCGGGGACGTTACCAGGGGCTGTTCGGGGCGGTGTTCGGCCTCGCGTCGATCGCCGGGCCACTGGTCGGTGGCTTCTTCGCCGAGTACGACTGGCGGTGGATCTTCTATATCAACATCCCGCTGGGGTTGCTGGCGTTGGTGGTCTGCTCCCGGGTGATCCGGATGATCCCGCACCAGCGGCGTGAGCACGTGCTGGACTGGCGCGGGGCGGTGTTGCTGGTCGGCGGCGTGACGTGCCTGCTGCTGGCGCTGTCGTGGGGCGGGGGCGAGTACGCCTGGAGTTCGTCGGTCATCGTCTGGCTACTGGTCGCCAGCGGGGTGCTCGCCGCGATGTTCCTGTGGCAGGAGCGCCGCACGCCCGAGCCGATCCTGCCGCTGTCACTGTTCCGGCGCGCCACCTTCGCCCGCGCCAACCTCGCCATCTTCGTGCTCGGCATGAGCATGTTCGGCACGATCATCTTCATTCCGCTGTACCTGCAGATCGTCCAGGGCGCCTCGCCGACCCGCAGCGGCCTGCTGATGCTGCCGCTGATGCTGGCCATCATCGTCACCTCGACGACCACCGGGCGGGCAATGAGCCGCATCGGCCGCTACAAGTGGTTCCCGGTGATCGGCACCGCCACGCTGTTCGCCGGCCTGCTGCTGTTCACGCAACTGCACCGGGAGTCACAGATGCCGGTGGTGGCGGTCTACATGGTCGTCATCGGCGTGGGGCTCGGGCTGTGTATGCAGTCGCTGATCCTGGCCGTGCAGAACGCGGTGGACCTGCGCGACCTCGGTGCGGGCACGTCCGCGGCCACCTTCTTCCGCACCCTGGGCGGTTCGTTCGGCGTGGCGGCCCTGGGGGCGGTGCTCACCGCTCGGCTGACCAGCGCCCTGGATGCCCGGCTGCCCGACGCGGTGGCTCAGCTGCCACCGGAACAGGCCGGGCAGTACGCCGACGTCGCCGAGACCCTCACCGTGGACGACCCCGCCTCGGTGCTGGCACTGCCGGAGCCGTTGCGGCTGGCGGTGCAGGAGTCACTGGTGAGCGCGTTGCAGCAGGTGTTCCTGGTGGCGGCGGCCGTGGTGCTCATCGCGCTGGTCGCCACGCTGTCGATGCCCGACCACCGGCTGCGCGGCCCGGACGACCCCGCCGACGCCGGGGCAGCAGCGCCTGTCGGGTCGACGACGACCCGCTAAGCGGACCGGCGGGAGCCGCGGCGCTTCTCGCCCGCCTCCTTGCCGTCCTTGTCCGACGTCTTGGCGCCGCCCTTCCTGCCGCCCTTCTTCGCTGACGTGATCGGGGTGGGCTCGACCGGCTCGCGGTCGGCGGCCTCCTGCTCGGCGCCGTCGCCTTCGCCGCGGGCGGCGCGGGCCCGCTCCACCGACGCCTGCAGGGCCGCCATCAGGTCGACCGCCGGCGCCGGCGCCTTCTCGGCCTCGGCCGGTGCGGCCACCTCCTGCCCGGCGACCTTGGCGTCGATCACCTGCTGCAACGCCTCCCGGTATTCATCGGTGTAGGCGTCGGCAGCGAAGTCGCCGGTCATCGAGTCGATCAGTGAGGTCGCCATCGCCAGCTCCTGCGGCCGGGCGCTGACATCCTCGTCCAGGAAGCCGAACTCCGGCACCCGCACCTCGTCCGGCCACAGCATGGTGTTGAGCACCAGCACACCCTCCCGCACCCGCAGCGTGGCCAGGCTCTCCTTCTGCCGCAGCGCGATCTTGACGATCGCCACCCGTTCGCTGTCGGCCAGGGCGTCGCGCAGCAACACGTACGGCTTGGTGGCCGCACCTTCGGGCTCGAGATAGTACGCCTTGTCGAACAGGATCGGGTCGATCTGTTCGGCCGGCACGAACTCCAGCACGTCGATCGCGCGCGAGGTCGACAGCGGCAGGTCGGCGAAGTCCTCGTCGGTGAGCACCACGATCTCGCCACCGCCGATGTCGTACCCCTTGACGATGTCGTCGTAGCCGACCTGCTCGCCACAGACCGAACAGACCCGCTGGTAGCGGATTCGTCCCGCGTCCGTCCGGTGCACCTGGTGGAACCGGATGCTCTTCTCTTCGGTGGCCGAGTAGAGCTTGACCGAGATCGACACCAGTCCGAACGAGACCGCGCCCTTCCAGATCGCCCGCATTGTGCCTCCCTACCCGACCAGCATGGCACAGTGATCGGGTGCCGATCTCCCTGATGCTCGCGGTCACCGGCCCGCTGCCGTCCGGCGAGGGGTGGGCGTACGAGCTGAAGTGGGACGGGGTGCGGGCGCTGGCCGTGCTCGCCGGCGACCGGGTGCGGCTGTACGCCCGTTCCGGCGCGGAGATCACCGCGGCCTATCCGGAGCTGGGCAGCCTGGCCGAGGTGGCCGCCGACGCGGTGCTCGACGGCGAGATCGTGGTGCTAGACGCAGCCAGCCGGCCGTCGTTCGCGGCGCTGGCCGAGCGGATGCATGTGCGTGACCGCGCCCGCGCGACCTCACTGGCCGCCGCCACCCCGGTGACCTACATGATCTTCGACCTGCTGGAGCTGGACGGTCGCGACCTGACCGGCATGCCGTACCGGCAGCGGCGGCAGGTGCTGGAGCAGCTGGTGCCCGGCGGGGCCCGCTGGCTGGTCCCGCCGTCGTTCACCGACGGGCCGGCGACGATGGCCGCGGCCACCGAGCACACCCTGGAGGGGGTGGTGGCCAAGCGGCTGGACTCGCCCTACCGCCCCGGCGCGCGGTCGAACGACTGGATCAAGGTGAAGCGGGACCTGACCGGGGATTTCGTGGTGGGCGGATGGCGGCCGGGGGCGCGGCGGCTGGGAGCGTTGCTGGTGGGCTCGCCGGTGCCGGGCGGGCTCGCCTTCCGTGGCCGGGTCGGCGGCGGGATCAGCGCCGCGGCGGAGAGCGCACTGCTGGCGGCGCTGGCGCCGCTGGCGGCGGATGTGTCGCCGTTTGTCGAGCCGCTGGCGCGCGAGGACGCGCGGGGCGCCACCTGGGTGCGCCCGGAGCTGGTGGTGGAGGTGCGGTACGGGCAGCGGACGCCGGACGGGCGGCTACGCTTTCCCCGGTTCGTGCGCACGCGTCCGGACAAGACACCCGAAGAGTGCGTTGAGCAGGAGTCGCCGGATGGAGCCTGAACGCGTGCGGGTGACCGTCGACGGACGCACCCTGGAGCTGTCCAACCTGGGCAAGGTGATGTATCCGGCGACCGGGTTCACCAAGGCCGAGGTGATCGACTACTACACCCGGGTGGCGCCGGTGCTGCTGCCGCACCTGCGGGACCGCGCCCTGACCCGGATCCGGTTCCCGGACGGGGTGGGTGGCGACTCCTTCTTCGAGAAGAACGCGCCCGCCGGCACCCCCGACTGGGTGCGCCGCGAGACACTGCCGGTGCCGGGCTCGTCCAGCGGCCGGGAGACGCTGGACTTCGTGGTGGTCGACGACCTGCCCACGCTGGTGTGGCTGGCCAACCTGGCCGCGCTGGAACTGCACGTGCACCAGTGGCGGGTCGGCGCCGACGGGCCCGACCTGCTGGTGGTCGATCTGGACCCGGGACCACCGGCGGGCCTGGCCGAGTGCGCCGAGGTGGCGCTGCTGCTGCGGGAGCGGCTGGCCGCCGACGGGCTGACCGCCTGTCCGAAGACCTCCGGCAAGAAGGGCATGCAGCTGTACTGCCCGATCGCGCCGACCCGGCCGGCCTCCGAGGTGTCCGGCTACGCCAAGCGGATCGCCGGCGAGCTGGCCCGGCAACGACCGGCGCAGATCACCGCGCAGATGGCGAAGAAGCTGCGGCCCGGCAAGGTGTTCATCGACTGGAGCCAGAACAACGCCGCCAAGACCACCGTCGCGCCGTACTCGCTGCGGGCGGAGCCGACGCCGAGCGTGTCGGCGCCACTGACCTGGGCCGAGGTGGAGGCTGGAGGATCCCCCCGGTTCGCCCCGGCCCAGGTCCTGGCGCGGGTCGACGAGCACGGCGACCTGCTCGCCGACCTGCTGGCCGGCGGGCCCGAACTACCGTCCCCGCCGGCCTGACGCCACGGCTGCCTCAGCCACGCGCGGCGCGGGCGGTGCCCGGCACGAACCGGGGCACCCGGGCGGCGTACCGGTCGTAGTCCGCGCCGTGCAGCTTGCGCAGATCGTGCTCCTCGAACCGCACCGCCACGACGGTGTACGCCGTGCCCAGCACCGCGAACAGCAGCCGCCCGGTGCTCATCTCCGGGGCGGCCCAGAACGCGATGATGAAGCCCACCATGATCGGGTGGCGGACCAGCCGGTAGAGCAACGGCTGGCGGAAGCCCGGCCCGTCATAGGCCCGGCTGCGGGCCCGCGCCGCGACCTGCCGCAGCCCGAACAGGTCGAAGTGGTCGATCGCGAAGGTGCTGCCGACCACGAGCAGCCAGCCGAAGGCGTACAGCACGAACAGCAGCGCGGCGACCCAGCCGATGCCGACCGACCACACGGTGTCCGGCATCGCCCGCCACTGCCACAGCAGCAGGATCAGGATCAGGGTGGCGGCCAGCACGTACGTGCTGCGCTCGATCGACGGGGGGATGATGCGGGTCCACCAGCGTTTGAACCACGGGCGGGCCATCACGCTGTGCTGCACCGCGAACAGGCCCAGCAGCGCGCTGTTGACCACGATCGCCACCGCGAGCGGCGCGGTGGGTCCGTCGTCGATCCCCCGGGGAACCCCCACGTTGGCGAGGAACCCCATCGTGTAGACGAACGCGCCCAGGAAGAGCGCGTACGCGAGGACGCCGTACCCGATCACGAGGATGCGGGCCACCGGCGTCGCCGGGCGTTCGGTCTGTGTCGTCATCGGTTCATCTCCTGTCGGTCGCGGCCACCGGTGGGGTGGGCCGTGGTGAGTTCGGTGTAGGTGTGTGCGGCGTGGTCGGCACCCGCGCGGCGCCGGTCCGCGCTGGCGTGGGCGAAGGCCGCCCAGACGCCGACCACCAGCGTCACCAGCAGCAGCGCCACCACGCTCAGATCCGGGCCGTTGCCTCCGGCGTGGTGGGCGGCGTGCGCCACCGCCGACGCCGCGGGTGTGGCAGTGGTGGCGCTGGTGACCGCGACCAGCAGCCCGCTGGCGATGAAGCCCACGCCGGTCGGGGTGACCAGCCGCGCGCCCCAGGAGGTGGTCTTCTCCGCGACCATCACGGCCGTCAGCAGCAGCATCCAGGCCAGCGCACCGGTGCCGGTGGCGAACATCACCAGCATCAGGGCCCAGCAGCAGCCCAGGCACAGCAGCGCGTGCCGGACCCCCAGCGCCCCGGCGCCGCGTATCCCGTGGCGGTAGTACTGCCACATCATGCCCAGCGGTGAGCGGCAGCCGGTCAGGCACGCCTTCTTCAGCTTCGTGAACTGGAACGCTCCCGCCAGCACCAGCACGGCGCCGAGCAGCAGGTCCGGCCGGGCCGCCAGCCACCCCCAGGTGGCGACCAGCGCGTGGACCACCGTGTCGGCGGCCAGCGCCATCGCGGCGAAGCCGAGCCAGACCGCGAAGTAGGGGACCACCATCGCGGACCGCGCCAGCGACGGACGCCGTTGGTGCGCGCTGGCGGCCCAGAACATCTCCAGCATCGGGATGGCCGACGGCAGCATCATCGCGCCGACCATCACCGTCCACGCGGCGGCGAACAGGCCCAACCGCCAGTGCCACGGCGTCGCCGCGTCGGACAGCACACCGTCGTGCCCGTGGCCGTCGCCGCCGAGCAGGGTGGCGGCGACGGTGACGACCCAGCAGGCGACGGCGATCGTCCAGATCGTCCGCGACAGCCCGCGTCCGGCCGCCGCACGTCGCGGCGACCGTGGCCGCTGCGACGTTTCACGCGAAACGAGGGTCGTCATCGTCGCCCACCCTCACACCGCGAACCGGAACGTGCCCTGGATCGCGTTCCGGCCGCTGATGTCCACATCGGATAAACCGTACGACGACCCGTGGCGCCGGAACACGTCCGCCTTGCCGGGATAGGCGGGCGAACCCGGGATGGTGGTGAACACGGTGTCGTGCAGCGCGGTGGTCTCGCCGGTGGCGCCGCGGAACGGCGCCAGCCGTGCCTCGGCCACCTCGCCGATCTTGATGATGCCCTCGCCGTTCTGGACGGTGAAGGTCACCGGCGCACGCTCCACCGCCACCACCTCACCGGCCAGGCTCGCAAGGTCGGCGATGGCGCCGCCGAGCTGGCCGGTGAACACCCGCAGCAGGGCTTCCTGCTGCTCCTCGGTGCACCGGTCGTCGACGTAGACGACCTCCTTCCAGTTGCCCGCGAGCACGTTGCCGGGAATGTGAACGCTCGCGACGATCGCCCGGTCGGACACGTCGACGCCCTGGACCGTGCCCCGGTCGACGTACCAGGCCAGGATCGAGTCGCAGGTGCCGCCGTCGGGGTCCTCCCCGACCCAGCACGGACACAGGGTGTTGCAGGTGCACACTTCGAGTAACCGGCCTTCCACCTCGTAGGTGGTGACCGGCGCGTCGGTCGTGGTTGCCGTCATTGTCTCGCTTCCTCTCTGAGTGGTGGGACCGGACAGCGTCCACCATGCTGAGCGCCGTTGCAGCGCCGCTGCACCGGCGCTGCAACACGGCTGCCACCCGGTCAGCGACCGTGGTTGACATCAGCCGGCGCACGCCGGACGGTTACACGACGGAGGTGGGCACGATGCAGGCACGCCACCCGGACCGCGAGGGCCGGCTCGACTGCGACGGGGTCGGCATCGGATATCGGGTGTACGGGGAGCAGGGCCCGACCGTACTGCTGATGCCGACCTGGACGATCATTCACGATCGGTTAGGAAGGCGCAGATCCCGTACCTGTCGCGGCACTTCCGGGTGGTGACCTACGACGGCCCCGGCAACGGCCGCTCCGACCGCCCCACCGACCCGGCCGCGTACGGCCAGGACGCCCAGGTCAACTACGCGCTGGCGGTGCTGGACGCCACCGGCACCGACCGGGCGGGGTTGGTGGCGTTGTCAAAGGGCTCCTACTGGGCCATCGACCTGGCGGCCAACCACCCGCAGCGGGTGAGCGGGAGCGTGTTCATCGGCTCCGGGCTGGACCTGGCCGACAACCATCGACACCGCGTCGTGCACCGCCCGCCTCCGGGCACCATGCCGGCGGGCCTCGCGCCGTCGCGGGTGCCGCAGCTCGGTGCCGACCCGGAGACCGACTGGTCCAAGGCCAGCTTCCCGTACATGCAGCACCGCCACGAGGACTTCCTGTGGTTCTTCTTCGGGCAGGGTTTCTCTGAGCCACACTCCACCAAGCCGATCGAGGACTGCGTCCGGTGGGGCCTGGACACCATCCCGGAGGTCCTGTTCGCCGAAGGGCGGGCCGCAATGCCCGACCGGGCCACGCTGGAGCAGTGGTGCGCCCAGGTGTCCAGCCCGGTGCTGGTCATTCACGGCGACGACGACCGCATCGCCCCGCTGGGCCGCGCCGAACGCCTCGCGGAGCTCACCGGTGGGGAGCTGGTGGTGCTCGCCGGTGCGGGCCACATCCCGCTGGCCCGGGATCCGGTGAAGGTCAACCTGCTGGTGCGCGACTTCCTGCGGCCGGCGCTGCACCAGCGGTCGCGACTGCAACGGGGCTGCCACAGATCAGCCGCATCCTGGGCGGGTCAGGACAGCAACGAGGAGGCGACGATGCGCGCGCGCACCCCCGACCACACCGGGTACGCCGAACAGGGCGGCGTCAAGATCGCGTACGAGGTGTGCGGGGAGAGGGAGCCGGCGCTGCTGTTCCTGCCGCCGTCACCCATCACCCACTCCCGCGTGTTCAAGGGCCAGGTGCCGTACCTGTCGCGGCACTTCCGGGTGGTCACCTACGACGGGCGCGGCAACGGGCAC
>SLSW01000287.1 GCA_007130245.1 Micromonosporaceae bacterium
AGCCGCACACGCGAGCCGCGCACGCGGGTGCGCACGCGGGGTGCACGCGGGCTGCACGCGAGCTGCACACGGGCCGGTCAACGGTGGACGGGCGTCCAACGCAGATCGGTCCGGTACGACCCAGGAGGAATCCCATGACCACCGTAGAGACCACCACCGGCCAGCCGGCTACCGGCGATGCCCAGGAAGCCCTCGTCGGGCAACTGGTCGCCGGCGCGACCGGCGCCTTCGAGCTGCTGTCGGTATGGGTGGGGCAACGCCTCGGCGCGTACGCCGCACTGGACGCCGGTCCCGCCACACCGCAGGAGCTTGCCCGGCGCGCCGGCGTCGACGAGCGCTACACCCGCGAATGGCTCGAGCACCAGGCGGCCGCCGGCATCGTGTCGGTGGACGACCCGGCGGCCGACCCGGAGCAGCGACGCTACCGGCTCAGCCCTGCCCACCGGGAGGTGCTGCTGGATGAGACCAGCCCTTACTACGCCACCCCGCTGGCGATGGCGCTGGCCGGTGTGGCGCCGGTGCTCACGCAGCTGCTGCAGGCCTACCGCACCGGCGCCGGGGTGCAGTACGCCGAGTATGGCGAGGAGATGCGCGACCACAACGCCAGCATGAACCGCCCGATGTACGAGCACGACCTGGCCAGCAGCTGGATACCGGCGGTGCCTGGCCTGGCGGAGCGGCTGTCGGCAGCCCCACCGGCGCAGGTGCTGGACGTGGCGTGCGGCAGCGGCTGGTCCTCGGTGTGCCTGGCGCGCGCCTACCCGCAGGTGCGCGTCGACGGCGTCGACGCCGACGGCCCGTCGGTCGAGCGGGCCCGCCGCCACGCGACCGAGGCGGGTGTCGCCGACCGCGTCACCTTCCACGTCGCCGACGCCGCCGAGCCCGGCCCGGCGGGCCCGTACGACGCGGCCCTGATCTTCGATGCACTGCACGACCTGCCGCACCCGGTGGAGGCCCTGGCGGCGGTCCGGCAGCGGCTGAGCACCGGCGGCGTCGTGCTGGTCGGAGACCTCCGCGCGCCCGAGGTGTTCACCGCTCCCGGCGGCGACGTCGACCGGTTGCTCTACGGGTTCAGCCTGTTCCACTGCCTGCCCGCGGGTCGCACCCGCACGCCGTCGGCGGCCACCGGCGCAGTGCTGCGCCCGGACACGTTGTTCGACTACGCGCAGCAGGCAGGCTTCAGCGAGGTGGAGGTGCTGGATATCGACCACGACTTCTGGCGCTTCTACCGGCTGGCGGGGTGAACGACGATGGCGGTCTACAGCGAAGCGGGCCTGCAGACAGGGTGGGAGCCCGACACGCCGGTGGACGACACCCTGCTGCGCCGCTACCTGCTCAACCTTGCCGAGTCACACGCCGCCCCGGGGCGGGCGCTCGGCGGGCGTACCCTGCGACGCGACGACCTCGCCGCCACCGACCTGGGTCGCCCGACCGGGTTCATGCTCAACACCGTGGTGCTGCTGCGGCCGCTGGACGACGCGGGTTCTCAGGAGGCGTTGGACGAGCTGGACGCGTTCTACGCAGCCGGCGGCGGAACCGGCACGGTGGCGCTGGTCAGCGCGTGGCCGACGCCGGACCTGCGCAGCCGCGGCTGGCAGCTGGCGGGCCACCCGCCGCTGCTGCTGCGGCCACCGGCCGGCCCGGTGGACACCACCGGCCCGCAACGGCTGAGCATCGTCGAGGTGGACGGTCCGGAACGTCTCGAGCACTGGTGCCGGGTCACAGTCGACGGCTACCCGTTCGACGAGCTGCAGCCCTACCAGCCGGGTTCCCTGCTGGACGAACGGGTGCTCGGCGACCATCGCCTGCGCCTGTGGGTCGGATATGAGGGTGACACACCGGTGTGCACCGGTGCGTTGTTCGTCGAACACGGGCTCGGCCAGCTGTGGCTGGCCACGACCCTGCCGGGCGTGCGCGGTCGTGGCTACTACCGGGCCATGGCCGCGCGGCGTATCGCCGCCGCAGGTGACGTGCCGCTGGCCGCGGTGTTCAGCGACCTGAGCCGACCCGCCGCCGAGCGCCAGCTCGGCTTCCTGCCGTTGATGCGGTTCACGCTCTGGGTCCGGCCGCGGCCGGCCGGAGCGGAGCGGGACGACGATGACGCCCGGGGCGATCCGAGCTGACGTGTCGCGGAAGGTGCCGGCCCCGGGGGTCCGGGCTCAGCGGGCCGGCCGTCGATGACCCGCGTCCCCGCTCCACGCCTCGAGTGGATGGGTAGTTCTACCGATGCGTGGCGCGCCACCGTCGGGAAAGGTCCATTCTGTGGTTGACCAGTTCATGCTGTGGCCAAGAGAGGAATGATCATGAACGGCGAAGCGACCGTGACGCGGGTGGTCTCGCGCGACGGCACCGAGATCGGCTACTTCACCACGGGCACCGGGCCGCCATTGGTGCTGGTCCATGGTGGTCTGGGGGACCACACGCGTTGGAGCGAACTGGTGCCCTACCTGGAGCCGCACCGCACGGTCCACGCGATGGACCGTCGAGGCCGGGGCGCCAGCGGCGACGGGCCCGACTACAGCCCCCAGCGGGAGTTCGAGGATGTCGTGGCTGTCGTCGATGCCGTCGCCGAGGACTCCGGATCAGGCGTCGACGTCTACGGGGTCTCCAGCGGTGCCACGTTCGCTCTCGGCGCGGCAGCACTGACCTCGAACGTGCGCCGGCTGGCACTGTACGAGCCCGGTATCGCCGACGCGGATGACCTGGTGCCCCCCGAGCTCGACGAACGGCTCGAGGCGCTGCTGGCCGCCGGCGACAACGAGGGTCTCGTCGAGACCTTCTTCCGTGAGGCACTCGGACTGGGCGACGACGACATCGCGACTATGCGTGCCCAGCCCTCCTGGCCCGCACGGGTCGCGGTGGCGCCCACGCTGCCACGTGAGCTGCGCAACACTCCGGAGCAACTGTTCGATCCCACACAGGCCGCGAAGGTGATGGTGCCCACGCTGCTGCTCCAGGGCAGCGAGAGCGCCGAGGCCCTGCGCGCGGACGTCCGGACGGTCGCCGATGCGGTCCCCGACACGCGCATCGTCGTCCTCGAGGGGCAAGCGCACTCGGCCGACTTCCTCGCCCCGCAGCTCGTGGCCGAGAAGCTGCTCGCGTTCCTGCGTGAGACGGACTGACCGCCCCACACACCGCTGCGCTGGCCTCAGCTGCTGCCCTCCAGGGCTTGTGTCACACCACAAACTCGTACGCCCAGCCGCTGATGGCGGCTGGGCGTCAACGAGCGTTGCTACGGCGGCATGCTACGGCTCTGTGGTGGCTTCGGTGTCTCGGAACGCCGCCTGCGTGGTCTGTCGGATCGCGTCGGCGGTCCCTGACGGGTTCTCGAGCTGCATGCCGTGGCCGGTCTCGGGGAGCTCGATCCGCTCCGCGCCGGGGATCTCTTCCTCGAGGATGTCGGCGGTGCTGTGGAAGTGCGGTCGGGAGCGTTCCCCGACCACCAGCGTGACCGGCATGTCGAGCTCATCGAGTCCCTCGCGGGGGAAGAAGTCGACCCCGGCCGCGTCCAGGAGCTCGAGTTCAGCGGAGGGCGCGCCGCCCGCGCTCAGCATGTGGTGCTTCATCTCGTCGGTGAAGGCAGGGTCCTCATCCCAGGGGCTGTAGCCGTCGTCGTGTGTCAGGAGCCATCGGAGGAGCGGGATCGGCGCCCGCTCGTCGGACATGAACAGTTGGCGGATCTGCGTAGCGATGGCGACGCGAATGAAGCTGAGCGGGATCTCCTCCTCTACCGCTGGCTCGAGCAGGACGAGTCCCGCGACGAGGTCCGGTCGCTCCTGTGCCAGCCTGGTGGCGATCCCGGCCCCGCTGCTGTGGCCAGCGACGATCGCACCTTCGGCGCCGAGGTCTTCGAGGACCGCGGCGGCGTCGACGTGGGGTAGAGGGTCGTCCGTGGTCACGGGCGCACCGGCGCCCTCGTAGCCGCGGCGGTTGTAGATGATGACCCGATGGTCGTCAGCCAACGCCTCAACGACCGCTTCGAATTCACGCACCCCGCTTCCGCCGCCGTGGACCAGCAGCACCGGCGGCCCCGTGCCCTGCTCCAGGTAGGGCAGCTCCGTGCCGCCGACGTCAACGTGGCCGGTCGGCTCGAGCGGTTCGGGGTCCGCGACCGGCGGTGGGCTTTCGCGGTCGAACACCGGCGGCGCCAGCCACACCGTGACGCCTACGACCACCACCAGCACCGCCGCCGCGCCCGCCGCAGCGACACGCTTGAACAGCCTGCGCCCCCGGGAGCTGCGGCGCTCAACCTGTCCAGGCTCGCCTGGACCGCCCTGCCGATCACCGTCGACGGTCGCTGCGGCGTCGTCGCTGGTGATCCGCTGGTTGTGTGGGGTGTCCATGGTCGATCCCTCCATCTCGGTCTGGTGCTGCTCCCTCACGTCGCACGGGATGGGAGGTCAGGCGCGGGCGACGATCACGCCGGTGAGGCCCGGGTGACCTCCACGGGCCGCTGGTGACCCCACGGCAGACAGCCTTGCACCGGCACGTTGTGACCGTGTTGTGGTGGCGTTGTGGCCGCGAAAGCGCGGGGCCAAGAGCGCCTGGGATCGAGGCTGACCGTCACTGGTCGAGCAGTTCGTCGAGCACCGCCAGGGCCTCGTCGGCCGCCTCGGCGATGGACAGGCGCCGGCCCTTGCTGGCGGCGGTTTCGGCAGCGTCGCTGCCCATGCGTTCGATGAGCTCGTCCCAGGCCGCGGCGAGCTGGTCAGCCGCGGCATCGGAGCCGGCGCCGAGCGCGGGCGCGTTGACGGCGCCGTACAGCCGTGCGGCTGCCTCGTCGACGCGCACCTGCGTCAGCGTCTCCACGAGGCTGTGCAGCGCTTCGGCCTGCTGCTGCCCGCCACCCAACCGGCGCCAGTAGATGATCGCCTCGTGGAACAGCGCCAACGACCGTTCAATTTCACCTTCGCGGCTGCGCAGCGTCGCGAGGAGCACGAGCACTCCTCCCGCGGTCAGGGGGACGCCGACGTCGCGCGCCAGGGCCACCGCCGCTTCGAGCCGATGCGCGGCTTCCGACGGATCGGTGCTGGCCAGTGCCGCGCCGAGTGATTGGTGCTCCAGGGTTTTCAGGACGGGGCTGGTGGCGTCCCGGGTGATCGCCTCCACCTTGGCGGCCTCGTCACGTGCTCGCTGGTGGTCGCCGGCGGACAGGTACGCGACCACTCGCTGCCCGTGGATCACGGCTCGACGGCGATCCTCGCCGAGCGCTTCGGCCACCGCGGCCGTCCGGTCCTCGAGCGCGATCAGGTCGTCGAGGCGGCCGGTCAGCATCGCCATGGCTCCGAACGTGGTGATGGCGTACCAGGCCGCCAGGTCGTCGTCCTCTCGGGCCAGGACGGCCCGTGCCTTGAAACGAGCCTGCTCCACATCGCCCCGGAGACCGTCAGCACGCGCGGAGATCGCCAGAGCCAACGGATGCAGCGCATGTTCAGTCGCCCCGGGCAGCACCAGCGCCCGCTCAATCCACCTGCCGATCTCGAGGCGCAGCCGGAGCACCAGGTAGGTGCCCAGGGCGGCCGACAGGCGCAGGGCACCATCGACGTCACCGTTGTCGACCAGCCACTCATGGGCGAGGCGCAGGTCATCGAAGGCTCCGTCGATCGCCGCTAACGCTGCTTTCCCGTCGGGGCCGAGGATCTGCGCGTCGCGCTCCTCGGCGAGGCCGAGGTGGTAGGCGGCATGGGCGTCGTGCGCGGCGTCGGCCGCGCCCGCCTCGGCCAGCCGCGCGGCGCCGTACGCCCGCAGCGTGTCCAACAGGCGGTAGCGCACCGCCTCGTCGGTGCGCTCGACCGTCACCATCGACTTGTCCACCAGCTCGGCCAACACCCCCGCGACCTCACTCGCGGCCAGCCCGTCACCGGCGCACACCTGCTCGGCGGCCTCGAGCGTGAAGGCGCCGGCGAACACCGACAGCCGCTGGAACAGTCGTGCTTCGCGCTCGTTGAGGAGGTCGTGGGACCACGCCACCACCGCCTCCAGCGTGCGGTGCCGGCCCCCCTCGTGCGCCGGCCCGCCGGTCAGTAGCGCGAAGCGGTCCGACAGCCGCGCCAGCAGATCGGCCGCGGTCATCGCACGTACCCGTGCGGCGGCCAGCTCGAGCGCCAACGGCACCCCGTCGAGCCGGCGGCACAACTCGGCAACGACGGTGGCGTTGTTGTCGGTGAGCGTGAAGCTCGGCTCGGCGGCGGCCGCACGTGCGCAGAACAGCGCCCCCGCCGGCGACTCAGCGACCTCCGGCGCACCGGCGCCCGTCGCCGGCACGCGCAGTGGCGGCACCCGCCACACCCGCTCGCCGGGCAGGCGCAACGGCTCCCGCGACGTGGCGAGCACACCCACGTTCGGGCAGCCGTGCAGCAGTGACGTCACCAGCGTCGCCACCGGCCCCAGCACGTGCTCGCAGCAGTCCAGCACCACCAGCATCCGCCGCGTGCCCACCGCCGCCACCAGCGTCTCCTCGACCGAGCGGCCATCCTGTTGCGGGACGTGCAGCGCACCGACAAGCGCCGCGCCGACGCTGCCCGGATCGGGCACCGACGCCAGCCGTATCATCACCACGCCGTCGTCGAAACGCTCGGCTGTCACCTCGCCGACCCGTTCGGCCAGCCGCGTCTTGCCCACCCCACCCGGTCCCGTCAACGTCACCAACCGCGCATCGCCAACCAGTCCGCACACCCACGCCACGTCCTCGTCGCGGCCGAACAGCGGCGCCAGCGGCCCCGCCGGCACCGACGGATCCGGGCCCGTCCCACCCTGACCGCGCTCCGGCCGAAACCTGCCGCGCGACGCCCGATGCGGCGGCGCCAGCGCGGGGTCCTGACGCAGCACCCGCTCATGCACCGCCCGCACCTCTGGTGAGGGATCGACGCCGAGCTCCTCGCCGAGCCGCTCCCGAAGCCGGTGGTAGACCGCCAGCGCGTCAGCCTGCCGGCCGCTGCGGTACAACGCGACCATCAGCTGCCCGTACGCCCGCTCACCCAGCGGCGCGGCGGCCACCCGCGCCTCCAGCTCCCCGATCACTGCCTCATGGCGACCCAGCGCCAGCTGTGCCTCGACCCGCTCCGCGCCCGCCGCGGCCCGCAACTCCTCCAGCCGCACCGCCTCGGCCCGCACGATCCCGTACTCAGCCAACCCGCCGAACGCCGGCCCCCGCCACAGCCCCTCGGCCTCCTCCCACAAAGCAACCGCACCCGCCGCATCCGTCTGCCCGATGCGCCGGGCCTGTGCCACCAGCCCCTCGAAGCGGTCCGCATCGACGTCCCCGTCGCGCACGACCAGCCGGTACCCGTCGGGCTCGGTAACCACCGCCTCCGCACCCCCGGGGGAGTGCTCGGCCAGAACCTTACGCAGACGTGACACGTGACTGCGCATCGTGACGTCTACACTCGGCGGCGGCTGCGGCCCCCACACCGCCTGCCCCAACCGGCCGGCCGAGACCACCTGGTCCCGCGCCGCCAGCAGCACCGCCAGGATCGCTCGCCGCCGCTCGCTGCCGAACTCCAAACGCCGGTCCACGGCGACAACGTCCACCGGCCCGAGCACGCGGAACTGCACCAGGGCATCGTATGCCGGATCCGTGAAGCGGACATGGTCCACTGTCATGAACTGCGGAGGGGGCATGACGAAAGTGCTGTACGGGCATCAGGCAACCCACGCCGCGTCTCCATGGACTCCAGCCTGCCCGATCCGGCGAGCACTGCAACCCTGTACGGCCGGCCGTGGCGCACTTAG
>SLSW01000125.1 GCA_007130245.1 Micromonosporaceae bacterium
CCGCCTCCGGCCGGTCCGCCGCCGGGGGGTCCGCCGCCGGCCGGTCCGCCGCCGGGGGGTCCGCCGCCGGCCGGTCCGGGCGTCAGCGGAGCAGCGCCGAGTGACCTGCAGCGGGTGGATCAGCTGCGACGGAGCTTCCAGCCGCGGCGGTTCGGCAGCGGATACGACCGCGGTCAGGTCGATCAGCTGTTCGAGGAGATCATCACGGCGATGTCCGGGCGGGCACCGATGACTCTCGGCGAAGCGCAGCTCGACCCGCGGCGCTTCGACCTGGTCGCGGGCGGCTACTTCGAGGCCGAGGTCGACCATGCCCTGAACGAGGTCAAGGAGATCCTTCGCCGCGGCTGACCCGGCCGGCTATGGGAACGCGGTCAGGTGCGCAGCCCGCGGCGGCGCAGCACCGCGTCGCCGATCAGGAAAGCCGCGATCGCGCCAGCGGTGAGGATGAGGTAGACGTCCTCGACCCATCCGCGGTGGTTGTTGAAGGGCTGCAACATCGCCAGCAGCGCGATGATCGAGGCGATTCCACCGATCCGCCACCACTTGAGGTTGTTCGGCTTGTGCTGGTCCGGCGAGGTCACCTGCTCCTCGGCCACGGTCGGCCTCCTTTGCTGCGTACGTACGGCGCATGTCGCGGGTTAAGTCTGGCACGCCACGGAACTCTTGATAGCGTCGGGCCGTAGCTTTCCTGATCACCTGAGCTTTCCTGATCACCTGTCCGGCGAAGGGAGCAGTGCGCGGTGCGGTTGACCGGTACGGGACACGCGAGCATGCGGATCGACACGGGCGCGGGCAGCATCCTGTGCGATCCCTGGGTGAACCCGGCGTACTTCGCGTCCTGGTTCCCGTTCCCTGACAACTCGCAGCTGGACTGGGAGTCGCTCGGCCAGGTCGACTACCTGTACGTCTCCCACCTGCACCGGGACCACTTCGATGCCGAGCACCTGCGGCGGTTCATCTCGAAGAAGGCCACGGTGCTGCTGCCGGAGTACCCGACCAGCGAACTGGAGGACGAGCTGCGCGAGCTCGGGTTCACCAGCTTCATCAAGACCCGCACCAATGAGCCGGTGGAGCTGGACGGCGACCTCACGGTCATGATCCAGGCCCTGACCTCGCCGACGGACGGGCCGATCGGGGACTCCTCGCTGTGGGTGGAGCACGACGGCGTACGGCTGCTGAACCAGAACGACGCCCGACCCACCGACCTGAGCGAGTTCGCGAAGCTGGGCCACGTGCACGCGCACTTGCTGCAGTTCTCCGGCGCGATCTGGTATCCGATGGTCTATGAGCTGCCCACCGCCGCCAAAACCGCCTTCGGTAAGCAGAAGCGCGAGCGGCAGCTGGACCGCACCGTCCGCTACATCGACGACCTCAAGGCGTCGTGGGTGTTCCCGATCGCCGGCCCGCCGTGCTTTCTTGATGACGAGCTGTGGCAGTTCAACGACATCTTCGGCGATGAGGGCAACATCTTCCCCGACCAGCAGGTCTTCCTCGACCACTACCGCGATCTCGGCTACGACAACGGGGTGATCCTGCTGCCGGGCACGGTCGCTGAGGTCACCGCCGACGACTGCCGGGTCACGCATCCGGTGCCGGATGTACGGGAGTTCTTCGGGCGCAAGGAGGAACACCTGCGCGAATACCAGCAGCGGCAGCGGCCGGCGATCGAGGCGGCGAAGGCCTCCTGGTCGCACCCGGAGGTGGACGTGCTCGCGGAGCTGAAGCGGCGGGTGGAGCCGCTGCTGGAGGAGTCGATCTACATGGCCAAGGGCATCGGCGGTCCGGTGCGCTTCGACCTGACCGACGACTCGGGCCAGGAGGTCGTGGAGTCGATCGTGGTCGACTTCCCGGCCGGCGAGGTGCGCCGGTACGCCGAGGAGAAGGTGCGCTACCGCTTCGCCACCCGTCGTGCCCTGGTGGAGAACCTGCTGCACTCCGGCGAGGTGGACTGGGTGAACTCGCTGTTCCTGTCGTGCCGGTTCTCGGCGGCCCGCATCGGGCAGTACAACGAGTTCGTCTACTCCTTCTTCAAGTGCCTGTCCGAGGAACGGCTGCAGTACGCCGAGGGGTGGTACGACGAGCACGAGCGGGCGGTCGACGCCGAGGACATCGAACTTGACGGTTGGTTGGTGCAGCGGCGGTGCCCGCACCTGAAGGCGGACCTGTCCCGGTTCGGGGTCATCGAAGGGGAGACCCTGACCTGCCAGCTGCACGGTTGGAAGTTCGACCTGCCCAGCGGCCGGTGCCTGACCAGCGTTGGCAAGACCCTGCGGGCCCGCCCCGTCGACTGACTTCCGCCGGTCGTTCTCCCGACCCGTGCCCGAGTTCGAGCCTACGGACGAGGACCTGGCGCATGCCCGGCGCAGCCTTGAGGTGCTGGTCACCGCGGTGGCCGCCGCGCACGCCGCCGGCCGCCTGAGCGGCACTGATCCCGCACATGCGGCCGAGGCCCTGCCGGTGTGCGTCACTCACCTCCGTTCAGTGGTCGGGAGACGGTTGAAGCCCACGGCGAACGGCTTCACGCTCACGCGGTCGCCGGCGATCGCGCGTAGCTGTTCCAGAACCGCGGGGGTCGGTGTGCCGTAGACCCGGATGGCATGGAACTCGAGATACTGCACGAGATGGGCGATCTGCTCACCGAGCAGGTCCATGTGGCGCTCCATGTTCTGGGCGTCGGCGTGCACCTGGACGGTGCTGCCCTGGGTGCCGTCCTCGCTGATGTGCTCGGCGAAGTACAGGAGCTCGGGTTCGCGGTCCTCGGCGATCTTCGCGACCGCCCGGAACTCCTGGAGGAACTCGTCGGTCCTGCCGGGCTCGATGGCGTACTCGTTGATGAGGATGAACGGTGCGCTCATGGCGTGCCTCCCAACTCTGGTGGAACCTGTCACCGGTGAGGCGTGAGAAACAGCGTTACGGGGGTAACACCGCGCTGCGGCCCGCTCGTTACGCTGGGCGCGTGCGCCGGAGTGGGACGCAGAGATGATGGCTGTCGAGCAGGCGCGCGAGGCCGCGGGACGCGGCGATCATGAGCTGGCCTACGCCCTGCTGCTGGAGGCCGACGCAGCGGAGCCGCTGGACCAGGCGGGCCTGTCCCTGCTGGCCGACGCCGCCTACGCGACGGGCAATCTTGAGGCGACCTTCGACGCCTGGGAGCGGGCGCACGCACGCGCCGTCAACGACGGGGACCCCGTCGCCGCCGCCGCTGCGGCGGCCCGGGTCGCCATGCACCTGCTGCTGGACACGGGGCTGCTCGCACCGGTGCGCGTGTGGGTCGCGCGCGCGGAGCTGCTTCTCGACGGTGAGCCGCATGCCCCGGTCCATGCTGTGCTCGCCGTGGCCCGCGGCTACGAACGGCTCCTGTCGGGCGACTTCGCGGCGGCGGCCCGCCTCGCGCGGCGCGCGATCGAACTCGGCACAGCGCACGGGAGCGCGGCGCCGGCCGCGCTGGGCCGGGTGATGGAGGCCCGCGGCGTCATGTTCGACGGCGAGGTGGAACGCGGCCTCGCCCTGCTCGACCAGTCCGCGGCGCTGGCGATCTCCGATGAGGTGGACCCGCTGTCGGTCGGCCTGGTGTACTGCGAGCTCGTCTGTGCCTGGCAGGGCCTCGCCCAGCACGACCGGGCCGAGGAGCTCACCGAGGCCATGCAACGGTTCACCCAGCGCCACCACGCCCTGGGCAGCGTGCACGGCCGGTGCCGGGTACACCGCGCCGAGATGCTCCGCCTGCGCGGCCACCTCGATGAGGCGCACGACGAGGTGCTGCGAGCGTGCGAAGAGCTGCGGCCCTACCTGCGTCGGGAGTTCGGCTGGCCGCTCACCGAGCTCGGTCTCGTCCGGCTACAACGGGGCGACCTGGACGGCGCGCAGAAGGCCTTCCTCGACGCGCACGCGGCGGGCTGGGAACCACAGCCCGGGCTGGCGCTGGTGCACCTCGAACGAGGCGACCTCGACACTGCGGTAGCTATGATCGACGCCGCACTCCGCCAGCCGCTCGGGATCCCGTCAAAGGAACGACCGCCGAACACCGAGCTGAGTCGCGCACCCCTGCTCGCGGCCCAGGTCGAGATCTGCGTCGCTGCCGGGCTCATCGAGCAGGCACGGTCGGCGGCTGACGAGCTCGATGCGATCGCCGCCGCGTTCGCGAGCCGGACGCTACAGGCCGCGGCCGCCCACGGTCGCGGCATCGTCGACCTCGCGGCCGGGCACTTCGACACCGCCCGGCACAGTCTCAAGCAGGCCGTCGACGGCTATCACGAGCTCGCGGTGCCCTTTGGCAGCGCGCGTGCCCGCCTCACGCTGGCGTACGCACTTCAGCAGCAGGGCGACGACACCCTTGCGCAGCTCGAGTTCGACGCTGCCGCGTCGGTGCTGGACCGCATCGGCGCCCCAGCCCCGCCCCGGTGGGTGCCGGCCGTCGGCGAACCAGCCGGAAAGCGGACCGGCCAGCGGACCGGCCAGCAAGCGCACGCCGGCAGCCGCGGCTCCGTGCGCCGATTCCACGCCGAGGGCGAGTACTGGTCGATCACCTTCGCCGGCGAAACCGTGCGACTGCGGGACCTGAAGGGCCTGCGCTACCTCGCCCGCCTTCTCGGCCAGCCCGGTCGCGAGTTCCATGCCCTCGACCTCGCCGCTGCCGCGAGCGCGGGGCACGTCGGTGGCGAGCGCGGGTCCGTGTACGCAGAGGGCCTGCACGCGTCCGACGGCGGCGACGCCGGCCCTGTGCTCGACGAGCAGGCGAAGGCCGCCTACCGGCGGCGCCTGGCGGAGATCGACGAGGACATCGACGAAGCGCGCGAGCACCGCAACGACGAGCAGGTGGCCAGGGCCACCGTGGAGCGGGAGTTCCTGGTGCAGGAGCTTGCGCGCGCGGTCGGCCTTGGCGGGCGTGACCGGCGGGTGGGCGCCGCCTCGGAACGGGCTCGGGTGAGTGTCACCCGCGCGATTCGCTATGCCCTGTCCCGCATCCACGATCACCACCCTGCGCTCGGCGCACACCTGGAGCACGCCGTGCGAACCGGCACCTACCTCTGCTACCGACCGGATCCGGAGGCTCACGCCAGCTGGGAACGCTAGACCGGCGTTCGACCCGGGGGTGTCCGCCGAACGATCCAGCGGACCTTACGCGAGGTCGGCGAGGATGCGGCGGGCGGCGTTGTGCCCGGCGGCGCCGATCACGCTGCCGGCCGGGTGGCAACCGGCCGAGCCGGCGTAGAGCCCGTCCAGCCCGGTGGCGTACGGCATCCGCTCGGTGAACGACACCGTGTTGTCGACGTGGTGGATGTGCCCGCCGGTGATGCCGAAGTGTGTCTCGATCCCGGGCGGCGTCAGCGCAACCACATCCGCCACCAGCGACGAGGTCCCGGGCGCGTAGCGGTCGCAGATAGCCAGCAGGCGCGAGACGTACGAGTCGAGCTCCGTCTGCCAGGACGAGTCGGCCAGCGAGTACGGCACCGACTGCACGAACAGCGCCGACGAGTGGTGACCGGCCTCGTCGCGCAGCGACGGGTCCACGGTGGTGTGCACGTACCACTCGATGGTCGGCTCGGCCGGCAGCCGCCCGGCCTGCACCTCGGCCCACATCGCCCGCAGCGCCGACATCGGGGACCCGCCGGGGGCCGAGCCGGGCAGCAGGTGCACGGTGGCGCCGAACGGGGTCGGGGTGTCCTCCGGCAGGCAGGAAAAGCGCGGCAGGTCGCGCAGCGCCAGGTTGACCTTCATGGTGGTGCCGGTGCGGCGCACCGACCGCATCCGGGTGACCAGATCCGCCGGCAGGGCGCCGTTGTCGACCAGGTCCAGCAGCCGGTACGGGTCGCAGGCGCCGAGCACCACGGACGCACTGACCTCCCGCCCGTCGGCGAGCGCGACCCCGGCCACCGTGCCGCCGCTCACCCGCACCTGTGTCACGGGCGCCGATGTGACCAATCGCGCGCCGGCGGCCCGCGCCGCGTCGGCCAGCAGCCGCGACACGGTCCCCATGCCGCCTTCGGCGACCATCCAGGTGCCGTCCGCGCCGGGCAGCCGGCACATGTTGTGCACCAGGAAGTTGTGTCCGGTGCCGGGGTCGTCCGGGCCGGCGTGCAGGCCGGACAGGCCGTCGGTGACCGCATACATGGCGGTGAGCAGTTCGCTGCGGAAACCGAACCGTGCGAGATAGTCGACGACCGAGCCGCGCACCAGGTCGACGAAGACCTGCCGCAGGGCGGGTCGCACGTAGCGCTCGGCGGTCTGCTCGACCGGCAGCGGCTCGGACAGCCAGGCCGGGGCGAGGTCGTCGCGCAGCGCCGCCAGCTCGACGGCCATCGCGTCGTCGGCGGCCAGGTCGGCCTCGGAGAACAGCTCGCGCACTTGCCGCCGGGTAGCGTGGCGGTCGGTGCCGAACCAGAGGTACGGCGAGCCGACCGGCCCGGGCGTGGGCAGGAAGTAGTGCGGGTCGCGCCGCCGCACCGGGATGTCGATGCCGAGCGTGACCATCAGCTCCGGGGGCATCAGGCCGAGTAGGTACGACCCGGTGGAGTGGCCGAGGCCGGGCACCTGACCGAACGGGTGCTCGGTGCGGGTCGCCCCGCCCGGCACGTCGGCGGCCTCCAGCACCACCGCCGCGAGCCCGGCGCGCGCCAGCAGCGTGGCCGCCACGAGACCGTTGTGGCCCGCCCCGATGACCACGACATCGGCCCTGTCCGGCAGATCCTCGACTGATCGCATAACGGGCGAGTCTATTGCTCATCCTCCCCATCTGACGCGCACCTGCTCGCGCCAGAGGGCCATCAGGTCGTCCCGGCCCTTGACGGTGATCTCGTCGCCCCGGTTCCACAGCCCGAGGTAGAGCTGGGCCGCGGTGCCGGACATGGTGGCGTCGGGCTGGGCGGGCGCGCCGACCACGGTGGTCAGGGACCCGTCGTCGAGGCGCATCGTCCAGGCGTGCCCGGTGTCATCGGTCGTCACCACGACCGTGAGCGGCTCGGTGGGGCGGAGCTTTCCCTTGCCGCGGGTGATGAACCCGCACAGCAGCTCGTCGACCCCGTCGGCCGCGACCTCCGGATCGATCGACAGATCACCGGCGGTCGGCCACCGGCCGAGCGCCGCGGCCACCGCGTCAGCACCGTGGATGGTGGTCTCGTGCGCCTGCCGGCGTGCCCAGAACCGGCGTGGCGGCGGTGCGTCATTGAGGAAAACCAACGCCTTGGCGTCGTCGGGGGTGGCGTCGATGGTCTCGAGCAGCGCGGCGAGGCCGTCTGAGAACCACTCCAGCAGGTCGGGCGCGGCCTCTGCATCGGCGCGCCAGTGGCTGGTGGTGTCGCTGCGCTCCCGGCGCAGGTTCGCCCGCGCCCAGCGGTGCACCATCCCCTGGTGGATCACCAGCGTGCGGACGTCCCAGGCCGGGCAGGTCGGCACCGGCGCCTCGAGACCGGCGCGGGCCGCGGCGTCGCGGAGGACCACGCCGCCGCGGCGTAGGGCGGTGAGGTGCTCGTCGAGCGACAGGTGGGTCGGCATGCCCGCACAGTAGTGTGCCCCTCCGACATCGTCCGGCTCCGGCGAACCGACGCCCGAACCGGCGGTGGTTCACTATGTTGAGGCTGTCCACGGCCGTGCGACCGAGGGGCGGGCAGGCAAGGCGTGCTGGTGCGGTGGGGACCGCTGGTGGTGCGGTGGCGATGGGTGGTGCTGGCCGTCGCCGCGGCGCTACTGGTGGTCGGCGCCACCTGGGGCACCGGCGTGTTCGGGGCGCTGACCAGTGCCGGTTTCACCGACCCGGACAGCGAGTCGACCATCGCGCAGGAGCGGATCTCCGAGGAGGTGGGGGACCAGGACACCGACCTGCTGGTGCTCTACTCAAGCGAAACGACTACTGTGGATGATCCGGCGTTCGCCGGGCCGGTCACCGACACGCTGGCCACGGTGGCCGCACGCCCGGAAGTGGCCGGCCTGGTGAGCTGGTACGACACGGGGTTGCCGACACTGGTGTCGGCCGACCGGCGTGCTACCTACGTGGCGGTCCGGCTCGCCGCCGACGACGAGGACGAGCTCCTCGACGCGTACCACCGCATCGACCAGTTGCTGGACGCTCCCGGGGTGACCACGCAGGTCGGTGGGCTGGTGGCCTTCCTGGACCAGTCCAACGAACAGACCGAGCGCGACGTGATCCGCGCCGAGCTGGTCTCGTTCCCCCTGCTCCTGATCCTGCTGGTGATCATCTTTCGGGGAGTGGTGGCCGCGGTCATGCCGCTGCTCATCGGCGGGCTGGCGATCCTCGGGGCATTCGTGGCCGCCCGGCTGCTCACCATGGTCGACGACGTCTCCATATTCGCGATCAACATCATCACGGTGATCGGGCTGGGCCTGGCGATCGACTACGCGCTGTTCGTGGTCAACCGGTTCCGGGAGGAGCTGCAGGCAGGCTACGACACCGTCGCAGCCGTGACCCGTACGCTGTCCACCGCCGGGAGGTCGGTGATGGTGTCCGCGTCGACCACCATCCTGGCGCTGGCGAGCCTGCTGATCTATCCGCAGGTGTTCCTGCGGTCCATGTCGCTGGGAGGAATAGCTGCGATCGCGGTCGCCATGCTGGCGTCGCTGACCGTGCTGCCGGCGCTGCTGGCGCTGCTGGGTCCCCGGATCAACGCCGGCCGGGTGCCGCTGCCGCGGCTGCGGCGCACCCGGCACCCGGTGCACGGTGAACCACCGGCCGGCCAGGGAGCGTGGGCGACCGTGGCGCGCAGCGTGATGCGCCGCCCGGTGCTGTACCTGGTCGTGACCCTGGTGGTGCTACTGGCGCTGGCGAGCCCGGCCACCCGTCTCGACCTCGGCGGGTTCGACGAGCGGGTGCTGCCGGAGGGCGCCGAGGCGCGGGTGGTCGCCGACCGGATCGCCACCGACTTCCCCGCTGGCGACGCGGATCCGATCATCGTGCTGGTCTCGGGTGCCGGTGCGGCGCAGGCGCAGGGGTACGCCGACGCGGCGGCGGGTTTGCCGGAGGTCACCGACGCCGCGGTCACCGCGCAGGACGGCGCGTCGTGGATCGTGTCGGTGGACTACCCGGGCGAGCCCACCGGCACCGAGGCGTGGGACGCGGTGCGTGCGGTGCGGGACCTGCCCGAGCCGGCCGGAGCGGAGGTGCTGGTCGCCGGCCGCAGCGCGGTCGACCTGGACCTGGTCGACAGCCTGCAGCAGCGGCTGCCGTGGATGTTGTTGATCATGGCGACGGCGATCATGCTGGTGCTGTTTCTGGCGTTCGGCTCGGTGGTGCTGCCGGTCAAAGCGGTGGTGATGAACCTGCTGTCCATCGGCGCCGCGCTCGGGGTGGTCGTGTGGGGATTCCAGGAAGGCAACCTCGCCGACCTGCTCAACTTCACCGCCACCGGGTTCGTCCATCCGGCGATGCTGCTGCTGATGTTCGCGGTGCTGTTCGGAATCTCCACCGACTACGAGGTGTTCCTGATCTCCCGGGTGCGCGAGCGCTGGGACCGCACCGGCGACAACACCGGCGCGGTGGCCTACGGGCTGCAGCGCACCGGCCGGGTCATCACCGCCGCGGCGTTGCTGCTGATCGTGGTGATCGGCGGCTTCGCCGCCGGGGAGATGGCGTTCGTGAAACTGATGGGCATCGGGATGATCGTGGCGATCGCGGTGGACGCCACGGTGATCCGCACGCTGCTGGTGCCGGCGACGATGCGGCTGCTCGGCGTCTGGAACTGGTGGGCGCCGGGGGCGCTGCGCCGGGTGTACCGCCGCTACGGCATTCACGACGAGGACGCGTCAGCGGGATCGCCACCCATCGTCTCGCGCGCCCGTTGAGCAGGTCTTGGTCGGTGTCCCTATGACGCGGACAGGCGTGGCAGGACGCGACCCTCGGCGGGCCGGATGGCGGGGGCAGGCCAGAATGAGCGGGTGAGTTCACCGCGCGACGTCGTCCTGCTCGGGTCGACCGGGTCGATCGGCACCCAGGCCATCGACATCGTCCGGGCGAACCCGGACCGGTTCCGGGTGGTCGGGCTGGGCGCCGGCGGCGGCAACGTCGACCTGCTCGCCGCCCAGGCGCTGCAGCTCGGCGTGGACGTGGTCGCGGTGGCGAAGGCCTCGGCCGCGCAGGACCTGCAGCTGGCGTTCTACGCCGAGGCGTCGACGCGCGGGTACGCCACCGGCGACTACCGGCTACCGAAGATCATCGCCGGACCGGAGGCGATGGCGGAGCTGGCCACCTGGCCGGCAGATGTGGTGCTCAACGGCGTGGTCGGCTCGCTCGGGCTGCCGGCCACCCTGGCGGCGCTGCACGCCGGCCGCACCGTGGCGCTGGCCAACAAGGAATCTCTGGTGGCCGGTGGGCCGCTGGTGCGCGCCGCGGCCCGCCCCGGGCAGCTGGTGCCGGTCGACTCCGAACACACCGCGCTGGCGCAGTGCCTGCGCGCTGGCGCCGCCGAGGAGGTGCGACGGTTGGTGGTCACCGCCAGCGGCGGGCCGTTCCGCGGCCGGCGCCGCGACGAGCTCGGTGACGTCACGGTGACCGAGGCGATGGCCCACCCCACCTGGGACATGGGCCCGGTCATCACCATCAACTCGGCCACCCTGGTCAACAAGGGACTGGAGGTGATCGAGGCGCACGAGCTGTTCCAGATCCCGTACGACCGCATCGATGTGGTGGTGCACCCGCAGTCGGTGCTGCACTCGATGGTGGAGTTCGTCGACGGCTCCACCATCGCCCAAGCCAGTCCGCCGGACATGCGGCTGCCGATCTCGCTGGCACTGGCCTGGCCGGAACGGGTGCCCGAGGCCACCGCCGCGGTGGACTGGACCTCGGTGCACACCTGGCAGCTGGAGCCGCTGGACGACGAGGCGTTCCCGGCGGTGGCGCTGGCCAAGCAGGCCGGCCGGGCCGGCCGGTGCCGGCCGGCGATCTACAACGCCGCCAACGAGGAGTGCGTAGCGGCGTTCGCCGCCGGCCGGTTACCCTTCCTCGGCATCGTGGACACGGTCTCGGAGGTGCTGGGCCGGGCGCCCGATCTTGCCGAACCGGGTACCGTCGAGGAGGTCCTCGCCGCCGAGGCGTGGGCCCGGGCGCGGGCGCGCGACATCATCGAGGCCGGGTACGGGCTCCGGCGCGGCGAGACTGAGGAGTAGGCAGGCGGATGGAGTACGCGATCGGGGTGGCGCTGTTCGCCGTCGGTCTGCTGGTGTCGATCAGCCTGCACGAGGCCGGCCACCTGGGCACCGCCAAGGCATTCGGCATGAAGGCCACCCGATACTTTGTCGGCTTCGGCCCCACCCTGTGGTCGTTCCGGAAGGGCGAGACCGAGTACGGCATCAAGGGCATCCCGCTCGGCGGGTTCGTCAAGATCGTCGGCATGACGCCGCAGGACGACGACGTCGGGCCCGAGGACCAGCACCGGGCGATGTGGCGGTTCCCGGTCTGGAAGCGCAGCATCGTGATGGGTGCCGGCTCGGCGGTGCACTTCGTGCTGGGTTTCGCGCTGCTGTGGGGTGTGTTCGCGTTCGCCCCGCTGAACGACTTCGACCGCCTGCCCGAGGCCGCCCCGCAGGTGAACAACGTGGCGGAGTGCACCGCGTTGGAGTGGGAGGTCGACGAGGCCACCGGCATGCAACGGCAGTGCGTGCCCGGCGACGATCCGGCCAGTGCCGCCGTCGAGGCGGGGCTGCAGCCCGGCGACGTGATCACCGCGATCGACGGCGCCACCGTCACCGAGTGGGGGGAGCTGACCGCCCGCATCCGCGCGGCCGGCGACCGCGCCGCCGAGCTGACGTACGTGCGCGACGGGCGGGAACATACCGTGACGGTGGCCATCCCGCTGGCCGAGCGGGTGCGCCAGGGCGTGCCCGCGGACACCCCGGTCGACCAGATCACCGAGGATGATCTGGAGGACGTCGGCGTGCTCGGCATCACCCCGGTGGTGCCGCGCACGGTGCACGGGCCGGTGGCCGGGGTGGGCCTGGCCGCCGACCAGACCGCCTTCATGTTCCGGGGCACCGTGGAGGCGCTCAGCCGGCTGCCGCAGCGGGTGCCGCTGCTGTGGGACGCGGTCTTCGGCGGCGACCGCCACCCCGAGACCCCGATGAGCGTGGTGGGTGCCTCCCGGCTCGGCGGGGAGCTGTGGGAGCGCGGTGAGCTGCCGACCTGGGTGGTGTTCCTGGCGGCGGTGAACTTCTTCATCGGCGTGTTCAACCTGCTGCCGCTGCTGCCGCTGGACGGCGGTCACCTGGCGATCGCCTGGTTCGAAAAGGCCCGCTCGTGGGTGTACGCGGTCTTCGGCAAGCCCGACCCGGGCCGGGTGGACTACTACAAGATGATGCCGTTGACGTACCTCGTGATCGCCATCATGGGAGGATTCCTGCTGTTGACGGTCACCGCCGACATCGTCAACCCGATCCGGCTGCCGTTCTGAGTTGTGAGGAAGGCCGAAGCACCGTGAGCACAGTTGCGCTGGGGATGCCCACCACGCCACCGCCGGCGCTGGCGAAGCGGCGGCACAGCCGGCGGTTGACGGTCGGCACCGTGCCGGTCGGGGGTGACGCACCGGTGTCGGTGCAGTCGATGACCACCACCCCCACCACGGAGGTCGACGCCACGCTGCAGCAGATCGCGGAGCTGACCGCGGCCGGCTGCCAGATCGTGCGGGTGGCGGTGCCGTCGGCTGACGACGCGGCCGCGCTGCCGGCGATCGCCCGCAAGTCGCCGATCCCGGTGGTGGCCGACATCCACTTCCAGCCGAAGTACGTCTTCGCCGCGATCGACGCCGGCTGCGCGGCGGTGCGGGTCAACCCGGGCAACATCCGCAAGTTCGACGACAAGGTCGGGGAGATCGCCAAGGCGGCCTCGGACGCGGGCGTGCCGATCCGCATCGGGGTCAACGCGGGCTCGCTGGACCCACGGTTGCTGGAGAAGTACGGCAGGGCCACGGCCGAGGCGATGGTGGAGTCGGCGTTGTGGGAGTGCTCGCTGTTCGAGGAGCACGGTTTCCGCGACATCAAGATCTCGGTCAAGCACCACGACCCGGTGGTGATGATCGCGGCGTACCGGCAGCTGGCCCAGCAGTGCGACTACCCGCTGCACCTGGGGGTGACCGAGGCCGGGCCGGCGTTCCAGGGCACGGTCAAGTCGGCGGTGGCCTTCGGCGCGCTGCTGGCCGAGGGCATCGGCGACACCATCCGGGTGTCGCTGTCGGCGCCGCCGGTGGAGGAGGTCAAGGTCGGCACCGCGATCCTGGAGTCGCTGGGGCTGCGCGAGCGCGGGCTGGAGATCGTGTCCTGCCCGTCGTGCGGGCGCGCCCAGGTCGACGTGTACACGCTGGCCGAGGAGGTCACCGCCGGCCTGGAGGGTCTGCCGGTGCCGCTGCGGGTGGCGGTGATGGGCTGCGTGGTCAACGGTCCGGGGGAGGCGCGGGAGGCCGACCTCGGGGTGGCCTCCGGCAACGGCAAGGGTCAGATCTTCGTACGAGGTGAGGTCATCAAGACCGTGCCGGAGACCCAGATCGTGGAGACGCTGATCGCCGAAGCGCTGCGGCTGGCCGACGAGATGGGGGCCGAGCTGCCCGAGGAGCTGCGCGAGCTGCAGGCGGGCCCCACCGTCACCGTCCACTGACATCCTCAGGGGGCATCCGTCGGCGCTAGGGTGGTGGGGTGCTGACGATGCCGGTGCGTCGGCTGGGCGACAACGAGCGACGCGCGGTGGAACGGTTGCTCGATCGCGACCCGTACGGCGCCTCCACGGTGGCCGAGCGCGTCGCGACCCGCGGGCTGTCCGCGTGGGGCGGCGGCGACGGGGCCATCTACGGCTACGGCCCGCGACGGCGCCTCGAGTCGCTGTGCTGGGTCGGCGCGCACATCACTCCGGTGCTGGCGCACAGCGCGGCGACCGCCGCATTCGCCGAGCTGTTGCACGGTCAGCCGCGCACCTGCTCGTCGGTCATCGGCCACGCTGAGGCGGTGCTCGACCTGTGGCAGCGGCTGGAGCCGGGCTGGGGCCCGGCCCGGCAGGTGCGGGCCAACCAGCCGCTGCTGATGACCGACACCCCGCCGGCGCTGGCGGCCGACCCGCGGGTACGGCTGGCCCGGCCCGACGAGATCGACGCGTTCTGGCCCGCGGCCGCCCAGATGTACACCGAGGAGGTCGGCATCTCGCCGACCGCCGAGGACGGCGGGCGCGCACACCACGCCCGGGTGGCCCGGCTGCTGCGCGCCGGACGCTCGTACGCCCGCGTGGTCGACGGCGAGGTGATCTTCAAAGCCGACCTGGCGGCGATCACCCGCCACACCGTGCAGGTGCAGGGCGTGTGGGTGGCTCCCGCGTGGCGGGGACAGGGGATCGGGGCGGCCGCGATGGCGACGGTGGTACGCGACGCGCTGCGCCGGGTGGCGCCCACGGTCAGCCTGTACGTCAACGACTACAACACCCCGGCACGCCGGGCATACCGCCGGTGCGGCTTCCGCCAGGTCGGCACCTTCGCCACCGTACTGTTCTAGAGCGCGCGGGCCGGCCGTACGGCGGGTCGTTACGCTGGTCGGTATGAGCGTGCGAGCCCCGATCGTCCCCGGCACCATCTCACCGCCACGGGCAGTGCCGCCCCACATACCCCGGCCCGAGTACGTCGGCCGTAGCGGCCCGAAGCCGTACACCGGCTCGCACGTACAGACCCCGGAGACGATCGAGCGGATGCGCGCCGCCGGCCGGCTGGCCGCCCGGGCGCTGCAGCTCGCCGGGGAATACTGCAAGCCCGGCGTGACCACCGACGAGATCGACCGGGTGGTGCACGAGTTCCTCTGCGACCACGGTGCCTATCCGTCGACGCTGGGCTACCGGGGCTTCCCCAAGTCGTGCTGCACCTCGCTGAACGAGGTCATCTGCCACGGCATCCCGGACTCGACCGTGCTGGAAGACGGCGACATCATCAACGTCGACATCACCGCGTTCCTGGGCGGGGTGCACGGCGACACCGACGCGACCTTCCTGGTGGGTGAGGTCGACGAGGAGGCGCGGCTGCTGGTCGAGCGCACCCACGAGGCGATGATGCGCGGCATCAAGGCGGTGGCGCCGGGCCGCCAGCTCAACGTCATCGGCCGGGTCATCGAGTCGTACGCGCGGCGCTTCGGCTACGGCGTGGTACGCGACTTCACCGGCCACGGCATCGGGGAGGCATTCCACAGCGGGCTGTACGTGCCGCACTACGACAACCCGGCGCTGGAGATGGTGATGGAGCCCGGCATGACCTTCACCATCGAGCCGATGATCACGCTCGGCACCCACGAGCACGACCTGTGGGACGACGGTTGGACCGCGGTGACGAAGGACCGGCGCTGGACCGCCCAGTTCGAGCACACCATCGTGGTCACCGACGACGGTTACGAGATCCTCACCTTAGCCTGACCTGAGCCGTCCGGCCGGGGTCCGGGAACCGTATGGTCGTCACGTGACCAAGGAACCCAACCCCACGCCGGCGAGGTCCCACGCCGACCACCACACCGACGTCTCCGGCGGATGGCTGCGTGCGGCCACGTTCGGCGGCATGGACGGTCTCGTCAGCAACATCGGCCTGATCGCGGGAGTCGGTGGCGGCGGCGTGGCACCGGGCGCGATCGTGCTGGCAGGCATCGCCGGCCTGATCGCCGGCGCCATCTCGATGGCCTTCGGCGAGTACACCAGCGTCAAGACGCAGAACGAGGCGATCGAGCGGGAGGTGGCCCGCGAGCGCGCCGAGCTGATCCGCAACCCGGAGGGCGAGGCCGCCGAACTCGCCCAGATGTGGATCGACCGGGGAATCTCGGCCGACGTGGCGCGGCAGATGGCCCAGGCGCTCAAGGACCGCCCGGACGAGGCGCTGCGCTTCCACGTGCAGGAGGAGCTGGGGGTCAGCGCGATCGAGAAACCCAGCCCGTGGGTGGCCGGCGGCTCGTCGTTCGTCACCTTCTCCATCGGCGCGCTCATCCCGCTGATGCCGTACCTGCTCGGGTCGACCTCGCTGCTGCTGGCGCTGGGTGTCGGTGGGGTGGGTCTGCTGTTCGCCGGCGCCCTGGCGTCGAAGTTCACCCACCGGCCGTGGTGGTATGCCGCCGGCCGGCAGTTGCTGCTCGGTACGATCGCCGCCGCCGCCGGGTTCCTGATCGGCCTGATGATCGGCACGGACCTGGTCTGATCGGTGTCGGCGCGGCCGGGCGGTCAGCCCAACCGGCGACGCTCGGCCGGCAGGCGCGAGCGGGTCAGCAGCCCGGCGCCGGCCATCGCCACCACCGGCACCACCACCAGCAACAGCACCAGCGCCGGCCAGGGGATCGCCAGCTCGTACGGCGGGGCCGGCGGCGGCCACACGTGCGCCTCCGCCCGGTTGAGCCCGGCCAGCACCGCCGCGGCCGAACCTACCCCGGCGGCCGTGCCCAGCAACGCGCCGAGCCCGGCAATCGTGCCGGCCTGGCTGGTGGCCAGCCACCGGCGCACCCGCGGGCTGGCGCCCACCGCCCCGAGCGTGGCCAGGTCGCCGCGCCGATCGGCGGCGGCCAGGCCGGTGGCGATGCCGGCCGCCGCCAACGCCACCACCCCCGCGACGGCCGTGAGCACCAGCAGCAGTGGGTCCTGGCGGTCGGAGGTGCCCCGCTCGATCTGGAACCGGTGCTCGAGGTCCGGGTGGATCCCGCTCAGCCCGGCGCGCAGCGCATCCTCCTGCGCCTGGGTGGGGATACTGGTGGTGGCAGCGACCAGGCCGTCCCGCTCGGCGGTCAAGTCAACGCGGTCGAGCGCGCCGGTCGAGAGCACCACGAAGGGCACGTTCTCGCCGCTGGTCAGCGCATACGCCGGCGCGGTGATCTCGCGTGTGTGCCCCCGCTCCCCGACGTACCGGGTGATCTCCAGCGTGGCCCGGCCGTTGACGACCTTCCGCGGGTCGGCGACCACCACACCGCCGGCGGCCAGTGTCGCTCGCGCCGCGGCCAGGTCCGCGTCGTCGCCGCCGGCCAGCGCCGCCAGCGCTACCCCGTCGTCGACCACCGCACTGCCCAGGTGTGTGCGCCAGAAGCGGATCGGCTCCCGGCATCGCGGGTCGGCCCGCGCCGCGCGCTGTTCCTCGACGGTCAGCAGCGAGTCGAGGGCGATCGCTGTGGCGCCCGACGCTCGCCGCGCCTCGACGCGTTCGGCCTGTAGGTCCTCGGCGGGGCACCGGTGCCGCTCTGCCACGGGCACGTTCATCCGGCACTGGTCCGCGTCCGACTCCGGCGGGCAGGCCGGAACGGCCACCTCGTGGATCGCGGTGACCGGCAGGGAGCCGGACAGCGCGGCCCGGACCTGTTCGCGCTGGTCAGGGGCTAGCATCTCGGACCCGTCGTCACCCCACACCCCGTACGGCACCCAGACGTGGCCCACCGGCAGGCCGGTCTGGTGCGAGTCGTGGCTGCGCTGGTCGCTGGCGGCCAGGTAGATCCCCAGCGTCAGCGTTCCCGCCACGGCCGCCATCACCGCGGAGATCGCCGGCGCCGCGGCTGCACGGCTGCGGCCGGTGTCACGTAGCGCCATCCGCGGCGCCAGCGGCAGCAGCCGGCCGAGCCTGGCCACCAGCCCGACCAGGGATGGGGTGCACAGCACCAGGCCGAGCTGGCCGGTGATCAGCCCGGCCAGCACCATCCCCGTGGCCACGTTCCGCGCGCCGGTCACGGCGATCGCGACGCCGACGGCGGCCATGACCAGTCCCAGCGCCAGCCAGTGCCGACGGGAACGCACCTGGCCGCGGCGGCCGGACAGCGCGGTCACCACCTGCTGGCGCGCCGCCGTGACGGCCGGCACCACGGCCGCCAGCAGCCCGGTGATCACCGCCAGCGCCGCCACCCCGAGCAGCGCCAGCGGGAACACCCGCGTCGCGGCGATGCGGCGGTTCATCAGATGCTCCTCCAGCAGCGGAACGGCAGCCAGCGCGGCCGCCACGCCGACGGCGACGCCGACGACGGCACCGGCGGCGCCGAGCACGATCCCGTCGGCGAGCACGATGCGTCGCTGGTGCGCCGGGGTGCCGCCCTGGGCGGCCACCAGCGCGAGCTGGCGCTGCCGGCGCCGGGCCGAGACCGCGAACGCCGGCCCGGCCAGCAGCACCACCTCCAGCATCGCCATCCCGACCAGCAGGGTGCCCAGCGCCACCGTCTCGCCGGTGTCGTCCCCCGACCAGACGACGTGGTCGTCCGCGTCCACCTGCGACGGTGGCGGCGGGTTCAGCAGCACGTGCCGGGAGCGTACGAAGATCCCGTGCTCGTTCAGCTCGCGCACCTGCTCCCAGGTCACCGGCTCAGGTGTGCTGACCAGCCAGGTCTCGGTGGCTGCGCGGTCGGCGGGCAGCAGCACCGCGGCCACGAACCGGTACGGGTACTCGGCGATCCCGACCACGGTCCAGCGCTGCTCCCCGTCCGCGGTGGCGACCTCGTCGCCGATGCCGGCGCCCAGGCGGTCCGCGCCGCGACGGGTCAGGGCAACCTCGCCGTCGCCGACCGGGCTTCGGCCCTCGCGCAGCACCACCCGCGGCCGGTGGATCGGGTCGTCCAGGTCCAGCCACTCGGCGTGCAGGTCCCCGTGCCCGGCAGCGGTTTGCATCCGCAACGTCTCGGTCCGCCGTGGCACCACCCGGGAGCCCGGCGGCACCACCTCGCGCACCTCTGCCGCAGTGGGTGGCTGTTCGCGTGGTGCCGTGCCCGGCTCGGCGCCCTGCACCCGCAGGTCCGGCGTCTGGTTCGCCGAACCCTGGAAGCGCCAGGACAGTTGCGCGTCGGCGGCGCCGATGTCCCGGTTGATCTCCGCTTCGTCCGTGAGGCGGAAGCTGTCGTACGCGACCGCGACGAAGGACAGCCCGAACACCGGCAACGCGATCAGCGCCACCACCAGGGCTGAGCGCCCCTTGTGCCGCCTGGCCTCCCGCCGGGCGATCCGCAGCGCCGTCACCCAGCCACGCACCGCGCACCCCCATTCTCGCGTTGATCATGGGCTGGTTGCACGACTCGCCGCCCGACACGCCCAGAAAACTCCATGATCAACGCACGAGGAGGTCGTCGGCGGTGGCCAGCGGGCCGGAGGTGTCGACGATCTCGCCGTCGCGCAGGAAGATCACCCGGTCGGCCCAGGCGGCATGGCGGGCCTCGTGGGTGACCAGCACCCCGGCCGCACCGGCGTCCACCCGGGCGCGCAGCAGCCGCAGCACCGCCTCCCCGGTGCGGGTGTCCAGCGCGCCGGTCGGCTCGTCGGCCAGCACCAGCCGGCGCTCGCCGATCAGCGCCCGGGCGATGGCGACCCGCTGCTGCTGGCCACCGGACATCTCGTCCGGGAACCGGCCGGCGTGGTCGGCCATATCCATCTCGGACAGCGCGGCCAGCGCCGCGCGGCGCGCCCGGCGCACACTCATGCCGTCCAACTCCAGCGGCAGCGCCCCGTTCTCGGCGGCGGTCAGGCTGGGCAGCAGGTTCAGGTCCTGGAACACGTAGCCGACCGAGCGCCGGCGCAGCGCCGCGAGCCGCTTGCGGCTCATCGACCCCAGGTGTTCCCCTTCGACGTACACCTCGCCGGTGGTCGGGGCGTCCAGCCCGCCGGCCAGGTTGAGCAGGGTCGACTTGCCGGAGCCGGACGGACCCATGATGCCGACCAGCTCGCCGGGTGACACCGCCAGCGACACACCGCGCAGGGCGTGCACCTCGGTCGGCCCGGAGCCGTGGACCCGGCGTACCTCCCGCAGTTCCAGGACAGGGATGTTCACGAGACGTCGGCCTCCTCGGAATGGCCGGCGGGCGCGACCTCCGGTGCCGCCGGTGATGGACGATGGCGGGTCAGGCTGGCCTCGCAGTGGTCGAGCCACCGCACCTCCGCCTCCGCCTGGAAGATCATCGCGTCGAGCACCAGCCGCCAGGACAGGTCGGATGCGGCGTCACCGGCCTTCAACCGGGTGAGCTCCTGCAGGGTGCGCATGGTCGCGGTGCGCTGGGTCTGCACCACCGTGCGTACGTCCACGCCTGGGGTGGTCAGCGCGATCGCCAGCTTGATCACGAGCTCGTCGCGGGGCCGGTCGGTGCGGGTGACCGCGGTGGCGAACCAGCGCTCGACCTCGGCCCGGCCGGCGTCGGTTATCTCGTACGGCCGCTGTCCCCCGTCCTCCTCGGGCAGCGGACGCACCAGGCCGTCGCGTTCCAGCCGGGACAGGGTGGTGTAGACCTGTCCGATGTTCAGCGGCCAGGTGGCGCCGGTGGACTCCTCGAATGCGGCGCGCAGCTGGTAGCCGTACCGCGGGCCGGCGGTCAGCAACGCCAGCAGGCCGTGTCTGATCGACATGGCTACTGAGTATGCATACCGAGTATGGCACGGTCAAGTCCGCGCCGGACGAGGCACGCGGTGATGTGTGGACGGCGGGGGTCACGCCTCGCCCGGGAACGGCACGGTGGCCGGTTCAATGCCGGCCGCGCGCCGCCACCGGGTCGCCCACACCGCGGCGTCGACCAGCGCGTCCAGCGCCATCCGGCGGTCGTCGCGGGTGACCTCCGGCAGCGCCGCCCGCCACACCCCGGCCACCCGGTCCTCGACCAGGACCGCCAGCTCCAGGGCGGACCCGGTGTCGGTCACCTCGAACGGCAGGTCGTACGCGGCCGCGCCGGAGGGTGCCTCGACACCGCGCTCGGCGAGCACCAGCAGCAGGGTGTCGCGGCGCTGCCGGTGTACCGCCTCGGCCTCCCGTGCTGCCTCGGCCAGGTCGTCGTCGAGGCGGACCCCGACCAGCCCGTACGCGTAGATCGCGGCGTGCTCGGCAGCGAGCGCGGTCGCCAGCGGCGCGGCGCGGCTCACGACAGCACCTCGAGGTGGGTGGCCCGGGCGGCACAGATGGCGCCGAGCAGGGCCGTGCGGTCCGCGGGGGCGGCCAGGCAGTGGGCCAGGGCACCGTCGAACGCCTCCGCCTCGGCCTCCCGCAGGTCACCGACAGCGTCGTCCGGGTCGTCGGCGATGTTGTCGACCTCCGACGGGGTAGCGGCCGGTGCCGGCTGCGGCGTGACGCCCGGCGACGGTGTGGCCGGATCCGGCAGCCCGATCAGCTCCCGTAGCGCGGCGGCGTGGGCGGCGTGGGCCTCCTGCAGCGGGGCCAGGGCGTCGGCCAGGTCCGGGTGGGCGGTGCGCGTCCCTTGATAGCGCGTGACCAGCGCCCGGGTGTCCGCCAGCAGCGGCTCCAGCGGGTCCGGCGGGGGCGGCGCCTCCGGCTCGGGCGAGCCGAGCCAGGTGCAGCCGCCCACGGTGGCAGCGGCACCCGCGAGCGCCGTGGCACCGAGCACTGATCGGCGCGACCACCGTCGCGGGTCCCCGTGTCGCATGGCCACAGTGAACACCATCGTCACCGTTTGTCACCGCCGCCCCCGGGTCTCACCGCCGCCCCCGGCCATCCGCGATCTTGGTCGGCTCCCGCCTTCATGCGGGCCATCGACGACCAAGATCGCCGCGGTGGGGGTCGAACGGAGCGGCGCGCGCCACTTCGGTGCGGTAGCGCGCTACGCTCTGCGCAGCCGCGTGGTGCCAGGCCAGGTGGCAAGATGTGTATTGCCTGCTGACGCGGCGCTGAGGGGGTGGATCCGGTGGCATCGCAGCGAGGCGGCGGTCGCGGCGCGCAGGCGGCGCGGGTAGCGGAGATCATTGCACCGGTCACCCGTGAGGCCGGATTCGACCTGGAGGACGTGTTGGTGTCGCGGGTGGGGCGGCGGCACCTGGTGCGGGTGGTGATCGACCGCGACTCCGGGGTCGACCTGGACGCGATCGCCGAGGTGTCGCGGTCGGTCTCGTCGGCGCTGGACGACGCCGAGCAGGCAGGCCCGCAGGTGGTGCCCGGGGAGTACGTGCTGGAGGTCACCTCTCCCGGGGTGGACCGGCCGCTGACCGAGCCGCGGCACTGGCGGCGCAACATCGGACGGCTGGTCACCGCGCCGGCGCAGGGAGGGGACGGTGTCACCAGACCCGTCACCGGACGGATCACGGCCGCCGACGAGCGGCGCGTCATGCTTGAGGTCGACGGCGGCACCCGCGAGCTGTCGTACGACCGCCTGGGGGTCGGGCGGGTGCAGGTCGAGCTGCAGCGAGGGCTCGAGGACAGTGGCGCCGACGACCTGGACGTGGGGGAGGGTGAGTCGAGGTGAATATCGACCTCGCAGCGCTGCGTGCCCTGGAGCGCGAACGGGAGATCCCGTTCGAGACCATCCTGGCCGCGATCGAGACGGCGCTGCTGACCGCGTACAAACACACCGAGCGGGCGCGACCCCACGCACGGGTGGAGATCGACCGTGAGACCGGCGAGGCGTTGGTCTACGTGCGGGAGTTCGACGAGAACGGCGAGGTGGTGCGGGAGGTCGACGACACCCCGCACGACTTCGGCCGGATCGCGGCGATGACCGCCAAGCAGGTGATCCTGCAGCGGCTGCGGGAAGCCACCGACGAGGTGCACTACGGCGAGTACTCCGGCCGCGACGGCGACCTGGTGACCGGGCTGATCCAGGCGCATGGCCCGCGTGCCGAGCGCGGCATCGTCACCGTCGACCTGGGCAAGGTCGAGGGGGTCCTGCCGGCCGCCGAGCAGGTGCCCGGCGAGTTGTACGAGCACGGCCAGCGGATCAAGTGCGTGGTGGTGCACGTGGCCAAGGGCGCCCTCGGACCCAGGATCACCCTGTCGCGGTCCCACCCGAGCCTGGTCAAGAAGCTGTTCGCGTTGGAGGTGCCGGAGATCACCGACGGGTCGGTGGAGATCGCCGCGGTGGCGCGGGAAGCCGGTCACCGGACGAAGATCGCGGTCCGGTCGACCGTGCCGAACCTCAACGCCAAGGGCGCCTGCATCGGGCCGATGGGGCAGCGGGTGCGTGCGGTTATGAGCGAGCTGCACGGCGAGAAGATCGACATCATCGACTGGTCAGAGGATCCGGCGCAGTTCGTCGGCAACGCGCTGTCGCCGGCCAAGGCGCAACGGGTGGAGGTGGTGGACCTGGCCACCCGCACCGCCCGGGTCACGGTGCCGGACTACCAGCTGTCGCTGGCGATCGGTCGGGAGGGGCAGAACGCCCGGCTGGCCGCCCGGTTGACCGGCTGGCGTATCGACATCCGCTCCGATGCCGAACCGGATCGTCCGGTGGCCGCCGAGCAGCCACAGGGACACCCGACGGCAAGCTGACCTTCGGGCGACCGCGCGGGTTTCCCCGCATCCGGCCGTTCCCGGCGGCGTGCTCCCGGGCGGCGTGACAACCGCGCGGATCGGCGCGCTAGACTGGGACGTGGCACATCGCGCGTTCCCGGCTGCGCTGACACGGAAGGCACCATTGGTGCGGACCTGCGTCGGCTGCCGGAAGCGTGCACCAGCGTCCGAGTTGCTGCGGTTCGTCGTGGTCGAGGACGAGGCCGGACCGCACCGGTTCCGGCTCGTTCCCGATCCGGCACGCAGGGCGCCGGGCCGGGGAGCGCATCTGCATCCCGATCCGGCGTGTCTCTCGCTGGCGCAGCGGCGCCGCGCCTTCGGGCGGGCGTTGCGCATCTCCGGTGTCCCCGACGCCGGAGCGCTGGTCGAGTTCATCGGCCCCGACGAGCAAGGTAGGACGACCGACATGAGCACACGATGAAGTCGCTGAAATGATCAGGCTTCAAGTGAACGAGTGAGGTCGCTGCGGGTAGCCGCCCGCGCGGCCTCGGATTGAGGAGTGCAGTGGCAGGCAAAGCCCGCGTACACGAGCTTGCGAAAGAGCTCGGCGTTCAGAGCAAGACCGTTCTCGCCAAGTTGAAGGAGATGGGCGAGTTCGTCAAGTCCGCGTCGAGCACCGTCGAAGCTCCCGTCGCCCGGCGACTGAGGGACGAGATGGCGGCAGCGGCGAGCGCGCCGCCCGCAGCGCCGGCGACCAAGTCGACCAAGGCCCCGGCGAAGAGCACCGTCAAGAAGGCGCCGGTGAAGAAGGCGCCCGCGAAGGCGGCGCCGACCAAGGCTGCCCCGAAGCCGACCCCGCCACCGAGCGCGACCAAACCCGCCAGCGCCCGGGACATCGAGGTAGCGGCTGCCGAAGCGCGTGCCGCGGCGCTGAAGGCCGAGCAGGAGGCGGCGGTCGAGGCTGCCCGCCAGGCGCAGCAGCGCCGTGAGCCGCCGGCTGACGACGGCGACGGGACGACCACGGCCCGCCCGTCGACGCGCACCGGCGGCAACAACCCGTACGGCATCACGCCCTCGAGCGGGCGGCCGTCGCCGGCGTCGATGCCGCCGCGGCCCTCGCCGGCGTCGATGCCGCCGCGGCCCACCCCGGCCTCCATGCCCAGCCAGCGCCCCGGGCGCCCGGGCAGCGGCCC